>CBINJQ010000009.1:0-26031 GCA_966251015.1 uncultured Akkermansia sp. | reverse complement strand
GCGGACGGGCGAAGCCGGGCTCTCGGATGGTTCGTGAAGCAGCCAAAACCACACGCCCAGGCCCGAGGCCGCCAATAGCATGGCCAAGGCGAGCGAAGGCGAGCGGCGGTGGGAGTTCATGCGGGTGGAACGAGTCAGGAGACGGACGCGGACTCGGGCAAGTTACCCCGTGAGCCGGAAGCGCGAACGGCGGCGAGGGGAGAATCGCCGGATGCGTTCCGGAGAACGCGCATCGGGTTGGGCGCGGGGTGGATCGGGAACGGGTTTCGGCTATCGGACGATGGGCGCCTCCCGGAGGAGGGCATCCAAATCGAGGGGGCGGGTGAACATGGCGAGTTCGCCGTCCGGGGTTCGGGGCCACTCGGACGGCGGGCGGTCGCGGTAGAGCTCGACGCCGTTTTGATCGGGATCGCGCAGGTAAAGCGCCTCGCTCACGCCGTGATCGGCCGCGCCTTCGAGGGTGAGGCCGGCCCGCAGCACGCGGCTCAACGCGTCGGCGAGGGCGGGGCGGTCGGGATAGAGGATCGCGGTGTGGTAGAGCCCGGTGCTTCCCGGCGGAGGCGGGCCGCCGCCCAGGCTTTCCCAAGTGTTGAGGCCGATGTGGTGGTGATAGCCGCCGGCGGAGATGAATGCGGCCTGGGCGCCGAAACGCTGCGTGAGTTCAAAACCCAACACGCCGCAGTAGAAGGCGAGCGAGCGTTCGAGGTCGGCGACCTTGAGGTGGACGTGGCCGATGCGAACGGCGGGCGAGAGCGCGGGCATGAGTTGAACCTAGCGGCATGTCGTCGAACTGCGAACGGGTTTGGCGCGATCCCTGGCACAGGGTGGCGCCGGGGGGCGTTTTCCGGGGAAACGGCCATGCCTCGCCCTGGAAACGGCTCGCAACGCGCGCGGGTCGCGGGCGAAAACTACACGGCATCTTTCACTTATGACCCAACCCAAGAAGACCTCCGTTGAACGTCCCGTCGCCCCCGCCACTTTCGAGAAGTCGATCCGCGTGCGTTTGAAGGCGCTGGAGATTCCGCCGATCAAGGACGGCATCGTGATCGGTCGCGACGCGGCGATGGGAGGAGACGCGATGTTGCGGACGCTGAAGCTGATGACGAACGAGCGGTTCGAGCGCATCCCGGTGAAGGATTCGGTGATTCAGGACATCATCGTGCGCATGGCGGTGCTGCGAAAGCTCGGCCACGAGCGGATGTTGCAATTCGTGCTTCAGCGGGTGAAGCCGGTGATGAGCGAAAACGAACTCCTCATGCTCGACATCGAGGTCGAGCTCGTGCTCGAGGACAGCCTATGAGGCGGGTCCGTTTTCCGCGGCGCCCGGCGTCGCGGAAGCCTTGACCAGTCGCACGCTGAAGACGCTGCCCGACTCGTCGGTGGATTCCAGGTCGAGGGCGGCGTCCAGCAGGCGCGAGGCGTCCTGCGCGATGGCGAGACCGAGGCCGGCGCCCGTTTCGTCCCCGGTGGAGGCTCCCCGCGAGAAGGGGCGGAAAAGACGATCCCGGTCGGCGGGCGATATGCCCGGGCCGTTGTCGCGCAGGCGGAAAATGATCCGGCCCGCGATCTCCTCCGACGAAGCCTCTATCCGGGGACGCCGGTGGGCGGGGACGTATTTGACCGCGTTGCTCAGAAGGTTGGCGACAATCTGGAGCAGCGGCACGTAGGCGCCCGACACGCGGTGCAGCGGGGCGGCTTTGGTCGCCTCGGCCCGGCGCTCGCGCAGAAGCGCCTGGTGAAAGGAAACCGCGTCGTCCCAGACCTCGTTGAGGTCGACCAGCGCGGGCGGGGGCGTTTTGGCGCCCTGGATCAGGCCGGCGCGGGCGAGGAGATCCTCGGAGAGTTTCTCGAGCTTGATCGCGGCGGCCTCGATGCCGTCGGCGAGTCCGGCGTTCCCGGCGGAGGTCGGCTCGGCGGAGATGATCTGGGCGAGGCCGCGTATGCTGCGGAGCGGGGCGCGGACGTCGTGCGCGAGGGCGAGCGAACTGCTCCGGAACGAGTCGACGGCGGCGCGGAGCTCGTCGGTGCGTTGCTCGACCTTGCGTTCTAGGAGCTCGCCGAGCCGGGTTTGGACGGCGTGGAGGCCGGCGAGGCGCGCGTGGGCGGCGCGATTCTCCGAGAGCAGCCAGCGGAAGGCGTCCTCGGAGGAGACGAGGCCGACGTAGTGGTCGTCGTGATCGATCACGACGACCTCGGAGAGAGCGTGGCGTTCGATGAGTTCGCAGACGAGGTCGGCGGGTTCGTCCGGGCGCACCGCAAGCGGGGGGACCTCGGCGACAAGGTCGGCGAGGATTCGGGTGCCGGCCGAGGCGCGCAGGGCGGTCTCGGCGAGGCGGACGACGCCGCGGAATCGTTTGCCGGTCGGATCGAGCACCGCGCAGCGCGCGGCGTCCTTCGCGCGCATGCGCTCCGCGACGTCGGCGAGGTGGTCCTCCTCGCGACCGACCACGACCCGGGAGGAGAGGAGATCGCGGGCCGAGGTCATCGGCTAGTCGGCGGGAAGCGCGGCGATGATGGTGTCGGCGAGCTTGGCGACGCCATCGCTCAGGATGGCGGCGAGCGAGGCGTAGTCGCCCTCCTGCCATTCGGTTTCGGGCGCCTCGAAGACCTTGCGCAGGACGACCTCGCCGCCGGCGGCGCCGGGATTGTCGCCGACGCGGACGATCTCCACGGCGCACATGAAGCTCGCCACGGCCCGGCCGTCGGGGAGGACGCGGCCCTCGCAGCGTAGGACCGAGACGGATACGTCGACGTCGCGCGTGACGTCGAACGGGTAGGGCTGCGGGAACACGCGGCCGACGCGGTCGGAGACGTGGAGCCGGGAGACGAGCATGCGGTTGACGCCGTTGGCGAGCGGTTCGGCCCAGCGGGCGTAGTCGCGGTAGTCGATCTCGTTGTCGCCGCGGCGGACGATCATGGACTTGGCGTCGAGGTAGGGGGCGATCTGCACGGAGCGCAGGCCGACCTTGAGCGAGCCGTGCTTGGCGTCGGCTTTCATCGCGGCGGGCGCGGGACCGGTCAGGACGTAGTGGCGGGTGGGGTCGGGCGCGGGCTTGGGCAGGAAACTGCAGCCGGAGAGGGCCAGGGCGAGGACGGCGGCGGAGGCGGCGCGCAGGCGAAAGGGGAGGCGAACGTCGGCGAAGGCGGAAGGCATGGCGGCGGCGAAGTGTTTGAGCGCGGAGGACGCGGAGGACTCGAAAAAAACGGGAGCGGAGAGGCGGAGGGGCGGGAGGGGCGACAAGGCCTATTTCTTCACGTCGGTGGCGCGGCCGCTGATCAGGGCGTTGGGATTGCGCTCGAGGTAGTCGGCGAGGCGCGCGACGGCGGAGGCGGCTTCGCCGAGGCGGGAGAAGGCCTTGGAGGCGTCGTCGCCGAGGTATTGCTGGGCGTTGATGAAACGCTTCATGACGGTGGTGGCGTCGGTCAGCTGCCGCATGGCGGAGCGGGCGTCCTGGAGGGCGAGGGTGAGCTGCTCCGCGCCGGGGCCGGCGGCTTTCTCGAGCTCGGCGAGCACGCGGTCGAGGCGGCCGGAGGCGGAGGCGGCGTTGGCGAGGACGGCCTTGAGCTCGGGCGAGTCGGCGAGGGCGGAGACGGAGCGCGCCGCGTTGGTCCACTCGAGGGAGAGGGTGGCGAGATCGGCGGCCTTCACCTGGGCGCGGGTGTCCGCGAGAAGTTTGCGCGCCTCGGCGGCGATGCCGGGGAAATCGACGTCTTTGATGTTGGTGAGGATCTCGTCGAGGTTGCGGAGGAACTCCGCGCTCTTGGAGGGCACGGCGGGCATCTCGAGGTAGTCGGATTCGAAGCCGGCGCGGGTGGCGGCGGGGTAGGCGGCGGGATCGTAGAAATCGAGCTCCACGAAGAGGAGGCCGGTGGCGTAGCCGATGACGCCGAGCTGGGCGCGGAGGCCGGAGTCCACGAGGCGTTGCAACTCCTCGCGGTCGGAGACGTCGATCGGGGAGCCGTGGCCGTCGGCGACGACGTCGCGCGAGAGTTCGCAGACGACGGCGACGAGCGAGCCGGGCGGTTTGTTGGCGGCGGGCTCGCCGGGGATGGCGCGGACCTTGAGGCCGACGACGCGGCCGATGCGCACGCCGCGGAACTTGACGGGCGAGCCGTCGTCGAGGCCGTGGATGCTCTCGTCAAAATAGACGATGAAGCGCTCGGGCTTGGAGAAGAAGTTGACGCCGCCAAAGGAGAACAGCGCGACGACGGCGAGGAGCAGGGCTCCGAGGACGAAGAGGCCGACGACGGTGGGGCTGACTTTGGTCTTCACGGGAAAGAGCTGGGAGCGGGGAGATTGGAGCGAGGAGCCGGAAGAGCGGGGGAGGACGGAGGACGTCGGAAGAGAGGCGGAGGTGTCACTGTCCGGGGCGGGCGGCGGTGTCGAAGCCGTTTTCCCCCGGGCGGGCGCCCCGGTGGAGGAACTCCCGCACGCGTTCGTCAGTCGAGGCGGTCGCGAGTTCCCTCGGGTTTCCGACGGCGATGGCGCCGCGGGCGTCCTTGTCGAGCATCAGGACGCGGTCGGCGATGGAGAAGATCGAGTCGAGCTCGTGGGAAACGACGACGCAGGTGGTGCCGAGGAGCTCGCGGATCTGGAGGATGAGCTCGTCGAGCTTGCGGGACGTGATCGGATCGAGGCCGGCGGAGGGCTCGTCGAAGAAGACGATGGCGGGGTCGAGGGCGAGGGCGCGGGCGAGGCCGGCGCGTTTCTTCATGCCGCCGGAGATCTCGGCGGGGTAGTAGTTTTCGTAACCGGCGAGGCCGACCTGGGAGAGCTTGAAGGCGGCGAGTTCGGCGCGTTCGGAGGCGGTGAGCGTGGTGTATTCCTCTAGGGGCAGGGCGACGTTTTCGAGGAGGGTGAGCGAGCTCCAGAGGGCGCCTCCCTGGTAAAGCACTCCGAAACGGCGGAGGAGATTGCGGCGCTGGACGGCGCCGGCGTCGAGGAAGGATTCGCCGAAGAAGCGGACGTCGCCGACGCTGGGCCGGTTCAGCCCGACGAGGTGGCGCAGGAGGGTGCTTTTGCCGCAGCCCGAGCCGCCGATGATGAAGAAAATCTCCCCTCGGCGGACCGAAAACCTGAGATCGCGCAGGATGGGGTCGCCCCCGTAGCCGCAGTCGATGCCGACGGCCTCGATGGCGGGCGGGAGGGCGGGATCGTGGCCGGGCGCGGCGTCGGGCGTGTTGTCTGGAGTGCGGCTGGCGACCATGGATCAGATTCCCAAGACGTTGAAGGCGACGGCGAAGAACGCGTCGGCCAGGATGACAAGGAGCAGGGCCATCACGACCGCCGTGGTGGCTGCGCGGCCGACGCCGGCGGAGCTGCGCTCGGCCAGCAAGCCACGGTGACAGCCGGCGAGTCCGACGAGGATGCCGAAGGCGGCGGACTTGATGACGCCGGAGGCGACGTCGGAGATGTCGATGGCGGAGATCGTCTGGACCCAGTAGGCGGCGGGGGGGATGTCCAGGACGGTGAGCGAGACGAACATGCCGCCGAGGATGCCCATGAAGTTCGCGTAGAGCGCGAGCAAGGGCATCATCAACGCGAGCGCGGCGAGCTTCGGGACGACGAGAAAGTCGACCGGGCGGATGCCGAGCGTTTCGAGCGCGTCTATCTCGTCGTTGGCGCGCATGTTGCCGAGGGTGGCGGCGAAGGCGGCGCCGGTGCGGCCGGCGATGATGACGGCGGTCATCATCGCGCCCATCTCGCGGACCATGGAGAGGCCGACGGCGTCGGCGACGTAGATGTCGGCGCCGAACTGTCGCATGAGCACGGCGGCCTGGTAGGCGAGGATGAGGCCGACGAGCAGACCGATGAGGCTGACGATGGGAAGGGCCATCGCGCCGCATTGCTGCATCTCCTCGATGCAGTCGCGGAGGCGGAATTTGTTCGGATTGCGGGAAAGGAAGGTCGCGCTGATGACGCACTCCCCGAGGAAACGCGCGATCTCGCGGGTGGCGTGCCAGGCGTCGGTGGCGGCGTGGCCGACCGCGGCCACGAGATCGAGGGAGCGGTCGGCGGGATGCGATTTTTCGCAGGCCTTGGTGAACTGCGCCAGCATGCCGCGCATGGATTCGGGCAACGCGTCCAGTTCGCAGGGCACGCCGATCGATTCGGTCCAGGTGCGGACCTCGTGGATGAACAACAGCAGCGAGCTGTCCCACTCGCCGATGTCGCGGGCGAGCTCGATGCGCACGCGTCGCGGCCGACGGGCCAGGCGTGACGGGAACCAGTCGGGTTTTTCGCAGACGACCCGCCAGGCCCCGCCAAGGACGACGCGGAGCGCCTCGGGCGATTCATCGACGCGCACCTCGGCCGCGCTGGGCGGAACGACGGGAAGAGCGTGTGAGTCCGGGCGGGGCATTCGGGCGACATTGGGCGGGTAAAGACCGTTCGCGCAACCGATTCGTGAGGTTCCCGGCGGAGCGCGCCGGTCGACGCCGGATCGCGACGCGCGGCGGCCGCGGGGACGGCTCCGGGCCGGGGCGTGTTAGTCCGCGATTGAAAGCGGGTTAATGAAACCGGGGCAAACGCGACCTTGCGCCCACGGGGGGCGGACGTGCTCCAATGGGGGCATGACCGCGCGCTTCCGCACCGTGCTCTTCGACCTCGACGGCACGCTCCTCGACCATTTTTCGGCCATCCATCGGTCGCACTCGCACGTGCGCCGGCACTACGGTCTGCCGGAGGCGACCCGCGACGAGGTGATGCGCGCCATCGGCGGCGGCTTGCCGGAGGCCTTGAGGAAGACGCTCGGGGCGACGCACGCCCATCGCCTCGAGGAGGCGCTGCCGGTGTATCGGGAATACTGGGACCGGACCATGCTGGACGACGCGGTGTTGTTTCCCGGCGCGATGGCGCTCCTGAGGGAGCTGAACGCCGCCGGCGTGAAGTGCGCGGTCTTCACCAACAAGCACGGTCCTTCGGCGCGTCGCGTGTGCTCGCATCTCGGGCTTGATCCGCTGATCGCGGGCGTGTTTGGCGCGACCGACACGCCCTGGTTGAAGCCGGAGCCGGAATTCGCGGCGCATGCGTTGGAAAAGCTTGGCGCGGAGGCGATCACGACCGCGCTGGTCGGCGACTCGCCGTGGGACGTCGAGGCGGCGAAGCGGGCGCGCCTCGGCGGCGGTTTCATGGTGACGACGGGCACGCACACCGAGGCGGAGCTGCTCGCGCACGGCGCCGAGCACGTGGCGCCGGGCCTGGTTGACCTGCGGCCGCTGCTGTTCTCGCCTTCGGCCCGCTAAACACAGCTTCGCCGACCTTGGCCAACGTCCCCTCCAATCGCGTTCCGCCCGACGCCCTCACCGGGGTGCTGGAGCGGATCATGTTTCTCAACGAGGAGAACCACTACACGATCGCGGAGTTCCGGCCCGACGACGCGGACGACAAGGTGACCATCGTGGGCGCGCTCCCCGGCGTGCAATGCGGCGAGACGCTGCACCTCCAGGGCGTGTGGACGACGCATTCGCAGCACGGGTCGCAGTTCAAGGTGGAGCGCTTTCGCAGCGAGCTGCCGTCGAGCGTGTATGGGATTCGCAAATACCTCGGGTCCGGCCTCGTGCCCGGCGTGGGCAAGGTCTACGCGAACAAGATCGTGGACGCCTTCGGCACCGACACCTTCCGCGTGCTTTCGGAGGACTCGGGCAAGCTCCGCGACGTGCCCGGCATCGGCAAGGTCCGCGCGACCGCGATCAAGAAGGCCTGGGACGAGCAGCGGGCCTTCCGCGAGCTCTACATCTTTCTCCAGACCTACGGCGTCACGCCCGGGCAATGCGTGAAGCTGATCGACAAATACGGCGGCGAGGCGCGGCAGATCCTGCAGACGCAGCCCTACCGCGTGGCGCGCGAGATCGACGGCATCGGCTTCAAGACGGCGGACCGCATCGCGATCAACCTCGGTTTCGCGAACGACGCGCCGCCGCGGCTCGACGCCGGCATCCTCTTCGCCATGGACACGCTCCAGGAGGAGGGGCACACGGCGTTGCGCGAGGGCGAGCTGCGCGACTACGCGGCGGGGCTGCTTGAAACCTCGGCGGAGCGCACGGCGGCGCGGATCACGGCGCTCGTGGGCGAGAAGAGCCTTTCGATCCACCAGCCCGCCGGCGTGGCGGAGCCGCTGCCGGGCTCGGCGCTCGTGCAGTTGCCGGTGCTCGACCGCGCGGAGCAGAAGATCGCCTCCGCGATCAAACGTCTCGGCCTCGTGCCGAGCGGGCTGCCGCCGATCAAGGTCGACGCCGCGGTGGTGTGGGCGGAGCAGAAGGCGGGCTTCGTCTTCGCGCAGGCGCAGCGCGACGCGGTGAAATCTGCGCTGCTCTCGAAAGTGTCGATTCTCACCGGCGGGCCGGGCACGGGGAAAACCTCCTCGCTGCGCGCGCTGGTCGAGATCCTCAAGGCGAAGAAGGCGCGCGTCTCGCTCGCCGCGCCGACGGGACGCGCGGCCCAGCGGCTCACGGAGAGCACGGGCGGCTTTGCGCAGACCCTGCACCGCCTGTTGAAATTCGATCCGCAGCGCGGCGGTTTCACCGCCAACGAGGACCAGCCGCTCGCGACGGATTTTCTCATCGTCGACGAGGCCTCGATGCTCGACACGCGGCTGGCGGCGGCGCTCTTCGCGGCGATGCCGTCGCGCGCGCACCTCCTGCTCGTGGGCGACACGGACCAGCTGCCGAGCGTGGGCGCGGGCAACGTGCTGAAGGACATCATCGCGACGGAATCCGTGCCCGTCACGCGTCTGAGCGTGGTGCATCGCCAGCAGGGGCAGAGCGAGATCGTGACGACCGCGCACGCGATCAACGGCGGCGACGCGAAGCTGCCGATCGCGGTGGAGACGCTGGACAAGGTGCAGGCGTGGGCGGACCTGACCTTCCTCGTGGCGCGCGACGCGGACGATTGCCTGCAAAAGACGATCGCGCTCTGCACGGAGTTCATCCCCGCGAATTTCCACTGGATGAAGCCCGGCGACGTGCAGGTGCTCGCGCCGATGCACAAGGGCGTGGCGGGCGTGGGCAATCTGAACACGCAGTTGCAGGCGGCGATGAACCCGCACGGGCGCGGCCTGCGCGGGCCGGGCGGCGAGTATCGCGTCGGCGACAAGGTGATCCAGCTAAGGAACAACTACGACAAGAACCTGTTCAACGGCGACATCGGCGTGGTGGTCGGCTGCGATCCGGACGCGGGAACGATCGACGCGGAGTTCGACGGCTCGAAGCATTCGTTCACGCGCGGCGAGCTGGGCGACCTGGCGCTGGCCTACGCGATCAGCATCCATAAGTCGCAAGGAAGTGAATACGCGGCGGTGGTGATCCCGCTGCTGAAGGGGCATTTCATGATGCTCCAGCGCAACCTGCTCTACACCGCGATCACGCGCGGGAAGAAGAAGGTCTTCATCGTCGGCGAGCCGGCGGCCTACGGCATGGCGGTGCGAAACAACGAGGCGAAGACCCGCGGCACGCACCTGAAGGAGAAGATCCTCGCGGCGATCAGCGCGAAGTGACGGCGGGACGGGACGACGGCACGGAGATTTTAACCGCGGATCGCGCAGATGGGCGCGGATGGAGGACGGCGTGCTCGCGGTAGGGCGCGACCGCCGGGCGCGCCGCAGCGGAGCGGTGAACGCGGAGAGGCGACGCGGCGGTCCCGCCCTGCCTCGGGCTACATGCGGCAGATCAGGAGTTCGCGCTCGAAGAGCATCTCCTTCGGAAGGTGGGCGGTGAGGTCGATGAAGAGCTCCTCGTGGCCGAGGAGTTCCTTGCGCCAGGCCTTGCGGTCGATGGCGGTGAGCTGGGCGAAGATCGCCTCGGGGAAATCCAGGCCGGTCCAGTCGATGTCGGCGTGGCGCGGCATCCAGCCGAGGGGCGTCTCGCGGCCGCGCGCGCGGCCCTGGGTTCGCTCGACGATCCAGCGCAGGATGCGGAAGTTTTCGCCGAAGCCGGGCCAGAGGAACTTGCCGTCCTCGCCCTTGCGGAACCAGTTCACGTTGAAAATGCGCGGGGTCTCGGCGAGTTCGCGCTGCATCTTGATCCAGTGGCGGAAATAGTCGCCCATGTGGTAGCCGCAGAAGGGCAGCATCGCCATGGGATCGCGACGGACCTGGCCGATGGTGCCGGCGGCGGCGGCGGTCATCTCCGAGCCCATGGTGGCGCCGACGTAGACGCCGCCGGACCAGTTGAAGGCCTGGTAGACGAGCGGCGTGGTGGCGGCGCGGCGTCCGCCGAAGACGATGGCGCTGATCGGCACGCCGTCGGGGCGTTCCCAATCGGGGTCGATGGTGGGGCACTGCGAGGCGGGCGCGGTGAAGCGCGCGTTGGGGTGGGCGGCCTTGGCGCCCTTTTCCTTGGCGAGCGCGGGCGTCCATTTTTGTCCCTGCCAGTCGACGCACTCGGCGGGCGGGGTGTCGGTCATGCCTTCCCACCAGACGCCGCCCTCGGGCGTGAGCGCGCAGTTGGTGAAGATGGTGTTTTTCGAGAGGGCCGCCATCGCGTTGGGATTGGTCTTTAGCGAGGTGCCGGGCGCGACGCCGAAGAAGCCCGCCTCGGGGTTGATGGCGCGGAGGCGCCCCTGCGCGTCGGGACGGAGCCAGGCGATGTCGTCGCCGACGGTGGTGACTTTCCAGCCGGCCTTCGCGAAGGGCGCGGGCGGGATGAGCATGGCGAAGTTGGTCTTGCCGCAGGCGGAGGGGAAGGCGGCGGCGACGTAGGTTTTTTTGCCGGCCGGGTCCTGCACGCCGAGGATGAGCATGTGCTCGGCCATCCAGCCCTCGTCGCGGGCCATGGCGGAGGCGATGCGGAGGGCGAAGCATTTTTTGCCGAGGAGGGCGTTGCCGCCGTATCCGGAACCGTAGGACCAGATCTCGCGCGTCTCGGGGAAGTGGACGATGTATTTCTCGGGATTGCAGGGCCAGGGGACGTCCTTCTCGCCGGGCATGAGCGGGCGGCCGACGGAGTGGAGGCAGGGCACGACGCGTTTGTGGCCGTGGTCGATCTCGGCGAGGACGGGCAGGCCGATGCGCGCCATGATGCGCATGTTGACGACGACGTAGGGCGAGTCGGTGAGCTGGACGCCGATTTGCGAGAGCGGCGAGCCGACGGGGCCCATGGAGAAAGGCAGCACATACATGGTGCGGCCGCGCATGGAGCCGGCGAAGAGGTGCTTCAGCTTCCGCTTCATCGCGTGGGGCTCCTCCCAGTTGTTGGTGGGACCGGCGGCGTCCTTGGAGTGCGAGCAGATGAAGGTGCGGTCCTCGACGCGCGCGACGTCGGAGGGATGCGAGCGGGCGAGGTAGCAGCCGGGCCAGAGGTCCTCGTCGAGCTTGGTGAAGGTGCCGGCGGCGACGAGTTGCGCGCAGAGCCCGTCGTATTCCTCCTGCGAGCCGTCGACCCAGTGGATGGCGGCGGGACGGGTGAGCTCGGCCATTTTCTCGACCCAGCGGAGGAGGTGTTGATTCGAGGAGGGCGGGACGGACGGATCGCGGGCGGGCATGCGGGGGTGATGCGCCGAAACGAGCGCCGGGGCAACCGGCAAACACCTCGGGTGGAGCGGATAAACGCGCGCTACTTCGTCGCAATAAACGACGGATTCAGAGTGCGCCGGGCCGCGCGGGCTCGACGTGAACCGCGACGTGCGAGATGGCGAGATCGGCGCCGACGAGGGCGTCCTGCACCTCGTGGGTGAGGGCGTGGCCGGCGAAAACGGTGATCTGGGGGTCGACGACGATTTGGATCTCGACGAGGAGGGACAGGCCGGAGCGGCGCACGCGGCATTTGTCCACCGCGACGACGCCGGAGACGGACCGCGCGACGCGGCGCACCTGGGCGTGGACCTCGTCGGAGGCGGCGACGTCCATGATTTCGCCGAAGGCGCGGCGGAAGACGAGCAGGCCGTTGATCGCGATGACGAGGCAGGCGGCGAGCGCGGCCCAGTCGTCGGCGGCCGCGTAGCCCGGGCCGGCGAGCACCGCGACGCTGATGCCGATGAACGCGGCGGCGGAGGTGAGCGCGTCGGCGGCGTGGTGCCAGGCCTCGGCGCCGAGGGCGGTGCCGCCGTGCTCCGCGCCGGCGCGGGCCATGCGGCGCGAGAACCGCCATTTGGTCGCGACGATAAAAACAAGAAGCGGGAGGGTGCCCCAGTGCGGCGCGGTGTGGGGCGTGAGGATCTCGCGCGTGGCGTGGATGGCGATCCAGCCGGCGGCGGAGAGCATCACGAGCGAGACGGCGAGGGCGGCGAGCGACTCGGCCTTGCCGTGGCCGTAAGGGTGGTCGGCGTCGGGCGGCTTGGCGGCGTAGCGAAAGCCGAGCCAGACGAACAGCGACGAGAACACGTCGAGCAGCGACTCGATGCCGTCGGCGATGAGCGCGTAGGTGGAGCCGAGGATGCCGCCGGCGAACTTGATCGCGGCGAGGAGGAGGTTGAGACCGACGCCGCGGAGGACGAGACGCGCGCCGTCGTTGGCCCGCTCGCGCGCGAGCGCGTGCGGATCGGGGCGAGGGGCGGCGGGGGTCGCGCTGGAAGGCGGGCTCACGCGGCGACGCAAAGGCCCGGGCGGGAGCGATGCGAGCCGAAGCGGGCGGGGCGGCGAAGATTAGGCGAGGGTAAGTTTCTTAACCGCGCATGGCGCAGACGGGCGCGGACGGAGAACAGAGCATCGACCGCGTGATCCATGAAATCCGCGGTCAAGATTCAGAGGCGCGCGCGGCGGAGTCGGAGGGCGTTGAGCACGACGGTCATCGAGCTCAGGCTCATGGCGGCGCCGGCGAACATGGGGTTGAGCAACCAGCCGAAGAGCGGGAACAGGGCGCCGGCGGCGAGCGGGATACCGGCGCCGTTGTAGGCGAAGGCCCAGAAGAGGTTTTGCCGGATGTTGCGCAGCGTGGCGCGACTGAGGCGCACGGCGCGGGCGAGGGCGCGGAGGTCGCCTTGCACGAGGACGAGGCCGGCGCTGTGCATGGCGATGTCGGTGCCGGTGCCCATGGCGACGCCGACGTCGGCGGCCGCGAGGGCGGGGGCGTCGTTGAGGCCGTCGCCGGCGAAGACGACGCGTTCGCCGCGGGCCTGGTGTTCGCGGACGAGGCGTTGTTTGTCGGCGGGCGTGACCTCGGCGTGGACGCCGTCGAGGCCGAGCCGGCGCGCCACGGACTCGGCGGCGGCGCGGCGGTCGCCGCTCACCATGACGAGGCGCAGGCCGAGCGCGCGGAGTTCGGCGAGGGCGGCGGGCGTGGAGGCTTTGATCGGGTCGGCAAGAGCGAGGAGTCCGGCGGGAAGATCGTCGATCGTGACGGCCACGAGGGTGGCCTCGGGATGCGCGGCGAGCACGGTGTCGGCGGGGGCGCGGTGAAGAACGACGCGGCGGCCGGCGACGGTGGCGCGGACGCCGGCGCCGGGCTCGGCGGAGAAATCTTCGGCGCGGGGCAGGGCGAGACCCCGCTCGTTGGCGGCGGCGACGAGGGCGCGGGCGAGCGGGTGTTCGCTCGGCTGCTCGGCGGCGGCGGCGAAGCGGAGGAGCTGGTCGGCCTGCGAGAAGGACGCGCCCGCGGGCGGGACGCCTTCGCCGCGGGGCTCGATGGCGACGAGGGCGGGGCGGCCGGCGGTGAGGGTGCCGGTTTTGTCGAGGAGCACGGTGTCGGCGCGTTCGAGTTTTTCCAGGGCGGCGGCGTCTTTCACGAGCACGCCGGCCCGGGCGCCGCGGCCGATGCCGGTGACGATGGAGACGGGCGTGGCGAGGCCGAGGGCGCAGGGGCAGGCGATGATGAGGACGGCGACGGCGTTGAGGAGGCCGTGCAGCCAGCCGTCGCCGGGCACGAGTGCGGTCCAGGCCGCGAAGGTGGCGAGCGCGCAGAGGAGCACCGCGGGGACGAACCACGAGGACACCCGGTCGGCGAGGCGGGCGATGGGAGGTTCGCTTTCGACGGCCTGCTCGACGAGACGGACGATCTGGGCGAGGAGGGTGTCGGCGCCGACGCGCTCGGCGCGGAAGACGAAGCTGCCGGTGGCGTTGAGGGTGCCGGCGCGGACGGCGTCGCCGGGGGATTTGGTCACCGGGAGGGGCTCGCCGGTGAGCATCGATTCGTCGAGCTCGGCGGAGCCGTCGAGAAGGACGCCGTCGACGGGGAGGTGTTCCCCGGGGCGGACGCGGAGGCGGTCGCCGGGCCGGAGGGCGGAGACCGGAACGTCCTCCTCGGAGTCGTCGGGACGGAGGCGGTGGGCGTGCCTGGGGGCGAGTTCCATGAGGCCGCGGATGGCGGCGTCGGTGCGCGCGTGGGCGCGTTGCTCAAGGATCTGGCCGAGCAGGACGAGGGTGGTGATGACGGCGGCGGCCTCGAAGTAGAGCGGGACGCCGTGCGGACCGCGGACTGTATCGGGAAAATGGCTACCGAGAAGCAGGGCGGCGACCGAATAGACGTAGGCGGCGCCGGTGCCGGTGACGGTGAGCGTGAACATGTTGGTGTCGCGCTCGAGGATGGATTTCCACCACCGCCGGACGAACCAGGCGCCGGACCAGAAGAAGACGGGCGTGGTGAACGCGAACTGCAGCCAGCCGTTCAGGGCGGGCGGGAGCGCGTGGAAGGCGGACGGGAAAAGCATCTCGCCCATCGAGAGGGCGAGCACCGGGAGGGTGAGCGCGAGGGCGACCCAGAAGCGGGGGCGGAGGACGCGCTCGTGGGGAAGGCCCATGTAGACGGGAGCGTCGGCTTGCGGGGCTGGGCGGGCGTGCGGCGAAGAGTGCATGGGACGGCGTTGACGGGCGTAAGGTTGCCGAGGTGATACGCGTGAAGCCCGCGGGGTCCCCGACTTCCGCCGCGCATGGGCACGGGCTCCGGCAACAGGTCGCACCGTTTGACGCCCTGTCAAAAGAGACGGCGGAAGAGTTTGGTGGGACCGTAGGTGAAGGTCCAGGTCGGGTCGTCGAGGGTGCCGGCGAGATCGACCTCGAGCACGCTGGAGAGCGGGGACGTGAAGAAGTTGGCCGTGGAGGAGAGGATGCCGCCGCTTTGGTCGAAGGGGCGGATCTTGGCCTGAAAATCGAGGAGGCCGGCGGGGAGCGCATAGACTCCCTTGGCTTCGACGAGGGCGGAGGGGCCGGTGAGGCGGAGGTCCTCGAAAACCAGCCGGTTTTGATCAAGCGCGATGCGGGCGTCGGCCTCGGAGAGCTTGAGCGTGGTGAAGCCGATGCCGATCTCGCCTAGCAGGGAGGACACGGGGCCCATGAGGCGGATGTTGGCGAGGTCGGCGCCCGTGATCTTCGCGTCGCCGCGTCCGGAGTAGCGGAGGGGATTGTCGAGCGGGCCGGTGGCCGCGAGACGGGCGGAGATCCGGCCGCCAAGGGACTTGGCGTCCTTCGCCTCTTTCGCGGTCGCCGGTGTCGTCTTCGTGCCGGGGGCCGACGCGTTTTGGTTTTCGCGGGGACGGGTCGCCTGGAACTCGTTCCACCGGGTTTGAACGAGATCGAGGTCGGCGTCGGCGAGGGTGATGTCGAAGGCGAGCCAGCGGTCGGCGTCGGGACCGCTGAGGGCGGCTTCGCCGGTGGCGAGGCCGTTCGCGAAGCCCGCGCGGATGTCGCGCAGGTGAAGCTCGGCGTCCCTGCGCTCGAGTCGGAGGGCCAGCTTGTCGAGGGGGAATCCGGAGTAGCGGAGGGGGGCGTCGGCGGAGAGGGCGAGGTCGTAATGCTGGCGGCCGGGGGTGGCGGAGGCGGGGCCGTGGGCGTCGCCGACGAGGTGGATGCGGGGCGGCGAGGTGAGCGCGAAGGCTTCGACGAGTCCGGGGCCTTCCTCGGGGAAGAGACGGGGCAGGGCGTCGACGGGGAAGTCGGAACGAACGTCGAAGCTCATGCGCGACCAGGACTCGTGGTTCGGGCCGACAAGGCGGGAGACGCGGCCCTCGGCGGAGAAGGCGTCTTTTGCGGCGTGGAAACCCAGGAGGTCGGTGGAGCCTCCGTCGAAGACGAAGACGCGGGCGTGAAGCGCGCCGAGCTCGAGCTCGCGCAGACGCATGGGGCCGGAGGAGGCGCCGACGTAGACGGTGGTGCGTTCGGGGTCGCGCCAGACCCCCTGGATGTCGACCTCGGCGGAGGGCGGGACGGGGCCGAAGCGGAAATTCTCCCAAAAGCGGTCCCACCAGCCGGAGAACCAGCCCTCGATGGCCATGGGCCGGAGGCGGCCGCCGAGGAGGAAGCGGAAGGCGAGCGTCTCGGTATCCATCTCATAACTACCGGAGGCGAGCGAGTCGTCCTGCGCGAGCACGAGCTCGTCGGCGAGGAGGCGGCGGGCGGCGGGTTCGTAGACGAGGACGGCGCCGGCGCGGTCGAAGCGGACCTTGCCGGCGACGGCGCGGCCGGAGGCGGCTCGGGCGACGACGCGCACGGGCTCGGCGCCGGGGGCGATCAGGGCGGAGGCGTCGATGCGGACGGGGTCGGCGAGTTCGAGGACGGGACGGGCCTTTTCGGGGAGGAAGCGGCGGACCTGGTCGAGGAGCGCCGGGGTGAGCTCGCCCCTGGCGGCGAGGGAGCCGGCGCGATCGGAGACGGTGCCGGAGAAGCGGGCGTTCCAGGGCGCGTCGGCGAGAAGGGCGGAGAGATCGAGGTCGAGGGCGCCTCCGTCGGCGGCCGCGAAGTTGGCCTCGGCGACAAGAGGAACGGCGGGCAGGGGCAGATCGGTTTTGCGGAAACGGGCGGCGGCGAGGGCGAGGTTGAGCGTCTTGTCGTCGGTCCGGCCGAGCCCGAGGGTTTGGCCGCGGGCGGAGAGCCGGAGGCCGACTTCCTCGCCTTCGAGGAGATAGGGGGCGGGAACGGAGAGGCGGCGGGCGTGGAAACGGACTTCGCCGAGGTCGGAGGTGCGGCGATCAAGGGGGAGGCTGAGGGACGCCCGGACCTCATCGAGCGAGACGTCGGGGAAGCGCGGCGGGAGCAGCGGATACTCCGAGAGCGACAAGGCGGGAAGCTCGGCGGAGAGTTCGAGGTTCGACGGGGAAAGGTCGACGCGGACGACGCGGATTCGATCAAGCGGCAGCCGGGCCAGCTGGCGGTAAAGGTCGGCGGCCCGACGGAGCGTGTCGCGGGCCATCTCGGCCGCGGGGCGGCGCGGGGCGGCGGCGGCGGCGGCGGCGGAGGGCAGCGTTCCGGAAAAAGCGGCCGGAATGGCGAGGAGCCGGGCGCTGGCCTGATCGACGGTCCAGTTCGCGGCCTCGGGAGAGCGGGAGAGGCGAAACTCCCCGGCTTCGAGGAGGGGTTGAACCGCGCCGGTGGGGGACGCGATGGCGGGCAGGTTCAGCGAAAGCTCGGCGAGCTCGAGCCGGGTCGCGCTGATTTTCCCCGCGAGCAGTTCCCGGCGTCGGAGGTGGATGGCGACGGCGCGGGCGGTCGCCACCGGGCTGTCCTGTCCGCTTAGTCCGAGACGGGGGCGGACGAGCATGACGTTGCCGTTGGGGGCGAGCCAGATGGTCTCGACGTCGAAGGTGAAACCCTCGGCGGCGAGACGGCGGACGAGATAGTCGCGGGCGAAGCCGGGGAGGCGGAAACCGCCGTCGACGAGGATGCGCGTCTGGATGGCGAGCGCCGCGAGGAGCCCGAGCCAGAGCGTCCAACGGAGGAGGCGGGCGAGCGTGCGGAGGAGGCCGCGGGGGCGGCTGGAGGGGCGCGAGGCCACGGGTGCGGAGGCGGGGGCGCCGGAGCCTAGGGCTTGGGCTCGCGGTAGAGAATCTGCCAGAGCGCGTCCAAGACGGGCTGTTCAAGGGTGAAGACGAGGCCCAGCGCCTCGCTTCCGGCGAGCTGGGTGGATCCGCCGGCGCGCTCGGCAAGGTCGAGGCGGACGGGGCCGGAGGCTGGGGCGGGGTCGAGCGTGGCCTCCACGGTGTAGGCCCAGGGTTTTTGGACGCCGTCGACCGGCACGGCGGCGGGGAAATCCTCGCGGACGATGGTCCGCGCTCGGAGCTCGCGGAGCGCGGAGAGAAGGGTGGCCACGGCGGCGGGGGGCGGCTCGGCGCCGACCGTGTGGTCGAGCAAGGGCGCGGCCTCGGGCGCGCCGGCGCGCCGGATGACAAGCCGGGTGATCCTGGTGGTGTCCGGCAGGCGGGCCAGCGTGCGATCCCGATAGACGATCGGCGAGACCGGGATCTGCTCCAGCGACTCGGCGGGGACGGCGTAGACGAAAGGCTGGCCGGCGACGCGGGCGTAGAGGTCGGGGCCGGCGACGACGGGCTGGGCGAGCTCGAGAACGAGCTCGTTGGAGGCGGAGGAGGGGCCGCCGCCGGAGGAGGCGGGGGCGGCGAGTTGAAGGGTGACGACGCGTTCGGGGCGGTTGAACCCCAGTCGCTCCAGGTCGGCGGCGGAAGGGGCGTCGGAGACGAAGGGCGACGCGTCCGGCCGGGGGGGGACGGCCTCCAGGAGCTGGAGCCGTTGGAGCAGGTGCTCGACGAACTTGGAGTCGGCGCGGAGCGGGGCGGAGGCGGCGGGGGCGGCGATCTGCCAGGCCGGGAAGGCGGCGTTGGAATCCAGCTTTTGAATACGGAGCTCGGGCTTGCCGGGCGCGGCGAGGGAGAAGGCGGTGACGCGGGCGGGGTCGAGGTCGAGGACGCGTTTGTCGCGAAGCGCGGTCTGGGCCCGCTCGAGGGTTTTCAAGAGCTCGGCGGGGACCTCGACGGTGAAGAGGACGGGGGGGGCGGCGCGCTTGGGGTCCTTGTCGGCGGAGGGGGCGACGCGCCAGTCGAGGCGGGCGTAGAGCTCGACGGTGTCGCCGCGGGGGGCGGGCGCGGAAGGGGAGGCGGGAGCGGACGCCGCAGGCGGCGTCGCCCCGGGGGCGGCGGGCGAGGCCGCCGGGGCGCCGAGGAGAAGGGTCTCGCGGCGGGCGTTGCCCTCGAGGGTGACGCGAAGGCGCGGGTTGGCCAGGCCGGCGGCTTCGGGGGAGGGGGCGGAGTCCGCCGGAAGGAAGCGGGCGACGCGCAGCGCGTTGAGGTCGTTGACGGCGAGTTCGACGGGCGTCTTGGCGGCGCGGGCGGTGATGGGGGCCTCGAAGGTCCAGCGGCTTTGTTCGCGGCGGAGGCGGGTGCGGGCGGAGTTGGCGGCGCCGCTTTGGAGGGTGAGGGCGCGGGCCTCGAAAACGGGGATGGTGAAGAGCTGGTCGGAGCGGAGCCGCGCGAGATCGAGGGTGAGCGCGCCGAGGAGGTTTTCGGAGGTCTTGGGGCCGGCGACGTGGATGCGGCGCTCGTCGGGGGAGAGGATGTAGAGGCGGTCGCCGACGGCGGCGGTGGCGCCGATCTTGAGGACGAAGGGCCTGGGCGCCGGCTGCGCGGGGGCGTCTTCCGCGGCCTTGGCGGAGGCGGGGGTGCAGGTCACGATGATGCGCGGTTGGGCGAGGCCGTAGTCGGCGAGCGTCTGGCCGTTGGCGGCGAGGTCGGTGACGAGAAAGCTGGTCTCGTTTTCGAGGAACTGGAGCTGGTTGAGGATGAGTCGGACGGCGAAGTCGTTGGCGGGCCAGTCGAGGGGGGCGGCGAGGAACCAGCCGCCGCCGGGCTGGCGTTCGAGCCGGATGGTCTGCGCGGGGGCGGGCGAGGCGGGAGGGTTTGCGCCGTCGGCGGGGGGAGGGAGGACGGCGATCTCGATGACGGAGAGATCCGCCGCCTCCGGGCCGAGGATGCGCCGGCGGTTTTCCTCGACCTTGTCGGGCGTGATCCAGCGCTCGGTCAGGGCGAGATAGCCGAAAAGGGCGAGGTTGAGCGCGAGGAGGAGAAGGGTGAATTTCGAGCGCACGGGTCGGAGCGGGGAGAAGGGAGCGGGGAGCTGAATCAGCGGCGGCGGTTCCAGTAGACGAGGAGGCCGGCGACGGCGGCGGCGGCGGGCAGGGCGAAGATGAGAGTGAGGCGGAGGCGGCCGAGCTCGGCGGAAGAGAGCGTGAGCTGGAACCTCTCGATGGGACGCGGGGGGAAGTTGAGCTGGGTGTCGCGGTCGACGAGCCAGTTGACGGCGGCGAAGGCGAGGTAGGCGTTCACGCCGGTGACGCGTTGGTTGGCGATCCAGTCGGCGTTGCCGAAGACGGCGAGGCGGCCGCCGCGCACGCTGAAGGGGAGGGCTCCCTTGGGGGGGACGCGTTCGGACGCGGTGCCGAGCGAGAGGCGCGGCGGGGGAAGGAGGTCGCTGTCGTCGCGGACGTGGACGTCGCTCTGGCGATAGCCGCGTTCGCCCCAGGCGGTGGGCGAGGCGGCGAGGAGCGGGAGAACGGACAGGCCGGGGTCGAGCGAGCGGCCGGGATCGGGGCGGACGACGCGCGAGGGGCCGAAGAGGAGGGGGATTTTGTTCTCGTAGACGAAGTTGATGACGGGGTGGCTCGACTCGGACGCGTAGGCGATGAGGTCGCCGGTGTCGGCGCGGCCGTCGGGTCCGGGGTCGATGACGACGACGTCGTCGACCTGGACGCCCCAATCGTAGAGGAGGTCGTCGAGGCCGTGCGGGGTGCCGGGGTTGAGCAGGAGGAGGAGGCGGCCGGCCTGGGTGGAGAGGTAGCGGCGGAGGAGCTCCTGTTCGGCCGGGCTGTAGCGGCCCTGGGTGCCGACGATGATGAGGAGGGACGCGTCGGGGGGGAGGGCGCGAGCGGTGGGGAGGTCGACCACGCCGACGTCGAAGTTGCGCAGGAGCAACTCGTCCTTGAGGACGGTGAGCCCGCGATCGGGGGACGGGTCGGTGGGGTCCATCTCGCCGTGACCGGCGAGGAAGTAGATCTTTTGTTTTTCGGCGCGGGTGACGTCGAGGATGGCGGCGGTGAAGGCGCGTTCGCCGTTGAAGGCGACGGCCTCGCCGTCTTTGAGGCGGTAGATGTCGTCGAGTTTGAGTTCGCGGCGATTTTTGCCGGAAAGGACAAAAATGCGACTCGGGTCGGCGACGTCGTAGCGCTCGGCGGCGGCGCGGTTGCGGTAGACGTCGATGAACTCGACCTTGATGGGGCCGCGGGGATTGGCGGCGGAGGCGTCGACGTAGTCGCGCAGGAGGCTGCGGATGCTGCGGTAGGCCTCGTTGAGCTGGTCGACCTCGTTGTCGTCCGTGAAGGTCACGACGACGGTCACGGGGGCGGCGAGATCCTTGAGATAGGAACGGGTCTCGGCGGAGAGCGAGTGGCGGGCGTGGCGGGAGAGGTCGAAGCGCCAGGCGTGGCGGGTCGCGAGGAAGTTGAGACCCGCGACGAGGGTGAGCACGAGGATGCCTTGGGCGAGGAGATGCGCGGTGCGGCGGCGGCGGGCGGAGGCGAAGGTGACGGAGGAGCGGGACATCGGGCGGGCGCGAAAGGGCGGAGCGGCGTGTGAGCGGGCGCCGTTTTAGGCGGCGGGGCAAATGGCGGACGACGGACGCGGAATGACCAATGACCAATGACCAATGACCAATGACGAACCGGGGAGCTCCGAGGGAATGGGGGGAATGGACACGGGATGCGGTGGTTTTTCAGGTCTCAGGGTTTCAGCTTTTCAGCCTTGGTCTTTCTTAGCTGTGGAGCAGCTTCGCCTCGACGCCGAGGATGCCGAGGATGAGCGAGAGGGCGGTGCCGCTGAGGTAGTAGAGCACCTGGCGGGTGTCGACGACGCCGCGGGTGAAGTCCTCGAGGTGGGTGAAGACCTGGAGGTAGTCGACGCCGGCGCGGACGGAGGCGAGGTGTTCGAGCTTCAAGACCTCGAGGGTGGCGGCGAAACGCGTGCCGATGACGATGGCGAGGAGGAGCACGAACGCGAGGATGCCCGCGACGGCCTGGTTGCGCGTGAGCGCGCTGGCGAGGATGCCGACGGAGATGAAGAGCGTGCCGGATACGGCGATGAAGACGTAGCCGCCGACGAGCGGGCCGAGGTCGAAGCTCTGGGACGCGCCCGCGAATTTTTGGAGGATGACGAAGAAGCCGCCCGTCGCGGCCCAGAGCGCGAGGTAGAGGCCGTAGGCGGCGAGAAACTTGGCGAGCACGACCTGCGGCGTGGTGACCGGGGTGGTGAGCAGGGTTTCGAGGGTGCCGAGGCGGCGTTCCTCGGCGAGCGACTTCATGGTGAGGAGCGGCACCATGAAAAAGACCGGGAGCCAGAAGAGTTGGAAGAACACGACCGCGGGCGACTTTTCCTGCGGGGCGGCGGCGAAGGTCTCGAGGATGCCGGCGAAGATGAAGCCCATCACGAGCAGGAAGAGCGTCGCGGCGATGTAGGTCGCGGGGCTGACGAGCAGCATGCGGAGCTCGTGGGCGAGGAGGATGCGGAGGGGGCGCATGGGCTAATGACCAATGACCAATGACGAATGACCAATGACGGCCGAGGCGGCGAAGGTGGCGGGAGGGGGAGGAAGGCTCATGCGGGTTCTGTCGTGCTGTTCTCTGTCGATCTTTCGTTCCGGTTGCTCAAGCGGCCTTGACCTGGGTGGCGGCCAGGAAGACCTCCTCGAGCGTGTGGCGGCTGCGGGCGAGGGCGCGGAGGCGGAATCGGCCGCCCCGGGCGAGGGCGTTGACCAGGGCTTCGCGCAGATCGGGCGCGTCGGCCGGCGCGGAGAGGCGCAGGGTGGCGAAGCCGGCGGCGTCGGGCTCGGAGGCGGAGACGAGGGCGAGGCCGGGGTGCAGCTCGGCCAAGGCGGGCGGGAGCTGGTCGAGCGGGCCGGCGAGCTCGAGTTCGTAGTGGCCGGGACCGAAAAACTCGCGGCGCAGACTGGAGGGCGTGCCGGCGGCGACGACGCGGCCCTGGTTGACGATGACGACGCGGTCGCAGGTGACCTCGATCTCGGGCAGGATGTGCGAGCTGATGAGCACGGTCATGCGGCCGCGGAGCGAGGCGATGAGATCGCGGACGGTGAGGATCTGGTGCGGGTCGAGGCCGATGGTCGGCTCGTCCATGATGATGAGCGGCGGCTCGGCGAGGATGGCGTCGGCGATGCCCACGCGCTGGCGGTAGCCTTTGGAAAGCTTGCCGATGATGCGGTCGCGGACGCGGCCGAGGTCGCAAAGATGGACGACCTCGTCGAGGCGCGGGGCGAGCTTGCGGCGGCGCAGTCCCTTGAGGCGCCCGCGAAAGTGGAGGTATTCGCCGACGCGCATGTCGTCGGGCAGGGGGTTGTTCTCGGGCATGTAGCCGAGGTGGTTTTTGACCTCGGCGGGGCGGGCGGCGACGTCGACGCCGCAGACGGTGACCTGGCCGGACGTGGCGGGCAGGTAGCCGGTGAGGATGCGGAGGGTGGTGGACTTGCCGGCGCCGTTGGGGCCGAGGAGGCCGATGATCTCGCCTTGGGCGACCTCGAAGCTCACGCCGCGCACGGCGGGGTGGCCGGCGTAAGTTTTTACCAGGTCGCGGACAACGATGGCGGGCGGTGCGGAGGCGGCGTTGGTGGCGGGAGAGGGTGTCGCGGTGGCGGCTTCGGGCATTTGGACGGATTTGGGCGAATCAAAACGACCAATGACCCATATCCAAGGGCCAATGTTGCGCGGAAAAGGCGGTTAAGCGCGCGGATCAGCCCGCGCCGAGGAGCGCGCGGTAGGCGGCCTCGACGCGTCGGGCGTAGTCGTCGGCGTCGCCGAGGGGAGAGGCGGCGAGCCGTTCGCGGAGGGTGCGGCGCCAGGTAGCCAGGCGGGCGGGGTCGGCGGCGAGGTCGGCGGCGCGGCGGACGTAGTCGTCGGGGGAGGCGGCGACGCATTCGTGCAGCCCGATCTGGGCGAGCAGGCTGGAGCCGACGCGGGCGGAGTGGCGGGCGCCGGGAAGGGCGAGGACGGGGACTCCCATCCAGAGGGCTTCGCAGGTGGTGGTGACGCCGTTGCAGGGGAACGGATCGAGCGCGATGTCGATGCGGCGGTAGGTGGCGAGGTGGTCTTCGGGAGCGGTTTCGCCGGGGAGGATGTCGAGGCGTTCGGACGGGATGCCGTGCGTGGCGAAACGGCCGGCGACGGCGTCGCGGAGCTCGCGGTCGTGGAGCTGCATGGCCTTTAGAAGGAGGCGCGAGCGCGGCACGGCGTGGAGCACGCGAGCCCAGAGGGCGACGACCTCGGAGTTGATTTTCGTGAGGTTGTTGCAGGAGCCGAAGGTCACGTGGCCGTTGGCGAGGCAGGGGGCGTCACCTTCCGGGAGGGGGGCGACCAGGGGATCGAAGCAGTGGAAACCGCGCGGCAGGCGCACGAGGGTTTCCGAGCTTTCGGCTTCCGCGCCGGGCGGATCGCTGAGGGCGTCGGTGATACGAAAATCGAGCGAGGAAAGTCCGGTGGAGCCGTGGTAGCCGAGGAGGTGGCCCTGTCGCGGGGCGGGGCGGGCGGCGAAGATCCGGGGGCGGGTCGCGCCAAAAAGGCCGGAGAGGTCGACGAGCAGGTCGAGGCCGTCCGCGGCGATCGTCCGGATGGCGTCGGCTTCGGCCAGGGCTTGGAGGTCGCGCCAGTGTTCCGCGAGCTGGCGGAGGCGCGCGGTGAGGGCGTCGGGCGAGGGCGTGTCGGAATAGACAAAAATCTCGAACTCGGCGCGGTCGTGGCGGCTCAGCAGGGGAAGGAAGAAGTGGACGATGGAATGGCGGCGAAGATCGGGGGAGTAGTAGCCGATGCGCGGGCGGCGTCCGGCCGGAGGCGGCGAGGGCCTCGGGCGTTGGGCCGGCGGCGCGTGGCGGCGCTCCCAGTCCGAGGCGGCGTCGAGGAGGTCCGCCGCGGTGACGTCGGGCAGATAGGCGAGCCCGAGGGCGAAAAGCAGGCCGGCGCGGGAGGCGATGCCGGACGAGGCGCCGGCCCGTTCCTCCGCGAGTTGAAAGGCGGCGAGGGCGGTCTCGACGTCGCCTTGGGCGAGATGGGATTGGCCGGCGGTGAGCAGCAGGGCGGGGTCGTCGGGATGGTGTTCGAGCGCGCTCGCGACGAGGAGCTGGGATTCGTGGAGGCGGGCGTGCAGGCGCAGGATCTCGGCGAGGTCGCGCAGCGAGGGGAGGTGTCGCGGGTCGGAGGCCAGGGCGTGGCGGAGCGTGTGCTCGGCGGCGCTCCAGCCTCCGAGCTCGCGCCAGGCGCGCGCGAGCGCGTGAAGCGCGTCCGGGTCGCGCGCGGCGAGCCGGGCGAATTCGTCGGCCAGATGCCGCAGCCAGGTCGTCGGGATCCGGCGCGCGGCGGCTTGCAGGAGGGGAACGGGCGCGTCGAGGGAGGGCGCGGAGGCGGGGCCGAAAAAATCCCGCAGACGTCGCGGATCGCGCAGGCGAAGCGCCTCGCGCAGGGCGCGCGCCTCGGCCTGGCCGGGGGGAGGCGATTCGCCGGGGGGCTGGGGTTGGGGCGCCATGCAGGCTGCCGAAATTCGGGGGGAGGCGGCTCGTGTCGAGCCGGGGTTTGTCCGAGGGGGGCGGGCGCGCGAGCGGGCCGGGAGCGAAAAACCCTTCGCCGGGTGGCGAAGGGTCGGGCCGGGCCGTGTTTCCCGGGATGCCCGGGCGTCGTCGGGATCAGCGACGGCGGCGGCGGACGCCGGTCACGCCGAGGGCCAGGGCGCCGGCCAGGAGAGCGGCCGAGCCGGGCTCGGGAACGACGCTCACGTCCGAGCCGGTGACGATGGCCTGGCCGTCGCCGCCGATGGCGAAGCGGGTGACGAACAGTTGCTCGACGGTGGGCATGGTGAACTCGATCCAGCCGAAGTAGGTCTCGTTGGAGCCCACGCCCTGGTTGGTGTAGCGGAACCCGATATATCGAAGGCTGCTCTCGTCGTAGGAGAGGGGCATGGTGCTGTATTCGAACGTGCCGGGGTCGTGGAAGTTGCTCGAGGAGTCGATGGTCACGCCGGCGCCGAGCAGCTGGACGTTTTGAGAAATGTCCGTGGGAGGCGTGACAAAGTTGAAGTTGCTGCTGCCGTGGAGCGAGGCGTCCAGCATGATCTGGGCGCCGTAGCAGGCGCCGAGGAAAATGGGGTTGTCCGCGGTGGGCGAGTAGTAGCCCAAGGCGCTGGAGCCGTCCAAGGGGTCGATGCTGCGGTTGCTGGCCGAGGGGGATGCGATGGTGTAGACGGCGGCTTCGGCGACGGGCGCGACGGCGCCCAGGGCCAGGGCGGCGGCGAGCGGCTTGGCGACGCGGTTTTTGGAGGCGGCTATGCGATCACGAAACGAG
>CBINJQ010000008.1:0-27868 GCA_966251015.1 uncultured Akkermansia sp. | reverse complement strand
TCCATCATCTCGGGGAATCCGGTGTGCTGGCTCACCTCGGTGACCGGCAGGCCCTTCTCGGCGAGTAGCTTCGCGGTGCCGCCGGTGGAGAGCAGCGTGAAGCCATGCGTTTTGACGAGGGCGGTGGCGAATTCGACCAGACCGCGTTTGTCGCTCACCGAGAGCAGTGCCAGCTTTTGCATAGATAAAACGCGAAGGTGTGCGGCTCGCCCTACGTAGGGGCAAGCCGCTTTTCCTCCCCTCAACCCGCCTCCGCCGATCAAAGAAATATCCAGCCGGAGATCAGCAGGATCGGCAGCAGGACGGGCAACGCAAAGCGCAGGATATAGCCGAAGAAACTCGGCGTCCGCACCCCCTCCGCGTCGGCGATGGCCTTCACCATGAGATTCGGGCCGTTGCCGATGTAGGTCATCGCGCCGAAAAAAACGGCGCCAAGGCTCACCGCGATCACCTGGGCCGGGGCCGCGCGCAGGAAAGCGAGCGTGTCGCCCGCATCGAAAGAGGCCGAGCTCTGCGCCAGCTCGAAGAAGGTCGCGTAGGTCGGGGCGTTGTCCAACACCGAGGAAAGCGAGCCCGCCGAGAGGTAATACTGCATGGGCGAGGTCACGCCAAACCCGGCGCCATGCTGCCCGATGTAGGCGAGCGCAGGCATCATCGTGAGAAAGATGCCCACGAAGAGAAACCCGACCTCCTTGATCGGCCCGAAGGAAAAGGCGTTGGCCTCGTGGACCGTGCGGGCGGTGAGCTTGTGGCTCAGGAAGGCGGCGGCCACCATCACGCCCTCGCGCAGCAGCGGAATCGAGCCGGGGATGAAGACCGCCCCGATCACCGCGGCGAGGAACAGGAAGTTGAGCTTCCCCGCGACGTGGAAGGTGTCCGGCGCGGCGAGGCGCGCCCGGATCTCGGGCGCGGCCCTGGAATAATCCCGCCGGTCCAACACGAAGAAAACCGCCAGCAGGGCCGCGATCACCGTCAGCCATTGCGCCGCGACGTTTCCGAGCAGCCAGAAAAAGGGCACCCCGCGCAGATACCCCATGAACAGCGGCGGATCTCCGATCGGCGTGAGCGCGCCGCCGCAATTCGAGACGACGAAAATGAAAAACACCACGTGGACGGGCGCGATCCGCGACCTGTTCATCCGGATCCACGGCCGGATGAGCACCATCGACGCCCCGGTCGTGCCGATGAGATTGGCCGCAAGCGCGCCAAAGGCGAGAAACGCGGTGTTCTCCAGCGGGGTCGCCCCGCCCTTCACCCGCAGGTGAATGCCGCCCGCGACGACAAACAAGGAGCCGATGAGCGCGATAAACGAGACATACTCCATGGCGGTGTGAAACACCGTTTCCGCGCCCGCCGGGACCCGCAGGACAAACCACGCCGCGACGAAGGCACCGAGGGCGGCGGAGATGTGCGCGTAGTATTTTTCCCATACGTGTTTGATTCGCGGCGGCGTCAGCGGCATCACCGCGATCAGCTGGAGAAGCAGCGCGAACGGAGCGATCAGCCAGAGCGGAACCGCCCCGGAATTTGCGACGGCGAGAACAGGTGCGGACATGGGGGAATCGTGAGCCCCCAGCCCAGCCCCTTCGCGTCGTCCGCGCAAAGCCCTACACTAGGCGGAACTTGTCCAACACAGCGCGCGCCGGAGCCGTGCCCGGGCGCGGGCGGTCCCGCCGCGGCCGACTTCAGTCCCGCGTCCAGCCCTTGGACGACCAGCGCCGCACGCGCTTGCGATAGGCCACGAGACAGAAAAGGTGGCTCGCCACCGGGATCGTCGCGAACTGGAAGGCCATCGCGAGCAGGATCTTCCACCACGCGACCGACTCTACGAGCACGCCCAGCGAAAGCAAAAGCAGCAGGACGCCGAGCGTCGTCGCCTTCCCCACGGCGTGCGCCCGGCAATAGACGTCGGGCAGCTTCGCCACGCCCGCCGCCGCCACGATCATGAAGAACGCGCCGCCCAGGAACAGGAGGAGCCCGAAAATTTGAAGCACCGCGTCCATCAGTCGTTCTCCTCTTCGTCGCTCAACTCGCCTTCCACCGCCGGCAACTGCGCGAGGTAATAAAAATACGCGACCGTCGAAAAGAAACCCAGGGCGGCGACGATGATGATCAGCTCCACGTAGTCGCCGGTCCCCTCGCGCACCGACACGAGGATCATGAGCGCCACGACCGTGATCGTGAGCAGGTCGAAGGCCACCATCCTGTCCAGCGTCGTCGGGCCCGCCGCGACGCGCCAGACTCCGATCAAAAGCCCCGGCGCGAACAGCGCCCAGCCGAGATAATAAAAGAGGTCGATCCAGTTCATCGGTGCGCGGTCAACGGGTCCAGGCGAGCAATGGTTTTTCGAGGCCGTCGCGGATCGACGCGCGCACCGCCTCGGCGTCTCGCGCGTCGAAGGCGTGGACGACGAGCTCCCCGCCGTCCTTGGAAATCTCCACCGAGGTCGTGCCCGGCGTGAGCGTGATCGAGTGCGTGAGCAGCAGGACCTCGAACGAGCTCAATCCGGCGAGCGGATAGACCACGAAGCCCGGGGCCAGGTCCTCCCGGCGCTGGAAAAGCACGGCCTTCGCCATCGAGATGTTCGCGAGCACGAGTTCTCGCGTGAAGCACGCGAGGTAGATCAAAAATCCCGCCGCGCGCTCCGCCGGCGTGTGTCGTTTGAAGCGTGGTTCCGTCTCCTGGTTCATGGCGTCGCCTCCTTCGTGTCGGTTTTGCCCGTCGCCCCCGGAGTCTTGCCCGGGTAAAGCGTCTCGTTCGCCGCGCGCACCCGCGCCACGTAGCCCGGACGGTCGAGCGTCTCGAGCGCCGCGTGTTTCGCGATGCGCACGAACTTCTCCGCGCCGAGGCCGATGCAGAGCGACACCGCCGCCATGCCGACGACCACGGCGCTCATCGCGCGGCTGCGCCCGCAGGTCACGACCCGCCGCTCCTCCGGCTCGGATTTCCAGAACGCCCCGAGCCAGATCTTCAGCATGCTCATGAGCGTGAGGATGCTCGCGACCAGCGAGAGCGCGACCAGCGCCCACTCGCCCTGCGTGAAGCCTTCCTGGATGATCATGAACTTGCCCCAGAAACCGCTCAGCGGCGGCAAGCCCGCGAGCGACATCGCCTGGAGCACGAAGCCCACGCCGAGCCAGGGCGCGGCGCGCCAGAGCCCGCCCGTGCGCGCGAGCTCGTCGGTGCCGTTGAGCCGCGCGACGGAGCCGCCCACGAGAAAGAGCGCCGCCTTCACCACGATGTGGTGGGTGATGTAGAAAATCGCCGCGGTGAACGCGAAGGCCGAGTGCAGCCCGATCGCCAGCGCCATGAAGCCGATCTGGCTCACGATGTGGTAGCTCAGGATGGTCTGCACCCTCGCCTGCCCGACCGCCCCGAGCACGCCGACCACCATCGTCAGGCCCGCCGTCCACGCGATGAGCGAGTGCAGTTGCGTCAACTCCGGCGGCAGCACCGTGCCGAAGACGCGGATGAGCACATACACCCCGACCTTGGTCAGCATGCCGGCGTAGAACGCCGCGATCGGCGCCGGCATCGCGGGATAGCTCCCGGGCAGCCATTGGTAGAGCGGGAAGAGACCGGCCTTCAGCCCGAACACCAGCAGCATGAGCACGGCGAGCAGCGTGAGCCGGAAATCGCCGACCAGCGCGTCGCTGCGCACCACGATCTCCGCGAAATTGAGCGTGCCAAAAAGACCGTAGGCGTAGCCCGTGACCGCGAGAAACAGCGCGCTGCCCACCAGGTTCAGCGTGAGATAGGGCAAGGCCTGCCGCGACTCCTTCGCGCCGACCTCGAGCGTCATCAGGCCGTAGGACGAGAGCAGCATCACCTCGAAGGCGACGAAGAGGTTGAACAAGTCGCCCGTGACGAAACTCAGGTTGATGCCCGCGAGGAGGAAGAGCAGCAGCGGCACTCGCAGCGGATTTTCTTCGCGCACCGGCGTCTCGGCGAAGCCGAAGAGCGCGCAGGCCAGCGCGGTGAACGACGACAGGGCCAGCATGATGCCCGCCAGAGTGTCCGCATAGAGCACGATGCCGTAGGGGGCGAGCCAGCCGCCCACGCGCAGGATCAGCGGGCCGTGGTCGAGATTGTGCGCCACGACGCCGACGGCGTGCGCCAGCAACCCGGCGAAGGCGAGGGTCGCGAGCGCGCGCCGCCAGAGCGCGGGACGGGGCGCGAGCAGGCAGACCAGCGCCGTGACGATCGGGAAGATGACGGGCAGCGCGGCGAGATTGGCGGGCGTGCCGGCGATGTTGAAAAAGCCGCTCATGCCTCGCCCTCCTTCTCGGCCCGCGCCGAGGCGCCGCCCTTGTGCGCGTCGTCGAAGAGCGCGGGCACGTTGGCCGTGCCCCGGTCGACGTAGAGGCGATACACGAGCACCGTCAGGTAGGCCGCCACCGCGAAGCCGATCACGATGGCGGTCAGGATCAGCGCCTGCGGCACCGGATCCACCGGCGCCACGCCGGCCGGGGAGTCCGCCCCGACCACGGCCGCACGCCGGCCCGAGGGATCGCCGGAGACGGCGATGAGCACGAGATTCGCGGCGTTCGAGAGCATCAAAAAGCCGAAGAGCATCCGCAGCATGCGGCGCGAAAGGCAGAGGAAGAGGCCGGCGCCGAAAAGCACGGCCACCAGCACGGCGGCCTCAAGTTGGTTGTTCATCTCAGCGGTCCCCCTTTCCCGGCCCGCGGGGGCCTTCGTTTTCCCCGGACACAAGATCGATCGGCTCCTCGTCGCGGGCGGAGAAACGCTCCTCCTCCTCCTCGACGTAGGCCGGCAGGCCGTGGACGGATTTCATCAGCGGAAGGATCAACTTCAGGCTCGTGCCCACCACCGCGAGATAGACGCCGAGATCGAACCAGAAGGCGCCGCCGACATAGAAGAACCCGCCGAGGTAGGCGTGGAAGTGGTGCAGCACCGGCAGACCGCGCAGCGCCGGGAAAATCGCCGCGCCCATCGCGAGCAACACGCCCGCGACCGCGATGCTCACCGGATTCACGCGCACCAGACGCCGCACGCCGTGCACGCCGAGCACGAAGGCGAGCAGGATCAACGACAGCCCCGTCACCAGGCCCGCCGGGAAGCCGCCGCCGGGCTCGTTGTGGCCGCGAAGAAACACGTGCAGCGCAAAGAGGTTCAAGGGAACGCAGGCGCCGATCGCCACCGCGCGCAGGATGAAGTCCTTCGGCACGGGAAACAGGTCGGTCTGGCCGCGCCAGAGGTCGGGCTTCGCGCCGCCGATCCGCGGACGGGCGATCAGACCGAGACAGCCGAGCGTGGCGATCACCAGCACGGTGATCTCGAAGAGCGTGTCGAAACCGCGGAAATCGATGACCACGGTGTTCACCGCGTTCGCGCCCTTCGCGTAGCCCAGCGAGTTGGCCAGATAGTAGTCGCCCGCCCACTCCATCGAGCGCGGTTGCTGGAAGATCAAAACGCCGCCGCCCACCAGGAGGCCGCCGCCGATCGACAGGGCCAATCGCAGCGAGAGCGGCGCGCCGCCCCGCTCCGGCAGGTCCTCGGTGTCCGCGCCGTCCCGTTTCAGCCGAAGCACGACGAGCAGCACGAGGATGAGCGTAGCCGACTCGACCAGCATTTGCGTGATCGCGAGGTCGGGCCCTTGGTAAAGCACGTAGTAGAAGACGACGCCGAGGCCGATGATCGAAAGCGCGAAGAGCTGCGGTATCACCTTCTTCCAGGCCGCCGCGCAAATCGCGGCGCCTCCGATCAGAACGACCACCGCCCAACGCATCCAGCCCGCCGAGGTCGCCGGCAACATCCGCCACTCGCCGATCTGCGCGACGAAGGCGTCCCGGTTCGCCGCCAAAAACCAGCCCGGAAGCAGCACCAGCACGCCGCAAACGACAAACAGGTAGGCGTAAGGCGTCTCAAACCCGAGCGCGCGGTTCAGCCGGCGCGCCGCGTAGGGCGTGCCGTCCGCGACCACGTCGAATCCGAGGTCGAAACGCAACGGCGCCGGGATCGCTGCCTTCTTCCAGCGCGCCGCGCCCACCGCCAAATACAACCCCAGACCGGCCGCCACGATCAGCGCGCTCGTGAGCAGCTCCGGCGTCACGCCGTGCCACAGATGCAGATGCGTGTCCGCCGCCGCCGCGCGCCCGGCCGAGTCGGTGAAACTCGCGCTCAAGCCGCCGAACGCCGCCGCGCCGAGTCCGCAGAAAATCGTCGCCGCCCCGAGCAGCACGGGCGGCGCCTGCAAGCCGGGAGAGGGCGCGTGAAAATGCGCCTCCACGTCGTGCGTCGGTTTGCCGAAAAAGACCCGCGCCACGCGCGCCGCCACCGCGATGTTGAGCGTCGAGGCGAGGATCACGCAGCCCAGCGGCCAGACGCCCTGAAGACCGCCCTGCGCGTGGAAGAGCGCGTAGAGATCGGCGAGCAGCATCTCCTTGCTCAGAAAGCCGGTCGTCGGCGGCAGACCCGCGAACGCGGCCAGCGCGAAAAGCGCCGCCGTGCCCACGAGCGGCATCTTGCCCCAGAGTCCCCCGAGCCGGCGCAGGTCGCGCGTGCCCGTCGAGTGGTCGATGATCCCGACGACCATGAAGAGGCAGGCCTTGTAGAAAACGTGGTTCAGGATGTGCAGCGCGTCCCACGCCACCGCCACGCCCTGCGTGTGCAGACCGTAATAGCCGATCAGCAGGCCGAGCTGCGCGACCGTCGTGTAGGCGAGCACGCCCTTCAGGTCCTGCGAGAGCAGCGCGAGCAGGGAGCCGAGCAGCATCGTGCCGAAGCCGATGCCAGTCAGCAGCGGCATCCAGTTGTCCAAGCCGTTGAAAACCGGCAGGAGGCGCGCCGTCAGGAAAACGCCGAGCTTCACCATCGTCGCCGAGTGCAGGTAGGCGGAGACGGGCGTCGGCGCCGCCATCGCGTTGGGCAGCCAGTAGTGGAAGGGGAACTGCGCGGACTTGCCCGCGATGCCGACGAAACAGCAGAGGAAGGCCGCCCCGACGAGCCCCTCGGCGCCCGCCGGCACGCCGCCGCGCGCCAGGATCTCGGCGAGGTCGAAGGTGCCGTAGGCCACGCGCAGCAATACCACGCCCGCCAGCAGCGCCAGCCCGGTCAGGCCGGTCGTGAGCAACGCCATGCGCGCGCCACGTTGCGACTCGGCTTTGTCGTGCAAAAACCCGATGAGCAGGAAGGAGGTGAGCCCCGTGAGCTCCCAGGCGACGAAGAGCACCAGCAGGTTGGCCGACATCACCGTGACCAGCATCGCGCCCATGAAGAGCAGGAGGTAGCAGTAGAACTTGCCGTGGTCCCGGTAGTGGTGGTCGTCGAGGTAGCAGGCCGCGTAGAAGACCACCAGCACGCCGACCCCGCTCACGATCAAGGCGTAGAGAAGCGAAAGCCCGTCGCCCGAAAAACTCAGCTCGGCGCCGAGGCTCGGTATCCACTCCCAGCTTCGCCCCGCCGCACGCAGCTCCGCCGGCAGTCCGCGCAGTTGCAACGCCGCCCAGAAGCTGGCCGCCGGCGCGAGCAGCGCCAACCATCCGACTTTCGCGCCGACGCGCCCGCCTATCGCCGGGAGAAAGGGGGCGAGCGCGAAGGGGGCCAGAAGGAGGACAAGCAGCGGAAAATCCATCGGGTGGGTGAAAGGAGGGCGGATTGAAAGGCGGGTGACGCGAGCAAGGCCGATGCCAGCGCGCCTTTTCGCAACTGATCGGAATCGCGCCCGAGCGAAGGGCGCGGGGAGGACTTGTCAAAACGGACCGGCCGAAACCCGGCCGATTTCGACATTGGGAGCTCCCGCTAATCCAGAAGGGCCGGCAACGCGGCCAGCTCCGTGACGAAGCGGCCGGCCATCGAACGGACTTTCTCCCGCGCCGCGTAGCGACCGAAGCCGACAAAGAGGTCCACCTCCGGCTGGGTCTCCAGGTCGCTCACGCCGTCGCCCACCATCACCACGCGAGCCGGCGAGAGTTCGCGCTTCAGGGCGCGAATCACCTCGGGTTTTCCGCCGGAACGCGTCGTCGGGTAGGTCTCGTCGTAGCCCGTGTAGCCGCCCATCGCGTCGAAAAACAAATCCACGGCCTCCACGCGCTCGATTTTGAGAAAATCGGCCAGCGGGCGGATCGCGTTGCGAAAGCCGCCGCTCAGGATGATCGGCGTCCAGCCCGCCGCGCGCAGCTTCGCGAGCGTGTCCATCGCCGTCGGTTCGACCGTGTCGATGTATTTTTGCCCGACCACCGCGACGTGCTTCGCGTTCGGACGAATGATGCGCAGGCGCTCGCCGAAGACCGCCTCGACCGGGATCTTCCCGTTCATCGCGTCGTTGGTCATCGCCTCGATTTTCGCGAACATCTCCGGACCGCCCGCGCGTCCGAGCTCGTCGATGCCCTCGATGGCGGAGAGTGTGCTGTCGCAGTCGAAAACGATGAGCTTGGTCGGCGTGGACATAAAGGTCCGCCAACGTCTCCGCCCGCGCGCCCCTCATGCAAGCCTCGACCGCCAGGCCATGCACGAGCGGTCACACCGGGTCGGCGGGCGTGTCCCTCCGCCCGCTTCGAACCACGGACCGCGGGACCGGTCCGCCCACCTCTCCAAATCACTTTCGGCCCGCGCCCGTCGGCGTCCACCGAGTCATCCAGCGAAAACGCCAGGGCTTCGCCGCCCACTCCGGCCCCGCGTAGTCCACGCCCACGCGCGGCCCGGCCAGCACCTCGTGCGGCAACACCGGCGCGTCGGCGCCCACGTCCTCCCCCCGGCCGACACCCGGCCCGCCGCGCTCGATCCAGAGCGCGCCCGGCGCGTCCGCGTCCGCCGCCGAGGTGCCGTTGAGCGCGCGTCCGACGCCAAAGGCTTTCGTTACCCGGCCGGGCCCCGTCACGCCTTCGACCCCGCGAATCAACACCGCCGCCGGAAAATCCTTCGGCCCGGTCACGAGATTGAGCATCTCATGGATGCCGTAGCACAGATAGACATACCAGCGCCCAGCCGGCCCATACATCACCTCGGTGCGCGCCGTGCGCCCTTTGCTCGCATGGCAGGCGCGATCCGCCGGACCGTCGTAGGCCTCGGTCTCGGTGATGCGCGCGCGCCGGACCGAGCCGTCGTCGAGGCGACGCACCAGCCAGTGCCCGAGCAATTCTCGCGCAACTTTTACCGTGTCCCGGCTGGCCCACGCTTTCGCTTCCACCACCGTCTTCATTCCCACAACATCTCCGATCCTCTCGCCTTGAACGCAACCACGACCACGTCGCCCGGACCGCACGGAGCCGCCCCCGCTTTCAGCGCCGAAATCGAGCGCCGCGCCGATCACGCGCTGAAAAAGCACGCCATGTTGCGCAGCTTCCGGCTCTGCACCGGCGAAGGGCTCGCGGCCATGCCCATCGTCGTGATGGCCCAGCCGGTCAACGTCGTGCTCGCGGCCCTGTTCACCAAGGTCTTCCACCTGCCCACGCACACGATCGGCCTCATCACCGCCCTGCCCTTCGTGTGTAATTTCCTGCAAGTGTTCGTCACGCCGGTGCTCGCCCGCTGGTTTCCCGCCAAGCAGATCAGCATCACCTGCGGCTGCCTGCACCTGCTTTGCTCGGTCGTCCTCTGCGCCCTGCTCGGCCTGGACCTGCTGCCCCTCGACCAACCCGCGCGGGTCGGTCTCTGGATCGGCGTGTGGTTCTTCGTTTCCAGCTTCTTCTTTTCGCTCACCGGCGTAACCTGGAACGCCTGGGTGCAGGAGTGGGTGCCGCCGCGCCTGCGCGGCAAATACTTCGGCCGGCGCAACCGGTTTCTGCAATTCTCCACCCTCGCCTTCCTCCTGCTCGCCGGGTGGGTGCTCGCCAGTCGCGACTACTCGATGCTCGCCTTTCAGCTCGTGATCGCCTTCGCGGCGCTCCTGCGCCTGCTCTCGATCATCTGGCAGCGCGAGATGCCCACCGAACACGGCGGCCGCCCCGCTCCCCGGGCCGCCGCCTTGTCCGCGCAATTCATCACGCTCAAACAAGCCAAGCCCTTCCTGCGCTTCATCGCCTTCGGCGCCGCGTGGTCCTTCGCCGCGAACATCTTCGGGCCGTTCTACCATGTGTTCATGTTCGAGGAGCTGCGCCTCTCCGCGTTCCATGTCGGCGTGCTCTCCGTCTGCGGCGCGGTGGGCGCCGCCCTCTCGATGCCCGCCTGGGGCGCCTTGCTCGACCGCTACGGCAACAAGGGCGTCATGGTCGTCTCGCTCGTCCTTTGGCAGACTCAGAACTTCGCGTGGTCTTTCCTCACGCCCGAAACCTCCGTCTGGCTCTACGCGATGTGGTTCTGGGGCGGCCTCACCAACGCCGGCTTCTTCCTCGGCCAGTTCACGCTGCTCCTGAAACTGCTTCCCGTGCCGGCGCGCAACCTCGCCCTCGGCGTCAACCTCGCCGTCACCTCGCTTTTCGCGGCCGTCGCCCCCGCCCTCGGCGGTCTCATTCTCGAGTATTTCCTCGCCCGCCACGCCGCGCTGCCGGTCTACCACACCGCGTTTCTCGCGCAGCCCCTGCTCGCCATCGTCGCCGGATGGCTGCTCCTCCGAATCCGCGAGCCCGCCGCCACCCCGCTCACCCACGTCGTGGGCGCCATGAGCAACGTCCGCACCCTCGCCAGCCTCTCGGGCGTCTCCTTCCTCTCGCAGTATCTCTTTTACCGCCGCGCCAAGCCGACGTCCTCCGATATCGCTGATCGATCTTAGCCACAGCGGGCACAGAGCTCCGACACAGAGGACACGGAGTTCGATCCAGTTAGAGAGTCCTATCCTTTCCGCCTCCTCTCTTTCCGGCTCTTCCGACCTCCTCCGTTCTCTGTGACCTCTCTGTCCGGGCTCCGTGTCCTCCGTGACCAAATCATCCGGCCGCGAAAAAATCTTCGGCTTTTTTCCAAGAACCCCGCCGGGACCGTGTCATAGTCGGTGAACACCCGCTCCATGCCCGCGCCCCGCCCAGTCCCCGCCGGCTCGCCGCCGACACGCCCCCCGGCCCATGCCTGACTCCCCCGGCACGCTCGCAGACTCCGCCCCGCCCCGGCCGCGCCCCGCTCCCGCGTCGGCGCCGTCCCTCGCCGCGCTCTTCGAGTCCGAGGAAGGCCCGTTGCTCCAGTTCGCATTCGGTCTCGTCCGCCGCCGCTCCGTCGCCGAGGACCTCGTGCAAGACGCCTTCCTCCGCCTCCAGCCGCTCTACGCCGAAATCGAAAACCCCCGCGCCTGGCTTTACCGCAGCCTCCGCAATCTCGCTCTGAACCACCTCCGCGACCACCGCCGCGAGACCGACCTCGAAACCGACAGCACGCCCGCCGACGCCGAACTCGCCCCCGAAACCCTCGCCCGCCTCGAAGCCCTCGGCCAAGTCCGCCTCCTCCTTTCCGAACTCCCTCCCGAAGACCGCGACCTCATCCGCCTGAAATACCACGAGGACCTGAAATACGACGAGATCGGCCGCCGCACCGGCATCAATCCCGGCACCGTCGGCTACCGTCTCCACCACCTCCTCAAAGGCCTCGCCGACTCGCTCCGCCGCGTCGGCGTCCAAGGCAGCCAAGGCTGATCCGCCGAGGCCACGCCGCGCCCCGCCCGCCATGAATTCCGACGACTCTCTCCCTCCATCCTCCTCCGGCGCCCACCCGCCGCCCCCCGATCCCGCGCTCGAAGCGCGCATCGTCGCCTGCGTCCTCGGCGAAGCGTCCCCCGCCGAAATCGCCGAGATCGACCGCCTCTGCGCCGAGCGCCCCGAACTCGCCGAGTTTCGCCGCCACCTCTCCGCGACTCAGGATCTCGTAGCCGAAGCTCATCAGGCCGCGCCCACCGATCTTCGCCTCTCCCCCGAGCGCCGCGCCAAACTCCTCGCCGCCCTCCGCGCGAGCACCTCCGCCGAAAACGCGAAACTTCCTCCGCTCGTCGCACTGCCTTCGCGCCCGGGCGGCCGCCGCTGGCAAGACTGGGCCTTCCCCGCCGCCGCCTGCGTAGCCCTCGCGGGTCTTCTCGCCGCCATCGTTATTCCGACGGTCGGCACGACCTTCGGCGTCGCCTCGAAATCCGCCCGCCCCGCCCCCCAAGAACTCGCCCTTGAGCTCTCCGCGCCGGAGTCCGCCAAAGACCAGAAGAAGGCGGCGGCGGCGTTGTTCACGCGTTCCGCCGACGGCTTCGCCGACGATAAAGCGGAGTTCGACATCGCCGAACGTGAAAACCGCGCGGCATCCGAAGGTCCGATGCGGGTCGATTTCCCCTCCCCGCCCGGCGCTCCCTCCAGTCCACCACCACCCTCCCTCGCCGCGCCCTCCCCCGCCCGCCCGGCGCCCGTGGCGGGCCCGAAGGATGCTCGACGCCTCGGCGAAGTCTCCATCGACGTCCGCCGCGACCGCGCTCCGCTGAATAAACAGAACGCGACGGAAACCACCAAGGCCTCCGGAGCGCTCGTGTCCTTCGACATGGCCCCGGCCGGATCTGTCAACGGCCAGAGCGTCAACAACGTTTTTCCCGTCGCGTCCGCCGAATCCGCGCACGACCTGACCTACGGCGCGGCCGGCAAAAACGACTCCTCCGGCCTCGACGTCCGTTTCGAAAAAAAGTCCGCGCCCCTCGACGACCCCGTTGTCGGCGACCTGCTTGGTCTATCGCCCCCGAACCAAGCCCCGATCTCCGCCGCCGCCCCATCCTCCTCGACGTTCATCCCCGCCGCCGAGTTGCAGCTCGCCGGCTTGGCTTCTCGCGTCGAACCGGAGGTCAAACCAGAGGCCGCCGACGCCGAAATACGCGAAGAAACACGCGCCAAGATGGTGGCCGAAGTCGCCAGAAGCTGGCAGCGTCCGGGCATCTTCAACGAGAATAAAGCCCGGGATGCGGACGCCGCCGCGCCCCAGTCCGCTGACGCCCCTCGCCAAACCCGGGACGAGGCCGTTCGGCGCAAGCTGCAAGACACCGTTGTCCCATCGATCAGCTTCAATGGCACCCCGCTCGGCAAAGCTTTGTCCGCCCTTTCCTCCTCCGCCGAGGAATACGGCGGCGACGGGCAAGACACCCGTTGTGTGAGCATCGTCCTTGACGGCTCTTCCGTCTCTCCGGAACCGATCGTCAACATTACGCTACGCAACATGCCCCTGGGCCGGGTGCTCGATATCCTCACCGAACAAACCGGTCGCACCTACGAAATACGTGATGGTGCCGTGGTCGTTCTTCCGCCCGACGCCGCCAAACCCGCCCCGCGTCCCGCGCCCGACGCCTCCCTTCGCCGCGAGGTCCCGTCAGCCGACCAGCCCGTATCGACCTTCTCCCTACACGTCTCCGACGCCTCCTTCCGCATCGCCCGCGCCGCCCTCGCCCGCGGCGAGTTCCCCGATCCCACCGCTATGCGCCCCGAGGAGTTCTACAACGCCTTCGACTACGGCGATCCCGCGCCCCTCGCCGGCGAAGCCGTCGCCGCCCGCGTCGAGCAGGCCGCCCACCCGCTCCTCCAGCAGCGCAACCTCCTCCGGGTGGCCCTCCGCGTCCCCGCCGCCGGCCGCGCCGCCGGACAGCCCCTCCACCTCACCTTGCTGCTCGACACCTCCGGCTCGATGGAACGCGAGGACCGCGCCGCCACCGTCCGCGCCGCCCTCACCCAACTAGCCTCGCTCCTCGGCCCGGCTGACCGCGTCACCCTCATCGGCTTCGCCCGCACACCGCGCCTCCTCGCCGACCGCATCTCCGGAGACCAGGCCGCCACGCTCGCCCAACTCGCCGCCAACACGCCTCCCGAAGGCGGCACCAACCTCGACGCCGCCCTCCAGCTCGCCGCCGACCTCGCCTTCGGCCGGCTCGACCCCGCCGCGCAAAACCGCGTCGTCCTCCTCACCGACGGCGCCGCCAACCTCGGCGACGCCGATCCCGCCGCCCTCGCCGCCCGCGTCGTTCAGCTCCGACAGAAAGGCGTCGCCTTCGACGCCTGCGGCGTCGGCGCGAACGGTCTCGACGACGGCGTGCTCGAGGCCCTCACCCGCCAGGGCGACGGCCGCTATCTCCTGCTCGACACCGCCGAGGAGGCCGGCCCCGCCTTCGCCCGCCAGCTCGCCGGCGCCTTCCGCCCCGCCGCGCAAAACGTGAAGGTCCAGGTCCGCTTCAACGCCTCCCGCGTCCCGCGCTACCGCCTGATCGGCTTCGAGCAGCATCGCCTGCGCGAGGAGGATTTCCGCAACGACAAGGTCGACGCCGCCGAGCTCGCCTCCGCCGAGGCCGCCGTCGCGCTCTACCAGATCGAGGTCGACCCGCAGGGCGCGGGCGAGCTCGGCGAGGTCTTCGTCCGCTTCCGCGAGACCTCCACCGGCCGCATGGTCGAGCGTTCCTGGCCCCTGCCCTACGACGCCTCCGCTCCGGCCTTCGACCGCGCTTCGCCTTCGCTCCAACTCGCCGGCGCCGCCGCCCTCCTCGCCGAGAAACTCCAGGGCGGCGACACCGCCGCGGCCATCCGCCTCGCCGACCTCGACCCGATCGCCGCCGCCCTCCGCGCCCGCTTCGTCGATCAGCCGCGCGTCGTCGAGTTCCTCGACATGCTCTCCCAGGCCCGCCGTCTCTCGCCCGAGTAAGACCAAAGCGACCGTCCCGCGCCTGACAAAACCCTGACACTTGGCGGGCTGCCTCCAGCCCGCCCCGGCCACAGCCTTGCCCACAGCCACTGGTAGGGCGGGACCGCTGGGCCCGCCGCGAATTTCCAGAACGCCACCACACCTCCCAAACCGGCGCGCCCGGCGGTCGCGCCCTACCCTCCACTCCCATGAAGCCCCTTGCCCGCAACCTCGCCCGCGCGCTCACGCTCCTCGCGGCCCTCCTCCCCCTCGCCCATCCGCTCCACGCCGCCGCCGTCGACGCCGATTCCGCCCGCATCACCGTCGAGGCCAGCGGACTCCGCCCCGCCGTTCCGGTCTTCTTCTCCGCCTACGCCGACCAAACCGTCACCGTCGCACCCGACTCGATCACGGGGGAAATCGCGCTCCGCCTCCGCATCGTCCAAGGCCAACCCGAGACGCTCTGCCTTGGGCTCTCCGGCGAAGGCGAAATCGTTTCCGTATCCGGCCCCGGCCTACGCGACTGGGCCGTCCGACAAGGCGTCGGCGACGCCTCCTCCCAACGCTTCCTCGATATCCGCCTCGTCGCGCCCGCCGCCACCGATAAAAAATCCGCCGCTTCCGCAACCCCCGCTTCCCTCGGACTCACCGTCCGCACCCGCATCGACCGCCCCGTCATGCCCGGACGCGTCGCGCTTCCGCTGCTCACCGTCGGCGACGCGGTCGGTTTCTCCTCCCGCCTCCTCGTCCGCGCCGCGCCGTCGCTCGACCTGCGCTACGCCGAGATCGCCGGTCTCGTCGCCGCCGCGCCCGGGTCCGAGCCCGGCGAACGCCGCTTCACCCACGCCTCCGACGCCTCGCCGCGTCTCGTCGTCTCCCTCGCCCGCCGCGGCGCCGCGACCGACGACGCGGACCTCGTTTCCGCCCGCCTCTCCGGCGTCTTCTCCACCGACGCCGCCGGCGTCGCCTTCCGCCTCGAGGCCCGGGCGCTCGTTCCGCGGGAGGGCGCCCGCGTTCGGCTTCTCTCCGGTCACGCCGCGCCCGCCGAGGCCGTCTCGGGCGACGGCTGGAACCTCGAACTGGTCAACCCGAACGCGCCTCCCGCCGAGGCCGCCTACGACCTCGTCTTCACGCGGAAAGGCCCCGTCTCGGTCGACCTCCGCTTTGTCGCCGCCGTCCGCGCCGACGGAGATTGGCGCCGTCTCGATTTCACCGTTCCCGCCGGCTCCGCCATCCCGCTCGCGCTCACCGGCCTCCCCGCCGAAATCGCCTTCGACAAAAACGCCGGCGTCGTCCCCGCCCGCTCCGCCTCCGAGGGCTGGCAAGGCTTTCTCCCCGCCGACGGCCGCGCCACGCTCGGTTGGAAGGAAACTCGCGAAGCCGCCGAGGCCGCTCTCTTCTTCACCAGCTCCGAGCTCGCCGACGTCCGCGTCGGCTCCGGCCTGCTTCGCCAAACCTCCGCGATCAGCTTCCGCGTGCTCCAAGGCGCCATGACCGGCGCCCGCCTGCGCATCGAGGGTCCCGGCGAGATCGTCGGCGTCGAGGGCGCGAATCTCCTCGGCTGGCAAGTCCTCGCCGCCCCGGCCTCCAACAACAACACTTCCACCGACTCCACTCGCGTCCTCGAACTCAAGCTCAGCCGCCCGCTCGCCGCCGAGGCCGCCTTCACCATCCGCAGCCAGAGCCCGCTCGGCGCCTTCCCGGTCCGCGCCGAACCGCTCCGCCTCGTGCCCGAGGGCGGCGTCCGCCACTCCGGCTTTGTCCGCGTCGCCAACAGCGGCGCCGTCCGCCTCGAGGTCGTCGACCTCGTCGGCCTTCTCCAGCTCGCGCCCGCACAGTTTCCCGGCTCCGCCGCCGAGGCCGGCACACGTCAGGTCCTCGTCTACCGCTTTCCGTCCGCCGAGCGCGCCTTCCGCGTCGTCGCCAGCCAGATCATGCCGGAGATCTCCGTCTCCACCGTCGCGCTCTACGAGCTCGGCGAGACCAACCGCATCCTCTCCGCCGAACTCGAGCTCGATGTCCGCGAGGCTCCTCTGCGCGACTGGACCGTCCTCGTTCCGGCCGACCACGCCATCCTCGCCGTCGAGGGCGCGGAGGTCGCCGACTACGTCGCCGAGTCCGCCGAGATCCTGACCGGCTTCCTGCAGCAGCGACGCCTGAAGATCCTTTTCCGCAATCCGATCTCCGGCCGCCAACTCGTCCGCCTTCGCCTCGAAAAAAATCTCCCGCCCGCCGCCGGCGAGTGGGCTCTTCCGCGCATCGATTTCCCCGACGCCAAATCGGTGCGCGGCCATGTCGGCGCCGTCGCCGCCGCCGGCTTCCGCCTCGCGCCCCTCGCCACCAACGGACTCGCCGAGGTGCCGCTCGCCTACTTCCCGCGTCAGACGCGAGGCCTCCAGCAGGCCTTCCGCCTCCGCTCGGTCGACTGGAGCGCGCGCCTCTCCGTCGAGGCGCTCGGCCAGAGCGTGCAGGCCGACGTCTTCCATCTCCACTCGCTCAAGGAGGGCGTCGCCTACGCCAGCGTGTTGCTCAACTACTTCGTCGTCGGCGCGCCCGCCACCGAGTGGCGCGTCGCGCTCCCCGCCGGCGCCGGCAACATCGACGTCATCGGCCAAAACGTCCGCCGCGACTGGCGGCGTGAGGGCGACGAGCTCGTCGTCGCGCTCCACCAGCCCGTCCTCGGCGCCGCCACGCTCCTCGTCACTTTCGAGGAGCCGATGGGGGCGCGCGGCGGCGCGCTTCGCCCCGGCGTCGTCCGCCCGCTCAACGTCCAGTCCGAGCGCGGCTACGTGCAGGTCGTCAGCCCGCTCCAGGTCAAATCCACCGTGCGCGGCGCCGAGGGCTCGCTCCTGAAGCTCGAGCCCGCCGAGCTGCCCGCCGAATACCGTCTGCTCACCACCTCGCCTTCGCTCGCCGTCTACCAATACACCGCGCGCCCCTTCGCGCTGGAGCTCGGCGTCGAATGGTATTCGCCGGGCGACCCGATCGACCAGGTCGTCGACTTCGCGCGTTTCGCCAGCCGCGTCGCCCGCGACGGCGAGGTCGTCACCGAGGCGCGTTTCTTCATAAAAACCCGGGGCCGCAAGGCCCTGCGCCTCACGCTCCCCGCCGACGCGAAACTCTGGGAGGCCAGCGCCGAGGACCAGGCCGTCAACGCCCGCCGCGACGGCGACGACACGCTCGTGCCGCTCCCCCCGCGCCTCAACCCGAACGAACCCGTCGAGGTCTTCCTCCGCCTCGGCCAGTCCGTCGGCGCCTCCGCCTCGCAGGTGCGCCTCGTCGCGCCCCGTGTCGCGGCCCCGCTCGTCGTCGGCGAATGGACGCTCACGCCCGACGAGGGACGCCGCCTCGTGCCGCGCGGCGGCAACGCCGATCTCGTCGCCCCCGTCGTCACGGAAAGCGGCTTCGAGTGGATCGCCTCGCGCTCGGTCCTCCCCGCCTTCGGTCTCGTCGGTCTCCTCGGCCTCGCCGCGCTGGCCCTGCGCGCCCGCGGCGTCCGCTGGACGCCTTTCGTGATCCTCGCGGCGCTCGCGGTCGTCGTCATGTCCGCCGAATACGCGAACAACGCGGGCCACCACAGGCGCGCCACCCTCGCCGCGCCCGTCTATGCCGCCACGCTTCCCGCGTCCGACGAGGCGTTGACCATCGAAATCGCCAACGTCCCCGCGTGGCGCGCCGCCTTCTCCTGGCCCGGCGTCGCCGCCCTCGTCGGCGCGCTCGCCGTCACCGCCGCCGGCCTCGCCGGCCGCCCCGCGCTCCTGCGCGGCCCATGGCCCGCCCTCGCCGCCGCCCTCTTCGTCCTCGGCCTGCTGCTCCAGCCCGGCGGCGCCGTCTATTTCTTCGTCACCCTCGCCCTCCTCGCCATGCTCCTCCTGTTGCCCGCCGTGCTGATCCGGCTCTGGCGCGCCTGGCGCTCCCGCCACGACGATCCCGACGAGCCGGAATCGCCCGCTCCGTCCGCCTCCGCCGCGCTGTCGCTCGCGCTTTTGGGCGGTTTGCTCGCCATGTCCCTCGGCTCGCCCACGCCCGCCCGCGCCGAGGAGAGGCCCGTCGCGCCCGCCCTCGCTTCCGCCACGCCCCCCGCCGCCGAGTCCGTCACCCAAACCTGGGATCTTCGCGACGGCCGCCTCCACGCCTCCGCCGACATCGTGGTCCGCGGACGGCCGGGGGAAACGTTCCTTCTGCTCGATTCCCCCGCCGTGCTCACGAGCTTCGAGGGCGACGGCCTCAAGGTCGTCAAAATCCCGCGCGAGGGCGGCGTCGCCTACTTCGTGGCGCCCGAGCGCGCGGGCGCGCTCACCGCCCGCTTCACCTACGAACTGGCCGTGCCCGAGCCCGCCAAGGGCGTGCCCGTGCCCACCGGCCCCGCCGCCTTGCAGCGCATCGAGGCCCGTTTCGCCGAAGGCGGCTGGGACCTCGGCTCCCCGCAGGCCGTGCAGGTTCTGCCGCTCGCAAACCCGGCCCCCGACCGGAGCGGCGCCACGCTTCTGCTCGCCCCCGGAAGCCGCCCCGTCGTGACGCTCGGCCCCCGTCGTCGCGACCCCGGCGCGGAGCCGGTGCGCTTCTTCGCCGAGACCGCCTGCCTCTTCGTGCCCGGCCCCGGCGTGGTCAACGGCCACGCCCGCCTCTCCATCAAGCCCGTGCAGGGCCGCGTCTCCGCGCTCGAGGTCGAGATCCCCGAGGGCTTCACCGTCGGCGAGGTCGGGCGCGGCCCGGCCGGCGCGTGGCGCTTCGATCCCGTGTCGCGCCTGCTCCGCGTATCCGTCGAGCCAGCACAGAGCCAGCCCTTCGCCCTCGTCGTCGAGACCCAGCGCGCGGCCGCCGCGCTTCCCTACGATCTGGCCTTGCGGCCGCTCCGCGTCCGCGCCGCCGCCGGCTCCGTGGGACTGCTCGCCCTCGGCTTCGGCGACGACGCCCAACCCGAGGACCTTCGCGCGCCCGGTCTTTCGGCGGTCAACGCCCAGGACTTCGACGCCGCGCTCCTCCCGCGCGGCCGCGACGACAAACCCCTCGCGCTCCTGCATCAGGCCTATCGCCACGACGCCGAGGGCGGCGCGCTCTCGCTCCGCGTCGCCGCCGTCGCGCCCGAGGTGCGCGTCGCCAGCCGCCAGCTCCTCGCGCTCGGCGACGACCGCCTCGTGCTCAACGCCGATCTCGCGGTGACGATCACCCGAGTCGGTCTTTTCAAGCTCAGCTTCCTCCTGCCCGAGGGCATGGAGGTGGAATCGCTCTCCGGCCCCGCGCTCAGCCAGTGGACCGAGGCCGAGGACGGCGGCCATCGCGTCGTCACCCTTCACCTCAACGGCCGCACGCTCGGCGAGCAGGCCTTCGCGCTCGCCCTCGCCGGACCGGCGCCCTCCGCGCGGGCCGACTGGCAGGTGCCGCGCATCCTCCTCCGCGAGGCCACCCGCCAGACCGGCGAGCTCCAGATCGTGCCGGCGAAGGGCCTGCGCCTGCGCTCCGCCGCGCGCGACAACGTCTCGCAAATCGATCCGCGCGACGTCGGCAACAACAAGGAGGGCGCGCTCGCGTTCCGCCTTCTCCAGGCCGACTGGCGGCTCTCCGTCGGCATCGAGTCGCTCGACCCGTGGGTGACCGTTCAGTCGCTCCAGGAAGTGACCACGCGCGAAGGCCAGACGCTCACGCGCCTCTCGCTGCGCTTTCGCGTGGAAAACGCCGCCGTGAGAACGCTCCGCGTCCGGCTCCCGGGCCTCACGCCCGAGCAGGCCCGCACCGTCCGCGCGAGCGGCCCCGCCGTCGGCGACTTCGTCCCCGCCTCCGACGCGCCGGACTGGTGGGAACTGCGTTTCCAGCGCGGCATCATCGGCGAGACCCAGGCCTTGATCGAATACCAGGGGCCGGCCGCTCGCGACCAAGGCCGCGAGGAGGTCGCCCCGCCTGTATTCGCAAACGTGCGACAGACCGCGCAGTTCGTCGCCCTCCGCGCCGCCGGACGCCTCGAACTCGAGGCGCCCGAACTCCCGCGCGGCTGGCAGCGCGCCGACTGGAACGCCGTGCCCGCCGCGCTTCAGGACCGCGCCGATCGGAGCGTGCCCGCGCTCTGCTTCCGCGTCGCCGAGCCCGAACGCCCGCTCTCCGTCGTCGTGCGCCGTCACGAGATCGCCGACGCGCTCAGGCTCCGTGTCACCGACGGGCGGCTGGTCACCGTGTTTTCCGAGGATGGCGCCGCCGCCACCGCCGCCGAGCTCACCTTCGACGTGCGCGAGAAAACCACCCTTCGCGTCCGCCTGCCCGGCGCGGCGCGTCTTTTCGCCTCGCTCGTCAACGGCGAGAGCGTCGCGACCGTCCGGGAGGGCGACGACCGTCTCCTCCACGTTTCCGCACGCGGCGCGGACGACCGCCGCGCCGTCGTGCGCCTCGTCTATCTCGCCCCCGCCACGAAGGACGGCGCCGTCGAGCTCCACGGCCCGGGCCTGAACACCCCCTTGGAAAACGTCTCCTGGCGCGTCGTCCTCCCGCCCGGCCGCGATCTCGCGCATCACGAGGGCGGCCTGCGCCTGCGGGAGTCCCGCTGGACCGGCCGGCCCGATCTCTCCGAATACCGCGCGCTCGAATCCGCCAAGCGCCAGAACGAGTCCGCCCAGGCCGTGCGCTTGATCGCCGAGGCCAACGCCCTCCTGCAAAACGGTCGCCAGCAGCAGGCCGGCGAGGTGCTCAGCCGCGCCGCCAAGGTCTCCGGCCTCGACGAGGCCACCAACGAGGACGCCCGCGTCCAGTTGCGCGCCCTCAAGACCCAGCAGGCCGTCGTCGGCCTCAACACCCGCCGCCAGCGTCTCTACCTCGACAACAACGTCGACGCCGTCGCCAACGCCCAGATCGAGCAGGCCGCGAACATCAACCCCCTCATGCAGGGTTCGCTCGAATACGACGCCAAGCAGGTCGACCAACTCCTCATGGGCAACACCCAGGAGGAGACCACCGCTCTGCGCGGCATCGCCGCCCGCATCGTCGACCAGCAGCTGGCCGCCGAGCCCGCGCCCGCCGCCATCGACGTCACCCTGCCCGAGCGCGGTCGCGTGCTCGTTTTCGACCGGGGCCTGCAGGTCGACGGCGCGTCTCCGCTCCACCTCCGCCTCGAACTCCGCTCCGCCCGCGTCTCCGGCCTCGGAACCGGGCTGGCGCTCGTCCTCTCCGTCGGCGCCTTCGGATGGCTGCTCCGCCCGCGCGCGCGTTTCCAAGCGTGACGCATGGCCGGGGTTTTGCGTAATAGCCGCGCACCACCCCACGATGAAGACCTTCGCCATCCTCAACGGCCCCAATCTTGATCGCCTTGGCAAACGCGAGCCGCACATCTACGGCTCGGCCACGCTCGCCGACCTCGAGGCGCAGCTCCGCGCGGAGTTCGGCGGCGTCGCCAAGCTCGAGTTTTTCCAGAGCAACCACGAGGGCGCGCTCATCGACAAGATCTCCGCGCTCGCGGACGCCAAGATCGACGGCCTCGTCATCAACGGCGCCGCGCTCACCCACACGAGCGTCGCTCTGCGCGACGCCGTCGCGGGCAGCGGCCTGCGCGCGGTGGAGGTGCACATCTCCAACATCTACAAGCGCGAGGAGTTCCGCCACAAGTCGCTCACCGCGCCCGTCTGCATCGCCGTCATCACCGGCCTCGGCATCGAGGGATACTTCGCCGCCGTCCGCTACTTGCTGAAGTGAAGGCAGGGCGGGACCGCCGGGACCGCCGCAAAGTTCCTGGGGGCGACGACCACTCCGCCACGGCGCGCCCGGCGGTCGCGCCCTGCCTAAGCCCGCATTCGCGCTTGCGCTCCCGCGCCGTCCGATTTCCTCGGACGGCGCTATTTTTTCATTCCCTCGCGGGAACCTTTTTTCCGAAGAGGTTTCCCAGCGGTCTTTTCCCTATCCCGCTTCCCCCGCTTCTCTCCCATGATCGAAGTCAAAGGTCTGGTTAAAACGTATGGCAACAAGCGCGCCGTCGACGGCGTCAGCTTCAAGGTCAACCCGGGCGACATCCTCGGCTTCCTCGGCCCCAACGGCGCCGGCAAGTCGACGACCATGAAGATGATCACCGGCTTCATCCGCCCCGACGCCGGCACCGCGACCGTCGCCGGCGTCGATGTCACCCAGGACCCCGTCGCCGTGAAATCCAAGATCGGCTACCTCCCCGAAAGCGCGCCCGCCTACGGCGAAATGACGGTCGTCGAGTTTCTTCGCTTCATCGCCGAGGTCCGCGGCTTCCGCGCAAAGGCGGATCGCGAGGAGCGCGTCGAGCGCGTCATCGCCCGCACCCAGCTGGACTCCGTTCGCCGCCAAACCATAGAGACGCTTTCCAAGGGCTACAAGCAGCGCGTCGGCTTCGCCCAGGCCCTCCTCCACGAACCGCCCTGCCTTATCCTCGACGAGCCCACCGACGGCCTCGACCCCAACCAGAAGAACGAGGTGCGCGCGCTCATCAAAACCATGGCGCAGGACCGCGCCGTGATCTTGTCGACCCACATCCTCGAGGAGGTCGACGCGATCTGCACGCGCATCATTCTCATCTCGCAAGGCAAGGTCGTCGTCGACGAAACGCCCGACGCCTTCCGCGCCCTCAAGCCCGGCGCCCGCCTCGACGAGATCTTCCGCAGCCTCACCAAGGGCGACATTTAATCCGCGCCCCGCCCATCTCCGCCTTCCGTTTCCGGCTCCCCGCTCCCATCTCCAAGCTCCCTCTCCCATGTCGTCCCAGATCGCTCCTGTCTTTAAACGCGAGTTTCTCGGCTACTTCCGCTCCCCCGTCGCCTACGTCTTCCTGATCGTCTTCCTCGTGGCGTCGGTCGGCCTCGCCTTCTTCATCGGCGGCTTTTTCAAGGGCAACCAGGCCTCGCTCGAGAGCTTCTTCGTTTTCCACCCCTGGCTTTATCTTTTCCTCATCCCGGCCGCCGCCATGCGTCTCTGGGCCGAGGAAAAGCGCGGAGGCACCGTCGAGCTGCTTTTCACGCTGCCTCTCACCACGCTCCAGGCCGTCCTCGCGAAATTTTTCGCCGCCTGGCTCTTCCTCGTCCTCGGCCTTCTGCTCACGCTGCCGATGGCGTTCACCGTCTCCTGGCTCGGTGATCCGGATGTCGGCGTGATCGTCTCCGGCTATCTCGGCAGCGCCCTGCTCGCCGGCGCCTGCCTCGCGGTCTGCACGCTCATCTCCGCGCTCACCAAGAACCAGGTCATCGCCTTCGTCCTCGGCGTGATCACGCTCCTCGTCCTGCTCTTCCTCGGCTGGAGCGTCTTCAACCAGTTCCTCTCCGGGTTCCTGCCCGTCGCCGCCGTCGACTTCATCGCCAACCTGGGCGTCATCCCGCACTTCGAGGCCGTCGTCAAAGGCATCATCGATCCCCGCGACCTCGCCTACTTCGGCTCGCTCATCGCGCTCGCGCTCGCCCTCAACGTCGCCGCCCTCGAGCGCTGATCCGCCCCGCACCCTCCTTCTCCCTTTCAGGCTCCTAGCTCCAAGCACCTCGCTCCTCGCTTATGAAACCCGGCCTCGCCAAGACCCTCGCCGTCTCCCTGCTCGCCGTCGTCCTGCTGTTGATCAACTTCCTCGCCTCGCGCGTCCCCGTGCGCGGCGACCTCACCGCCGGCAAGATCTACACGCTCTCCGAAGGCACCCGCGCCCTCCTCGGCAAAATCGAGGACCCCGTCACCCTCCAGCTCTACGCGAGCCGCGACACCGCCGGTCTGCCGACCCAATACAAGAACTTCGTCGCCCGCGTGGAGGAAATGCTCCGCGCCTACGTCCGCGCCTCGGGTGGCAAGCTCAACCTCGAGGTGATCTCCCCCGCCGCCGACACCCCCGAGGAGGAGAAGGCCCAGGCCGCCGGCCTCCAGCCCCAGCAGGCTCCCGGCACCGGCGAGGCCTTCTACCTCGGACTCGTCGCCATCCAGGCCGACCAGCAAAAGGCCATCCCGACCTTCAGTCCGCAGCGCGAGGAGCTCATCGAGTATGACGTCTCCGCGCTCATCCACTCCGTCCAGCAGGTCTCCAAGCCCCGCCTCGGCCTCTTCTCCAAGCTCCCCCTCGCCGGCCAGCCCTTCAGCATGATGAACCAGCGTCCGCAGCGCGCCCAGCTCATCCGCGACGAGTGGGCCCGTTCCTTCGAGGTCGTCACCATCGAGGACAACTTCACCAGCCTGCCCGAAAATCTCGACGCCCTCGCCGTCATCCACCCCGTCGGACTCACTTCCGCGCAGGAGTTCGCCCTCGACCAGTTCATCCTCTCCGGCAAGCCCGCCCTCATCGCCGTCGACCCCTCGTCTTTCTACTTCAAACGCCAGGGCGGCCAGCAGGCCATGTTTGGCGGCGCCTCGCCAAACACGTCTTCCGATCTCCCGACCCTCTTCAAGGCCTACGGCATCGGCTACGACGCGCAGCAGGTCGTCGGAGACCAATCGCTCGCCCTCCCGCTCAACAACGCCCAGCGCAGCCGCATGCCGGTCTGGCTCACCCTCACCGCGAAGAACCTGAACCAAGGCACCCCCGCCACCGCCCAGCTCTCCTCCGTCTGGCTCTTCGAGGCGGGCAGCTTCAAGGTCGACGCCGCCGAAGGTCGCGAGGTCACGCCCCTCATCGAGAGCAGCGAAGCCGCCGGAACCGTTCCCGCCTTCAGCCTGCAATTCGCTCAACCGGACGACGTCGCCAAGAGCCTCGTCGCCGGCACCGAAAAGAAGGCCCTCGCCACCCTCGTGCGCGGCGCCTTCAAAACCGCCTTCCCCGACGGCAAGCCCAAGGACGCCGCCGCGAGCGACGACAAGGACAAGCCCGCCGCCGATTCCGCCCCCGCGCTGAAGGAAGGAAAAGGAACCCTCCTCCTCATCGCCGACACCGACTGGCTTCTCGACGACTTCTCCGTGCAGCGTCAGCAGCTCTTCGGCCAGGAAATGATCCAGCCGCTCAACGATAATCTTTACCTCGGCGCCAACGCCATCGACGTGCTCGCCGGCTCGCCCGACCTCATCGGCCTTCGCGGCAAGCGCTCCGCCCAGCGTCCGTTCACCGTCGTCGCCGACATGGAGGCCGCCGCCCAGAAGAAATACAATGCCCAGCTCGCCGCCCTCGAGACCCGCATCTCCGAGGCGCAGACGAAACTGTCCGAGCTTCAAGGCAAGTCCCCCGACGGCGGCCGCCTGGTGGCCACGCCCGAGGTCCTCGCCGAGATCGAGAAGTTCCAGGCGGAAGAGCTGAAAATGCGCCGCGAACGTCGCGACATCCGCCGCGCCTTCCGCGAGGACATCGACGCCCTCGAGACCAAGCTCCTCGTCATCAACCTGCTCGCCACGCCGGTCCTCCTCGGCGCCTTCGGCCTCTGGTTCGCCCGCCACCGCCGCGTCGCCGCCTGAAAAACCAGAACGACAAAAGATAAGATCGACAGAGGGACAGAGCAACAGCCCCCGATTCACGCCAGCCCGCCTCCCCCTCGGTCCGCTGCCTCTCCGTCCTCTGTCGTTCTGCCCTCTGTCGCTCTGCCGATCTGGCCTCTGTCGCTCTCCCATCCCTCCACCCTCAGCCGCCCCCTCCGCTCATTCATCATTGGTCATTGGACTCTTGTCATTGGTCATTTCATGAAACTCCGCCCCCTCCTTCTCACCCTCGCCGTCCTCGCCCCGGTCTCCGCCGCCGCCTGGTGGTTCAGCCGACCGGCGCCCGCCGCCGCCGTCGACGCCCGCGTCGGCCGGCGCGTGGCCGATCCCGCCGCGCTCGCCTCCGCCGCGCGCGTGAAAATCACGTCCTCCGGAAAATCGGTCGAGCTCGCTCGCGCCGAGGGCGACCGCTGGACCGTCGTCGGCGAGCCCACGCTCCCCGCCGATTCCTCACGGCTCACCCGGCTGACCGGCGACCTGGTCTCGCCCAAGGTCGACCGGCTCGTCTCCGCGCGCCCCGACAAGATCGCCGGCTTTGAGCTCGATTCCGCCGGCCTGGTCTACTCCGACGCGTCCGGCAAGGCCCTCTTCGACCTCGATCTCGGCAAGACCCTCGAAAACGGCGCGCGCGTCTTCCGCTACGGAGACGAGACCAAGGCCTACGCCGCCCGCCTGAACGTGTTCCTCGACGCCGACGCCGCGTCTTGGCGCGACACCGCCCTGGTCGCCGGCGTGCAAGCCTCCGACATCGCGTCGATCAGTATCGGTTTCCCCGATACGCCCGCGCCGGTCGTCGTCTCCCGCGCCAAGGCGGAGGATCCGTGGACGAGTCCGTCCACCCCCGCCGGCCACCAGGTCAAGTCGTCCCTCGTCGCCACGCAGCTCGGCAATCTCTCCGGCCTGCGCTACACCAACGTCGCCCCGAACCTGGACCCGGGCGTCATCGCCGCCCGCATCCTCCCCCGGGAGATCACGCTCGCCACTTTCTCCGGTCGCACGGTGAAAATCGCCTTCGCGCGGGCCGCCGAGCAGCCCGCGCCGCCCGCCCCCGAGGTGAAAGAGGGCGAGACCGCGCCTCCGCCGCCCCCCGCCCCGGCCCGGCCGGTCTACGTCGAGATCACCGATTCCAAACCCGACGCCGTCCTCGCCGCTGCGGCCAAGACGCACGCCTTCGAGATCGCGGACTGGGTGTTCACCGCGCTGCCCGCCAAGTCGGAGGATCTGTTCGAGCCGGTGCCGACGCCCGCGATCCCCGCCCCGTCGGTCTCTTCCGAAGAACCGCCCGCCGCCGCCTCCCCGGCCGCCGTGTCGGTGACCACTCCGCCCATCACGCTTCCCCAAGCGGAGCCCACGCCGTCGGCGACGCAGGACGCCGAAAGCGCTCCGCAGGCCGCCGAAGCCAAGTAGCCGTCAAACAGGCGCGGCCCTGTTTTTCACCAAGCGTAAAAGCCCGCCGGATCGGCGGGCTTTTATGTTGCCCCCCTGCAAACTCGCGCCGTTTCGAGTTCGCGCATGCGCTTGCCGATTCTTGCATGGCGGGACGCGAAACGGCGTCAGCCGCCCGCCGTGTCCGCCCCGCCGGGCCCCGTCATCGTGGTCGGATCGAGCACGGCGTCCAGTTCGCCCTCCGTCATCAATCCGCGCGCCAACACCACCTCGCGCAGGGTTTTCCCGGTCGCATGCGCCTCCTTCGCGATCGAAGCGGCCGTGTCGTATCCGAGTTTCGGATTCAGGGCGGTCGCCAACATCAGCGAGCGATCCACGAGCTCTCGGCATCGCGCCTCGTCGGCGACGATCCCGGCCGCGCACGCGTCGGCGAACCGTCGCGCCCCCGCCGCCAGCACTCGGATGCCCTCGTGCAACGCGTGCGCGATCAGCGGCAGCGTCGCGTTCAGCTCGAAGTGCCCCGCGTTGCCGCACGCGACCACCATCGAGGCGTTGCCCTGGGCGTAGATGCAGGCCTGCGCGAGCATCTCGCTCATCACCGGGTTCA
>CBINJQ010000007.1:0-28354 GCA_966251015.1 uncultured Akkermansia sp. | reverse complement strand
GTGGCGCCGAGATCGGCGGCGGTGAGCTGGGCGCAGTGGTGCGTGTGCTTCATGGCGGTGAAAACGGGAAGGGTATTCGAGAACGTAGCCGGCCAGCAAAGCCCCCCGCCCGCCCGCCGGGCAACGAGATTTTGCCCGGGGTGGACGAGCCCGTCCGTAAAGCGACGCGTTTCAGGTGGACGAGCGGGTCCCTCCGCTCGTGGTTCGCGATCAGCGCCCCGCCGCCTGCGTCTCCAAACAGCGGGCGCCGGAACGCGCGCACCCGCCTCCGCACTCGCGGTCCGTCCAGCCCCCCCGATCAACCCGCCGCCTGCGGCCCGCGTTTGTCCCGCTCCAGCATCCACGCCACCGCCTGCCGGATCAATTCCGCCGCCGTCGGGGCGCCGAGCTTCTTCTTCAGATTTTCACGGTGAGCCGAGACGGTCTTGATGCTCAGCCCCAGCTCGGCCGCGATCTCGGCGGTGCCGCGTCCCTCTCCGATTCGTTGCAAAATTTGCAACTCCCGCGCCGTCAGGCTCGCGATATTCCGCGTCGCCGCCCCGCGCGCCACGCCCGCTCCCGCGCCGCCGGTCGCCGCCGTCCGCTCGCGCATCCGCGCGCTCAAAAACACCTCGCCGGCCAGCACCTGCCGCACCGCCTCGTGCAAAGCCTCGAAACCATCGGTCTTCATCAGATAGCCGCTGGCCCCCTCGCCCAACGCGCGCTCGGCGAACAGCTCCTCGGGGTTCATCGAAAAAACCAGGATCGCCGCCTCGGGGCACGCACGCCGCATCTGCGGGATCGTCCGGTCGCCGTCGCGGCCGTTCAGGTTGAGATCGAGGATGACCAGCCGAGGCCGGCGCTCCGCCGCCAGCGCCAGCGCGTCGTCGGCGTTCTCCGCCTCGCCGCAGATCTCGAAGCCCCCCGCCGGAGTCAGCGTGAACCGCAGCCCCGCGCGCACCACCGGATGATCGTCCGCCACGAGCACGCGAACCGACGGGGTTTCAGGAAGAGCGGACATGGCGCGAGGGGAAAGCGGTGGATTGACGCGAAAGAGGGTGACCGACCCGGTCCGAATGGGCCGATTTTTCTCAACATCGATCAGGGAAGCCCGTCTAAGTCCAGCCGCGCGGACTCCCTTCTTCCTCGCCCCGGCTCGATGTCCACCCTCCCCTTCCAGCCCACGCCCCTCGCCATTCCCCAGGTGATCGCCGTGCTCGTCTCCGCAGGCTTCGCCGCGCGGGTCTGGTCGCAACGCCACGGCACGAGCGGCGCGCGCGAACTGGTTCTCACCCAGGTCTTCAACATCATCTGGGCGTTGATGGGCGCGCTCGAGTTCTGCGCCTCGACCATCCCCGCGAAGATCCTCTGCTCCCAGCTCTCCTACATCGGCGTCGTCGGAGCGCCCTGGGCCGGCTTCCGCTTCGCCTGGGTCTACACCGGCGCGCAGCGCCCGTTGCCGCGCTGGTTCTACGTTCTCACGACTATGTGGGGCGGCCTCGTCCTCGCCCTCGTATTCACCAACGGATACCACCACCTAGTCTGGTCGGACGTCGTGCCGGTCGAGATCCACGGCGATTTTTTCGCCCGCTACGACCGGGGGCCGGGCTTCTGGCTCAACATCACCCTCGGCTACGGCCTCACCCTCGCCAGCTGCGCGCTTTTCGTCCGCCACGCGATCGACTTCGGAGGCATCTACCGCGGGCAAAGCCTGATCACCGTCCTCGCCATCTCCTGCCCCTGGCTCACCAGCCTCGCCTACCTCTTCCGCATCGGCCCGCTGCCCGAGATCGACAACACCCCCGTCGGCTTCGCGTTCGGCAACGCCCTCTTCACCTGGAACCTCACCCGCTGGCGCTTCCTTGACCTCGCCCCCGTCGCCACCCGCACGCTCTTCGAACGCATGAGCGAGCCCGTGCTCGTCATCGACGGCCGCGAGCGTCTCAGCCAGGCCAACCGCGCCGCCACGGAGATTTTTCAACTGCCCGACCGCGTCGGCATCCCTTTCTCCGAGGCTTTCGCCGCCCATCCGGCCATTCTCGACGCCTGTTTGAACGCCCCCGACCCCGCTCCTCCGCAGGCCGTGGCCGACGAGGACGGCCGCTGGTGGAACATCGAGCTCACCACGCTCTCCAGCCGCCGCGGCGTCCGCTATGGCCGCCTTTGCGTGCTGCACGACATCACCGCCCTCGTCGAGGCGCGCAAGGCCGCCGAACTCGCCGCGCACGCCAAGGCGGAGTTCCTCTCCCACGTCAGCCACGACCTGCGCACCCCGCTGCACTCCATTCTCGTCATCTCCGAGATCCTCCAGTCCGGCCAGATCACGCCCGAACAACGCGCCCAGCTCGCCACGCTTCGCCAGGCCGGCCAGGCCCTCCTCCGCCTCGTCGACAACCTCCTCGACATGAACCGGCTCGAGTCCGGATTCATCGACCTCGCCGACACGCCCTTCCTGCTCGAGGACGTGCTCGTCCCCGTCTCCGAAATCCTCCGCGTCTCCGCCCACCGCAAGGGCCTCGAACTTGTCCACGAGATCGAGCCCGGCTGGAACGGCGCCCTCCGCGGCGACCCCGACCGCCTGCGCCAGATCCTCTTCAACCTCGGCGGAAACGCCGTGAAATTCACCGAGCGAGACCGCGTCGTCCTCCGCGCCTCCCGCCCGGAACCGGCCATGCTCCGTATCGAGATCATCGATACCGGCCCCGGCCTCCCGCCCGGCCAGGCCGCCTCGCTCTTCGATCCCTTCGTCCGCGGCGAGCACGACTCCGCGAAAGAAGGCTCCGGTCTCGGCCTCTCCATCGTCCGCCGACTCGCCGAGGCGATGGGCGGCTCCGCCTCCGCCGCCAACCGGACCGGCCCCGAGCGCGGCTCCGTGTTCACCGTCGATCTCCCCATCATCGACACCGCCCCGGCCCCCCCGACGCGTCCCCCGGACGTCGCGGACGCCTCCGCTCCCGCGCTCGTGGGCGGCCTGCGCGCCCTCATCGTCGACGACGATCCGCGCAGCCTCGCCGCCGGCACCGCGTTGCTCATCCACTGCGGTTGCACGGTGCAGACCGCCTCCAGCGGCGAGGCCGCCCTCGCCATGCTCGACGCCGCCCCCTCCGACCTCGTGGTGATGGACGGCCAGATGCCGGGCATGGACGGCATCGAGGTCACGCGCCGCATCCGGGCCTTCCCCGCCGGACACCCGAATCACGGCGTCGTCGTGCTCGGTTTCACCGCCGATCCCTCGCCGCTCCGTCACGCGCAGTGGACCGCCGCCGGCGCCTCAGCGATACTTGGCAAGCCGTCAACGATCGCCGAATTCTCCGCCGCCCTCACCCGCCTGGCGGCATCCCGATCCGGCTGAAATCCCGCTTCCTCCCGCTCAACACGGGGCGAAAGGTGGCGCGCTTTTTCGCCTATTTTTGGAGAAATTGAAAACTAGGAAGCCGTCCTAGAGTCACCCCATCTTGGCTTCTGCCAAGCCCCTGCGATATAACCAAACCGGCCGGGTTCGCATGGAGATTTGCCTAGGTGGTTCCCTCCTCGCGTCTGAGGTATCCTCCCGTCTCTCTCCCGCATTTCTTGTCGTCGCCCGCATTCCCGCGGCCGCGCCGTCACGTCCCGTCACTTCCCGCTTCGTCCACCTCTTCGCATGAGCTCGCCCGTCTCCGCCCGCCTCGCCGCTTCGTCTTCGCTTGTCCGCCGCCGCCACGTCGCCGCGGTCCTCGCCGCGCTCGCCGCCCTGCCCGCCTCGGGAGTGACGTTCACCTATTTCGACACCCAGGTGGCCTCAGGCGCGCTCAACACCACCCTCGCCGATCCCTACGCGCTCCACCTCGCAACCGGCTTCGCCACGCAGAGCGGCCAGATCACCGGCGACGGCGGCATCACGAAGATCGGCGCCGGCACGCTCACCCTCTCCGCCAACAACGTCTACACCGGTGTCACCACCGTGGACGCCGGCACGCTCCGACTCACCGGCACCGCCTACTCGCAAGGCGCGGGCTCTGGCTCCGTCATCGTGAACAGCGGCGGCACCCTCGCTCTCCACCGTTCCGACATCTTCGGCAATCACCTCTCGTCCTCGCCCGTCGCGCTCACGATCAACGCCGGCGGCCTCGTCACCAACAACGGCGTGGCCTCCTTCAACACCCTCAACAACCTCACGCTCAACGGCGGCACCCTCGAGGCCGGCAGCGGTGTCGAGGCCAGCTGGCCGGCCTACCAGCTCAAGGGCACCGTCACCGCCGGCGGCGCTTCCGCTTCCGCGATCACCAGCACCGGCGGGACCAACTCCCAGATCCAGCTGGGCAACAACGCCGCGGGCGGGACGACCACCTTCGCCGTCGCCGACGCCACCGCGAGCAACGCAGAAGACCTCTCCATCACCGCCGTCCTCCAAAACGGTCGCGACGCCGCGTTCGCCGCCGTCGCCTCCGGCCTTGTCAAGACCGGCGCCGGCACCCTCGGCCTCCACGCCGCCAATACCTTCTCCGGCAATCTCACGCTGAACGACGGCACCCTCGGTATCGGCAACAACCAGGCCCTCGGCTCCGGCACCGTCGTCATCAACGGCGGCATTATCCGCGCCGTAAACGCCGCCCGCACCGTCGCCAATCCGCTTCAGCTCAACGGCAGCTTCACCGTCGGCCGCCTCACCACCTTCACCGGCGCCACCACCCTCGGCGCCGATGTCACGATCACGGCGAACAACCACGACGGCCCGGCCAACGGCGACAGCACCTTCAACGGCGTCATCAGCGGCGTCGGCCGCTCCGTGACCATCGCCCAGGGCCCCCAAGGCCTCGGCACCGGCGCGGTCGTCTTCGGCGGCGCCAACACCTACACCGGCTCCACCACCGTCCAGTCCGGCCGCCTCGTCCAGACCAGCTCCTCCGCGTCCACCGCCTACCAGATCGACTCCGGCGCCGTCCTCGAACTCAACACGGCCTCCGGGAACCGCGACCTTCCCACCGCCACGTTCACCGGCTCCGGCACCTTGCGCAAAACCGGTGCCAACGAAGTTCGCTGGAGCGGTGGCTCCGCCACCTTCGCCCTCGGCTCCGGCTCCTTGATCGACGTCCAGGCCGGCACCTTTGTCGGCGGCTCCAACGCCAACGAAAACTGGAGCGCCAATCTCTCCGACCTCCACGTCGCCTCCGGCGCCGTTTTCAACGGCGTCGAGGCCAATGTCCGCGTCGACGCCCTCACCGGGTCCGGCACCATCCGCTCCGGCTACGACACCGCCTTCGGTTATCAGAATTTCACCTTCGGCGTCGACGGCGGCTCCGGCGTTTTCTCCGGCACGCTTTCCAACAACGGCTTTGTCGGCAACTACGTCAAGGCCGGCTCCGGCACCCAGACCCTTTCCGGCGACAACACCTACACCGGCACCACCACCCTCGCCGGCGGCACCCTCGCTCTCGGCTCCACCGGCGCCCTCGGCACCACCGGCTTGATCGGCTTCACCGGCGGCGCGCTCCAGTTCTCCGCCTACAACACCACCGACTACTCCGCCCGCTTCGACACCGCCGCCGGCCAGCTCTACCGCCTCGACACCAACGGCCAGAACGTCGCCCTCGCCTCCCCCCTCACCAGCTCGGGCGGCTCCCTCACCAAGCTCGGCGACGGCACGCTCACGCTCTCCGGCGCCAACACTTACGACGGCGGCACCACCCTCGCCGGCGGCACCCTCGCCCTCGGTTCCTCCGACGCAGTCGGCTCCTCCGGCGCGCTCAGCTTCACCGGCGGCACGCTCCGGTTCTCCGCCGCTAACACCGCCGACTACTCCGCCCGCTTCTCCACCGCCGCCGGCCAGCTCTACCGCCTCGACACCAACGGCCACGACGTCGCCCTCGCCTCCCTCCTCAGCAGCTCAGGCGGCTCCCTCGCCAAGCTCGGCGCGGGCACCCTCACCCTCTCGGGCGCCAACACCTTCAACGGCGGCATCACCGTCTCCGACGGTATCCTCGAAGCCACTACAAGCGCTTCCGCGCTCGGCGCCGGCTCCGTCGCCCTGGCTGGAGGCGACCTCGTCCTCACCTCCGACGTCGGCCTCGCCTTCAACCGCCCCCTCGCCATCTCGGCCGACGCCACCGTCACCGCGAACCGCCTCACGAACGGCGCGAGCAGCTTCACCCACAACTTCGGCGCGCTCACCATCGGCGCCCATACCTTGGAGAATGTCCGGGGCGCCAACTTCACCTCCGGTGCCTATACGCTCACGTTCACCGGCTCCACCCTCGCCGGCGACGCCACGTTCGCCCCCGGCCTCAACACCCAGATCAGCCTCGGCAACGTCGGCCAGACCGGCGGACCGCGTTCCCTCACCGTCGACGGCCCCGGCGCCGTCAACATCGGCACCGGCAGCAACTACACCGGTATCACGACCATCAAAGGCGGCGCTCTTCTCGCCGTCATCTTCGGCAACGCCGGCATGGGCAGCAGCCTGGGCGCATCCTCCCCCGCCGCCTCCAATCTCGTCCTCGACGGCGGCATGCTCCGCTCCACCAACACCAGCGTCACCGACCGCCTCTTCACCCTCGGCGCCAACGGCGGCTCCTCCCTCGACGCCAGCTCCGCGCTCAGCTTCACCAATTCGGGCGCGATCGCGTTCTCCGGCGGCCCTGTCAACCGCACCCTCACCCTCTCCGGCGGCAACACCGGCCTCTTCGCCCCCGCCCTCGGCGACGACGGCGCCGGCATCACCAGCATCCTCAAGACCGGCCCCGGCAGCTGGGTTCTCTCCGGCGCCAACACCTACACCGGCTCAACCTCCGTCACCGGCGGCACTCTCGGCCTCGCAGGCGCCGCCACCCTCGCCTCGACCAACCTTTCGCTCTCCGGCGGCGGCGTGCTCGCGACCTCGGGATCCTTCACCCCTGCCCTCGGCACCGGCCCCGGCCAGGTCCAGTTCGGCACCGGCGGCGGCGGTTTCGCCGCCTACGGCGCCCCGCTCACCGTCACCACCTTCGCGTCGACCCCCGTATGGGGCTCGGGCGGCGTCCTCGCCGACGGCACCAGCCTCCAACTCGGCTCGAGCATCGCCACCCACGCGGTCACCCTTCCGTCCGCCATCGACCTCGGCGCCGGCGTCACTCGGACCATCAACGTCAACGACAACGCCGCCACCGCCGACGACGTCGCCATTGTCTCCGGCGTGATCTCCGGCGCCAACGGCGCGATCTCCAAGACCGGCGCCGGCACCCTCGTCCTCACCGCCCCCAACACCTACACCGGCACCACCGGCGTCAACGGCGGCACCCTGGCCGTCACCGGCGACGGCGCCATCTCCGCCGCCAACCTCGCCATGAGCGGCGGCGGCGTATTCGCCACGTCCGACGTCTTCTCGCGCCCCGTCGGCAACGGCACCGGCCAGTTCAGTCTCAACGGCTTCGGCGGCGGCGGCTTCGCCGCCTACGGCGGTCCTCTCACGGTCACCGGTCTGTCCGGCACCTGGGGCACCACTGCGGGCTTCCTCGTCGGCGGCGGGCCCCTCGTGTTGGGCTCGGTCAACGCCACCGATCCGGTGACGCTGGCCTCCGCCTTCTCCCTCGGCTCCGGCGCCACCCGCACCATCACGGTCAACGACAACGCCTTCTCCACCGCCGACCACGCCGTCATCTCGGGCGTCATCTCCTCGGGCGCCAATGGCGGGCTCACCAAAAACGGCACCGGCACCCTCGTCCTCTCCGGCGCCAACACCTACACCGGCGTCACCACCGTTTCCTTCGGCGTCTTGTCGATCGACACCCTGCCGTCTGTCGGCGCCGGTCCCGGCTCTCTCGGTGCGCCCACCACCGTCGCCGAGGGCACCATCGCCCTCACCGGCACCCTCCGCTACACCGGCGCGGGCGACCTCACCGACCGCGTCATCAGCATTCCCAGCACCGCCGCCGCCTCGCTCGAAGCCTCGGGCACCGGCGCCCTCGTCTTCACCTCCGACCTCTCCGTCACCGGCGGCAACACCAAGTCCTTCACCCTCGGCGGCACCAGCACGGCCGCCAACGAATTCCGCGGCGCCATCGTCAACAACTCCGCCGTCAACCTCACCCATCTCGTCAAATCCGGCCCCGGCTCCTGGATTGTCTCCGGCGCCAACACCCACACCGGCACCACCACCGTCAACGAAGGCACCCTCCTGCTCGGCTCTTCGAGCGCCTTGGCCAACAACACGCTCACCGTCCAGTCCAGCACCGCCGGCGGCCTCTCCGTCCTCGATCTCAACGGCTTCGACAGCACCGTCACGAACCTCGTCCTCGGCGGTTCCGCCAGCTCCAACCCGACCAGCTCGTCCCTCCTTCGCGCCACCGGCGGCGGCACGCTCACCCTCTCGTCCTCCTCCGGCGGCATCACCTTCAACACCTCCGGCAACCCCCTCGGCTCCGAGATCTCCGCCGACCTCCTGCTCTCCGGCGGTGGCGTCCGCAACTTCAACGTCAACGACTCCACCACCGCCGCCATCGACCTCGTCATCTCCGGCTCCATCGCCGAGAGCGGCGTCGTCTCCATCACCAAAACCGGCGGCGGCACCCTCCTCCTCTCCGGCGCCAACACCCACTCCGGTGGCACCACGCTCAGCGCCGGCGCCCTCGCCGTCGGCCACGACTCCGCCCTCGGCACGGGCACGTTTACGTTCTCCGGCGGCACCCTCCAGGGCGACGGCGCTCCGCGCACCCTCGCCAATCCCGTCACCCTCAACACCACCGCGCCCTTCTTCGGCGGCGCGGGCGATCTCACCCTCACCGGCTTGTTGACCAACAACACGAACAGCAACCCGAGCCTCACCTTCACCAACACCGGCGCCACGACCCTCGGCCCGATCAACCTCGCCAACTCCACCACCAACCGCACCGTCACGCTTCACGCCCCCGCCGGCCTCGTCACGGTCGGCGGCGTCATCGCCAACGGCGGCGGCTCCACCGGAAGCGCCCTCACCAAGAGCGGCTCCGGCACCCTCGTCCTCGGCGCGATCAACACCTACGGCGGCGCCACCAACGTCAACGACGGCACCCTCCGCCTCGGCGTCGACAACAGCCTGCCGTCCACCACCACCCTTTCCCTCGCCGCCCCCGCCGCCGCCGCCCCCGTCCTCGTCGACCTCAACGGTCGCACCAGCACCGTCGCCAGCCTTACGGTCGCCTCCGGCCCGCTCTCCGCCTCGCAAGTCGTCGACGCTTCCGGCGGCGGCCTCCTCCGTCTCGGCGGCGGCGTCACCTACAACAGCCACTCCACCGGCATCGTCGGCTCCGAAATCTCCGCCGCCCTCGACCTCGGCTCGGGCGCCACCCGCACCTTCACGGTCAACGACTCGCCTTTCGCCTCCGTCGACCTTCGCGTCTCCGGCGTCATCGGCGACACCACCGCCTCCGGACTCACGAAAACCGGCCCCGGCACCCTCGCCCTCTCCGGCGCCAACACCTATCGCGGCGCCACCTCCGTCACCGGCGGCGTGCTCTCGATCACCAGCCTCCCGTCCGTCGGCGCCGGCTCCGGCTCCCTCGGCGCCCCGGCCACCGTCGCCGACGGCACCATCGCCCTCAACGGGGGCACCCTCCGCTACACCGGCGCCGGCCAGACCACCGACCGCGTCGTCAACCTCTCCGGCACCAACAGCAGCGCCCTCGACGCCTCCGGCACCGGCCCGCTCGTCTTCACCTCCGCCTTCACCGCCACCGGCACCGGAACCAAGAGCCTCACGCTCACCGGCGACAGCACCGCCGCCAACACCCTCCAGGGCGCCATCGTCAACAACTCCGCGGGCAACACCACCGGCGTCGTCAAATCCGGCCCCGGCACCTGGATCCTCGCCGGCGCCAACACCTACACCGGCAACACCGCCGTCGCCGAAGGCATCCTCGCCCTCGGCGCCTCCGGCACGCTCTCCGGCGCCTCCAGCCTCGTGGTCGCGCCCATCCTCCCCGGCGTCACCGCCACCTTCGATCTCAACGGCTTCAACGCCTCCACCCCCGGCCTCACCCTCGGCGGCGCCTCCCCCTCCGCCGCCGGCAGCTACTCCCGCGTCCTCGCCACCGGCGGCGGCACCCTTTCCCTCGGTTCCGGCGGCCTATTCTACGCCAATGCCGGCAACCCGCTCGGCGCCCTCGTCGAGGCCGATCTCGATCTCGGCGGCGCCACCCGCACCTTCAACATCGCCGACTCCACCAACGCCGCCGTCGACGTCTCCATCACGGGCGACATCTCCTCCCCCACCGCCGGCGTCGGCCTCACCAAATCCGGCGCGGGCACGCTCCTCCTCTCGGGCGCAAACGCCTACGCCGGCCCCACCCTCGTCAACCACGGCACCCTCGCGCTCGGCTCCTCCACCGCCCTCCCCAACACCGCGGTCACGCTGCTGAGCAACGTCACCCCCGGCCTCGCCACCCTCGACCTCAACGGCCACGACCTCGCCGTCCAAAGCCTCACCCTCGGCGGCTCCGGCGCCTCCAGCACCGGCGCCACCCAGGTCCTCGCCTCCGGCGGCGGCACGCTCCGCCTCGGCGGAGACATCACTTACAACGCCACCAACAATCCCCTCGGCTCCACCATCGCCGCCGGCATCGGTCTCGGCTCCGGCGTCACCCGCACGTTCAACATCGCCGACTCCACCGGCGCCGAGATCGAACTCACCGTCTCCGGCCCCATCGGCCAGACGGCCACCTCCGGTCTCACCAAGTCCAGCTCCGGCACCCTCCTCCTCACCGCGGCCCAGACCTACACCGGCGTCACCACCGTCACCGGCGGCGCGCTCGCCCTCTCCGACCCCGGCTTCCTCGCCAACAGCAACCTCGTGCTCAACGGCGGCGTCCTCGCCCTCGGCGGCGCTTCCACTCCCGCCCTCGGCTTCGGCCCCGGCCAGGTCCTGTTCGGCTCCTCCGGCGGCGGCTTCGCCGCCTACGGCGCGCCCCTCACCGTCACCACCTTTGACAGCACCCCAGTGTGGGGCACCGGCGGAGCCATGCTCAACGGCTCCGTCTTCATCCTCGGCTCCGCCAGCTCCGGCCACGCCACCATCGTGCCGTCCGCCATCCATCTTGGCACCGGCGTCAGCCAGACCATCGCGGCCATCGACAACATCGCCTCCGCCGCCGACCTCGCCATCGTCTCCGGCGTCATCTCCGGCACCGGCTCGAACTTCACCAAGTCCGGCACCGGCACCCTCGTCCTCACCGCGACCAACACCTACACCGGCCAGACCACCATCACGTCCGGCACCCTCGCCCTCTCCGACGCCGGGACCGTCTCCGCGGCCAACCTCCACATCAACGGCGGCGTCTTCGCCACCAACGACACCCTCGGCTTCAACCGTCCCCTCGGCAACGGCGCCGGCCAGGTTCAGCTCGGCGGCAACGGCGGCGGCTTCGCCGCCTACGGCGGCCCCCTCACCCTCACCAGCTTCACCGGCAACCCCGTCTGGGGCTCGACCCCCGGCTTTTTCGCGCCCACGGGCAACCTGATCCTCGGCTCCGTCAACGCCACCGACCTCGTCACCTGGACCAACGACTTCTCCCTCGGCGCCGCCACCCGCACCATCACGGTCAACGACAACCTCTTCACCACCGCCGACTCCGCCGAGATCAGCGGCGTCATCTCCGGCGCCGCCGGCTCCGGCCTCGTCAAGACCGGCACCGGTCTGCTCACCCTCTCCGGCCTCAACACCTACACAGGACCGACCACCCTCTCCGCCGGAGTCCTGTCCATCGCCTCCCTTCCGTCCTACGGTAACGCCGGCCCGCTCGGCGCCGCGCCCGACGCCTCCCAGGGCACCATCCACCTCAACGGCGGCACGCTCCGCTACACCGGCGCAGGCAACACCACCGACCGCGTCCTCAATCTCCTCGGCAGCGGCACGATCGAGTCCTCCGGCACCGGCCCCCTCGTTTTCACCTCCGCGCTCACCGGCACCACCGGCGGCTCCAAGACGCTCTTCCTCGGCGGCACCAGCACCGCCGCCAACCAGATCCAAGGCGCCATCGTCAACGGCTCCGGCACCACCACCTTGGTCAAATCCGGCCCCGGCACCTGGCTCATCTCCGGCGCCAACACCTACACCGGCGGCACCGCCATCCTCGACGGCACGCTTCGCCTCGGCTCGTCCGCCTCCCTGTCGAACAGCACCCTCTCCGTCACCTCCAACACGGCCGGCGGCACCGCCACCCTCGATCTCAACGGCTACGACGCCACCGTCCCCGGCCTCACCCTCGGCGACGTCGCCGGCTCCTCGTCCGCGAGCTCCTCCCGCATCACGGCCACCGGCGGCGGCACTCTCACCCTCGGAGGCAACCTCGCCTTCAACTCCGTCAACAACCCCCTCGGCTCCACCATCGCCGCCAACCTGAATCTCGGCTCCGGCGCCCGCGTTTTCACCGTCGCCGACTCGTCCAACGCCCTCGTCGACCTCGCCGTCTCCGGCGCCATCGGACAAACCGCCGCCTCCTCCCTCGCCAAAGCCGGCTCCGGCGCCCTTCTCCTTTCCGGCGCCAACACCTATTCCGGCGGCACCACGCTGAGCGCGGGCACCCTCATCGCCGGCCACGACTCCGCCTTCGGCACCGGCGCCGTCTCGCTCTCGAGCGGCACCCTCCAAGGCGACGGCACCCCGCGCACCCTCGCCAACGCCATCGGCGTCAATTCCCTCTCCTCCGCCACCATCGGCGGCACGAGCGACCTCGCCTTCACCGGCGTCGTCTCCAACACGCTGGTCGGCAACACCGTCACCCTCAACATCTCCAACCAGGGCACCACCACCTTCGGCGCCGTCAACCTCGGCACCAACACCTCCGGTCGCGGCCTGACCTTCAACACCACCGGCGGCCTCGTCACCCTCGCCGGCCCCGTCGCCAACGGCCCGGGCTCCGGCGCCAACGGCCTCACCAAAACCGGTTCCGGCACCCTCGAACTCGCCGCGGCCAACACCTACACCGGCGCCACCACCGTCCTCGACGGCACCCTCCGCCTCGGCGCCGCCGGCACCATTTCCGGTTCGCTCGGCATCACCGCGTCCGGTCCCGGCGCCACCGCCGTCTTCGACCTCAACGGCGGCGACATCACCCTCCCCGGCGTCACGCTCGGCGGCGCCGTCGGCGCCACCTCCACCAGCTCCGCCCACTTGGTCGCCACCGGCGGAGGCACCGTCACCCTCACCAACAACATCGTCTACCAGACCACCGGCAACCCCCTCGGCTCGGCGATCTCCGCCGACCTCAACTTCGGCACCGGCAGCCGCGCCTTCACCGTCGCCGATTCCTCCAGCGCCGCCGTCGACCTCACCGTCTCCGGCGACATCTCCGAAAACGTCGCCAACTCCAACCTCATCAAAAACGGCGCCGGCACCCTCCTCCTCTCCGGCGTCAACACCTACTCGGGCGCCACCACCGTCAACGACGGCACCGTCATCCTCGGCTCATCCGCCGCCCTGCCCGCCACCACCGTCAACCTCTTCGCCACCGCCTCCGGCGGCACCGCCATGCTCGATCTCGGCGGCCACGACATCTCCGCCCCCGGCCTCGCCTTCGGCGGATCCTTCGCCACCAGCTCCTCCCACCTCGCCGCCACCGGCGGCGGCACCGTCACCCTCCTCGGCGCCGGCGGCGTCGTCTACTTCAACACCAACCAGCCCCTCGGCTCCACGGTCTCCGCCAACCTCAACCTCGGCACCCTCACCCGCACCTTCAACATCGCGGACTCCACCAACGCGGCCTCCGACCTCACCGTCTCGGGCGACATCTCCGCGACCTCCGCCAGCACCGGCATCCTCAAGGTCGGCGCCGGCGCCCTCCTCCTCTCCGGCGTCAACACCTACTCCGGCCCCACCACGGTCAACGACGGCACCCTCCGCCTCGGCTCCTCCACCGCCCTCCCCGCCGCCACCGCGCTCACCCTCGCCTCGAGCATCACCAACGGCCTCGCCGTCCTCGACCTCAACGGCCAGCACGCCACCGCCGCCAGCCTCACCTTCGGCGGCGTCAACCTCGGCGGTCTCACCAACAGCGCCGCCCATCTCACCTCCACCGGCGGCGGCTCGCTCACCCTGTCCGGCGCCCTCACCTACAGCCCCGTCGGCAGCCCGCTCGGCTCCGTCGTCTCCGCCGACCTCCGCCTCGCGGGCGCCTCCTCCCAACTCTTCCACATCGGCGACTCATCCTCCGCCTCCACCGATCTCACGATCTCCGGCTCCATCGTCGACGCCACGACCGGCTCCGGCTCCGGCTTCACCAAGACCGGCGCCGGCACCCTCCTCCTCTCCGGCTCCAACAGCTCCTACACCGGCGCCACCTTCATCCAGGAAGGCACCGTCCGCCTCGGCGCCACCGGCGCCCTGTCCGCCGGCTCCGCCCTCGGCCTCGCCAATTCCCGCTCCGCCTTCCTCGACCTCAACAGCCACGACCAGACCATCGGCGGCCTCTCCGGCGGCGGCGCCTCCGGCGGCAATATCTTCCTCGGCGGCGGCAACCTCACCGTCCGCGGCGGCGGCACCTACTCCGGCCTCATCTCCGGCACCGGCGGCCTCGCCAAGGAAGGCCTCGCCACGCTCAGCCTCCCCACCGCCCACGTCTACATCGGCGGCACCGCCCTCCGCGCCGGCACCCTCGCTCTCGGCCACGACGGCTCCCTCGGTTCCGGTCCCATCACCGCCACCGGCGGCTCGTTCGCCCCGCTCGGCGCCTTCCGCACCCTCGCCAACGATCTCAACCTCGACGGCACCCTCGGTCTCGTCAGCACCGGCGCCAACCACGCGTTCACCTTCACCGGTCCCGTCACGCTCGACGGCGACTCCACCTTCGCCGCCACCCAGGACTCCGGCTCCTTGGATGTCGTCCACACCGTCTCCGGCGTCATCGCCGGTCCCCACGCCCTCACCGTCTCCCGCCAGGGCTCCGCCTCCCTCGGCGCCGCCGGCGGCTTCGTCCTCTCCGCCGCCAACACGTTCTCCGGCGGCCTCTCCATCGACGGCACCCGCCTCTTCGTCTCCGCCGACAACCAGCTTGGCGACGCCAACGGCGGTCTCACCCTCCGCAACGGGGGCATCCTCCAGACCTCCGTCCCGCTCGTCACCACCCGCCTCCTCACCGTCGAGGCCGGCGGCGGCGTCCTCGACCACGGCGCAAACGCCCTCGCGTTCACCGGCATCTCCGGCTCCGGCGATCTCCTCAAATCCGGCCCCGCCTCCCTCACGCTCACCGGCTCAAGCACCTACAACGGTATCCTCACGTCCACTACGGACCTCGCCCTCGCCTCCGGCTCCTCGTTCCGCTTCGGACCGCAGGGCACGACCAACACCGGCATCGTCAACGACGGCGTCCTCGTCTTCGACTCCGCCTCCTCCCGTTCCTACGACCAGATCGTCTCCGGCTCCGGCTCGGTCGAGATCGAGGGCACCCCCTCCTCCGTCTTCAGCCTGGGCGGGCTCAACACCTACGCCGGCGACACCACCCTCCGCTCCGGCACCCTCGCCTTCTCCGCCCTCTCCAACTTCGGTTCCACCGGCGACCTCGTCTTCGCCGGCGGCACCCTCCGCTGGGCCACCGGCAACACGTCCGATCCCTCCGCGCGCTTCGCCGCCCTCGGATCGTCCGACGCCGCCTTCGACCCCAACGGCCAGGCCGTCACCCTCGGCACCGCCCTCACCGGCAACTCCGGCCTGATTCTCGCCGGCTCCGGCACCCTCACCCTCGGCGCCGCCAACACCTACGCCGGCAACACCACCGTCCGCTCCGGCACCCTCCGCCTCGGCACCGCCTCCGCCCTTCCCGCCACCGACGTCAACCTCCTCTCGTCCGTCACCGGCGGCACCGCCACCCTCGACCTCAACGGCTACGACGCCTCCGTCTCCGCCCTCACCCTCGGCGGCGCGACGGCAACCAGCGCGTCCCGCGTCCTCGCCACCGGCGGCGGCACGCTCGCCGTCGACGGAACCATCACCTTCGACGCCACCCACGCCCCGCTCGGCGCCTCTATCGCCGCGAATCTCGACCTCGGCTCCGGCGCCACCCGCACCTTCGCCATCGGCGACTCCGCCAACGCCGCCGTCGACCTCGCCATCACCGGCTCCCTCGGCGAGACCGCCAACTCCGGCTCCATCCTCGTCAAGACCGGCGCCGGCACCCTCTCCATCGACACCGCCGCCACCTACAGCGGCTACACCCAAATCCAGCAGGGCACCCTCCGCCTCGGCGTCGCCCAGGCCCTCCCGTCGTCCAACGCCATCCTCATCGACGACGCCTCCGGCGCTCGCCTCGACCTCGCCGGCCACGACCAGACCTTCGCGTCCATCAGCGGCGGCGGCTCCACCGGCGGCGAGATCGCCCTCGGCTCCGCCACCCTCACCCTCGGCTCCGGCCTCTTCGACGGCGTCGTCTCCGGCTCGGGCTCCCTCGTCAAGACCGGCCTCGGCAGCCTCATCCTCAACGGCGCCAACACCTACTCCGGCGGCACCACCCTCGGAGGCGGCGGCGCCCTCCTCCTCGGCCACGACTCCGCCCTCGGCTCCGGCCCCCTCGCCATCACCGACGGCGCCCTCTTCGCCTACGGCGCCTCGCGCACCTTGGACAACGCGCTCTCGCTCGACGGTAATCTTACCCTCGTCGGCAACCCCTCCAACGCGGTCTTCACCTTCACCGGCCCCGTCTCCCTCCAGCGCAATCTCACCCTCACCGCCTCCCAGGCCGCGGGCTCGGTCGACGCCCCCCACACGTTCTCGGGCGACATCGACGGCGCGCGTTCTCTCACGCTTACCCGCTCGGGCGCCGCCACCCTCGGCTCCAACGGCGGCTTCGTCCTCTCCGGCACGAACACCTTCAGCGGCGGCCTCATCGTCGACGCCACCCGCGTCTCCGTGTCGTCCGACTCCTCCCTCGGCGCCTCCACCTCCGGCGTCACTCTGCGCAACGGAGCCATCCTCCGGACCTCCGCCGCGCTCGACACCGACCGCCTCCTCACCGTCGGCACCGGCGGCGCGACCCTCGACCACGGCGCGAACGCCCTGACCTTCACCGGACTCTCCGGCTCCGGCAACCTCCTCAAATCCGGCGCCGGTTCGCTCACCCTCACCGGCACGAGCACCTTCAACGGCACGCTCACGTCGTCGACCGCCCTCGAGCTCGGCACCAACGCCTCGTTCCGTTTCGGCCCGCAAGGCACCACCAACGCGGGCATCCTGAACGACGGCACCCTCGCCTTCGACTCCACCTCCGCCCGCACCTTCAGCCCGAGCATCTCCGGCTCCGGCTCGGTCGAGATCGAGGGCACCTCCGCCGGCGTCCTCACCCTCGGCGGACTCAACACCTACACCGGCGACACCACCCTCCGCGGCGGCACCCTCGTCTTCTCCAGCCCCGACAACCTCGGCTCCGGCTCCATCGCCTTCGCCGGCGGCGCCCTCCGCTGGGCCACGGGCAACACCGCCGACATCTCCTCCCGCCTCGCGCCCATCACGTCGGCCGGCGGCACCGCCCACCTGAACGGCCAGGCCCTCGCCTTCGCCACCGGCATCACCGGCTCCGGCGGCCTCGCCCTCACCGGCGGCGGCTCCCTCGCCCTCACCGGCGACAACACCTTCGCCGGCTCGCTCGGTATCGGCGCCGGCACTACCGTGCACCTCGGCAACGGCGGCACGACCGGTTCGCTCACCGGCCCCGTGCTCAACCAGGGCTCCCTCGTCGTCGACCGCTCCAACGACTCCTCCTATCAAGGCGTCCTGAGCGGCAACGGTCTCTTCACCAAGAACGGCGCCGGCTCCCTCACCCTCGGCGGCGACAACTCCGCCTTCAGCGGCGCCTCCTCCCTCAACGCCGGCACCGTCGCCCTCGCCCACAACAACGCCCTCGGCACCGGCGCGGCCACCCTCAACGGCGCCTCCCTCCAGTCCTCCGGCGGCCCCCGCGTCGTCGCGACGCCCATGCGCCTCAACGCAGACACCGTCTTCGGCGGCTCCCAGCCCATCACGTTCACCGGCGCCTTCACCCTCCTCCGCAACCGCGATCTCGTCGTGGAGAACACCGCCCTCACCACCCTCTCCGGCTCCATCGGCCAGAGCGGCGGCGGACGCGGCCTCAACAAATACGGCGCGGGCGAACTCCAGCTGACCGGCGCCAACACGTATTCGGGCGGCACCTACATCGGCGAAGGCGTGGTGCGCATCAACAACACCTCCGGCTCCGCCTTCGGCAGCGGCGCCGTCACCGTCGAGTCCGGCGCCACCCTCACCGGCGCGGGCACCTTCACCGGCGCCCTCCAGCTCAACGTCGGCGCCACCTTCTCCCCCGGCAACAGCCCCGGCCTGACCACCATCGGCTCCGGGTCCGTCCTCGAAGGCACGACTCTCTTCGAGCTCGGCGGCACCGTGCGCAGCACCTCCGCCTCCTTCGGAGCCGGCCACTACGACGCCATCAACGTCGGCGGCGCCGGCGCGCTCACCGTCGGCGGCGATCTGGATGTCGTGTTCTTCGGCGGCTTCACCCCCACCGGCTCGGTCAGCTTCCAGCTCTTCCAGGCCACCTCCATCGGCGGCACCTTCGCGGCGATCAACCTCCCGTCGCTCGCTTCCGGCTACTCCTGGGATACCACCCAACTCTACTCCGACGGCATCCTCGGTCTGAACGCCATCCCCGAGCCCGCCGCCTACGCCACCCTCGCCGCCCTCGGCGCCCTCGCCCTCGCCGCCACCCGCCGCCGTCGCCGGACCTCGTAAACCGGCGGTTTGCCCCGCCGACGATGACTCGCTCCGCTCCCGACCCGGTCGCGTTTCCCTCGCCTCGCCCGCCACCGCTGGGCGACGGGAATCGCGGGTCGTCTTTGGGATCGCTGTTGTCTTTGCGTATCTCGACGGGGAAATAGCTTAGCCATGGAGTTAGCTATTTATTCACGAATCGCGCCCCTTCGTGCTTTCCGGTTCATCCACTGGTTTGTGCTTGGTTGGTGGATGATCGGCGCCCTCGCCTGGGCCCAGCCCGTGGTCGTGACCGCGCCCGCCGCCCGCACTGTAGTCAACGAATTCGGCGACCTCAGCCTGACGGTCGAAGCGACGGGCACCGCGCCGCTTTCCTACCAGTGGAAACACAACGGCCGTCCGATCCCCGCCGCGACCGAACCCACCCTCTCTTATCCGTCCCTGTCTCGTTTCGACGACGGCTATTTCACGGTGGAGGTGACGGACGGCGACGGGCTCAAAACCCGCGCGATCAGCTTCGTCAACGTCCTCGTCCCTCGCGCCAATCTGCTCGATCTAGGCCTGAGCTTGAGTGTGCCTGCCACGCTCACCGACCCGGTGGCGGCCGAGGCCGGCCAATACTTCACCGTGGCCCTGCGCGCCAACGGCACCGTCCTCGCCTGGGGCACGGCCAGCTACGGGGAAACCTCGGTTCCCGCCGGCTTGACCGACGTCGTGGCCATCTCGGTCGGCGACATGCATGTGCTGGCCCTCAAGGCCGACGGCACCGTGGTCGCCTGGGGAAGAAACAACAAAGGCCAGATCTCCATCCCCCCCGGCCTAGGCGGCGTGGTCGCGATCTCCGCCGGAGGCTCGACCAGCCTTGCGCTAAAGGCCGACGGCACGGTCGTCGCCTGGGGCGACAATTATTCCGGCCGAGCCACCCCGCCCGCAGGGCTGACCGGCGTGGTGGCGCTTTCCTGCAATTACCACAGCCTGGCCTTGCGCGAGGACGGGAGCGTGGTCGGCTGGGGCGAAAATTATTCCGGCCAAGCCACTCCTCCCGCCGGGCTTTCGGATGTGCGCGCCGTCCATGCGGTCAGCGGTCAGTCGCTCGCGATAAAAACCGACGGCACGGTCGTCCGGTGGGGGACCTCCGGCTCGGCTTTGGAAGTTCCGCCCGGGCTTTTCGGCGCCAGGAGAGCCTGCGGCAGCTACAATTCCTTATGCGTTCTTCGCTCCGACGGAAAGCTCGTCGCTTGGGGAACCGGCAACCTCCCGCCGCTTTTAACGAACCCCGACCTGTTCAACCTGAGCTCGATCTCCGTCGCCGACCCACATGCGGTGGCGATCTATTCCGCCGACATCCCGGCGATCACCGACGAACCCGACTCGATCACCCTCACGGCCGGCGCGGATCATGTCCTGCGCGTGGAAGCCACCGGACAGTTTTTGCGCTATCAATGGTATCGGGACGACATCGCGCTCACAGGCCAGACCTCGACCACCCTCAACCTCCCCTACGTCCAAGCGGAACAGAGCGGCACCTACACCGTGCGCATCACAAACGCCGCCGGCTCGATCCTCTCCGCGCCGGCAAACCTGACGGTGTTGCCCGCGCCGACGCTCACCTCCACCCCGCCTTCGCGCACCGTGGTGACGGCGGGCGCGCCTTTCACGCTGACGATCGGAAGCGCCGAACCGGGGCTTTCCTATGTCTGGCGGCGCAACGGCAGGCTGCTGCCGGACGAAACCGGCTCCAGCCTCGATAGGCAGGAGGCAAGCCATCGTGACTCCGGCGCCTATGTCGTGGAAGTCCGACGACCCGACGGCTCCTTTCGCCGGGTCGTCGCCTTTGTGAACGTCGTCGAGCCCGCGAAAATCGTCGGCTGGGGCAGCAACTCCTATTCGCAGCTCACCGGCGGCGAAAATCAGACCGGCGCGACCGCCCTCGCCGCCGGCGCCGGCTACACCGCCGCCCTGCTTTCCGACGGCAAAGTCGCCCTCTGGGGCGGCGAAGACTACACGACCAAATATATTCCCCAAAACCTAGACCAGGTCGTCGGCCTCGACGGTGGCCACTATCGCCTGCTCGCCTTGCGAGCGGACGGCACCGTGGTCGGCTGGGGCGGCGGCCCTTTCGCGACCGGCAGCCGCGTCCCCGCCGGCCTGAACGACATCGTCGCCGTCTCCACCGGCTTCGACCACTCTCTCGTGCTAAAGATGAACGGCACCGTGCAGGCCTGGGACGAGAATCCCTATCTCACCGCGCCCTCCGCGATGGCCACGCCTCCCGCCGGCCTGTCGCAGGTCGTCGCCATTTCCGCCGGCTACAATTTTTCGCTGGCGCTGAAAAGCGACGGCACGGTGCGGACTTGGGGGTCCTCCAACGGCGGGCTGCTTTCCATTCCCGCCGCGGCCACCGGCGTCGTGGCCATCGCCGCAGGCGGTTACCATGCGCTCGTGTTGCGCGCGGATGGCACCGTCGTCGCCTGGGGCGACAACACCCGCGGCCAGACCAACGTCCCCGCCGGGCTCGCCGACGTGGAGGAGATCGCCTGCGGAATCTACCACTGCATCGCGCGCAAATCCGATGGAACCGTCGTCACTTGGGGCAGCAACGAATACCTTCAATCCAAGGCCATCCCGGGCCTGACCGGCGTGGTCGGCATCGCCGGCGGCGACACCCACAGCGTGGTTTTGACCAAAAACGCTCCGCCCAAGATCGCTTTCGCCAACGCCCGCACCGTTGTCCAAAAGGGCCAGCCTCTCAGCTTGAGCGTTACGGCGACCGGCACGTCTCCCTTCGTCTACCAATGGCGTAAAAACGGCGTTCCCGTCGCCGACCTGAATTCCGCCACGTGGCAAAAAGCTTCCGCCGACTATGACGACGCCGGCTACTACACGGTAGATGTCACCGACGCCCTCGGCGCGACCCGGCGGACCTACGCCTTTGTAAACGTCGCCGGAGGACGGAGCGTCGTGACCTGGGGCTCCAACAACTCGGGCCACACCAGCCCGCCCGCCGGACTGACCAACGTGCTCGCGATCTCCAGCGGCCCGCGGCACTCCCTGGCTCTCCGCGAGGACGGCACCGTGGTCGCCTGGGGAAGCAACAGCTCCGGCCAGCGCACCGTGCCCGCCGGACTGACCGACGTGGTGGCCGTCGCCGCGGGCTACGACTTTTCCCTCGCCCTGAAGTCCAACGGCACCGTCGTGCGATGGGGCGCAAGCCGCGCTCGGACTCCCCACGCCGTGGACATCGTGGCCATCGCCGCCGGCCCCGAATCGCTGGCGCTCAGGGTCGACGGAACGGTCATGCCCGTCGAGACCGGGCAGCGCTATCCGGTGCCGGAGAATCTGTCCGACGTCGCATCCCTGTCCGTCGGGACCTATGACATAAACAGTCATTACCACGCCCTCGCGTTGCTCACCGATGGAACCGTCCGGGCCTGGGGCCGCGGCAACGAAGGCCAGACCACCGTGCCGCCCGGCCTCTCCGGTGTCCGAAGCGTGGCCGCGGGCGCCAACCACTCCCTCGCCTTGCTCGCCGACGGCGGCGTTCTGGCATGGGGAGACAATACCTCCGGCCAGGCCGCCGTCCCCGCCAATCTCTCTTCCGCCCTCGGCATTTCGGCCGGTTACAACCTGAGCGCCGCGATCCGCCCCGACCGCACCCTCGCGGTCTGGGGCTCCACCTTCGGCGACGCCCACCTCCCCCCCTCGGATCTGACAAACGTGATCGCAGTGAAGATGGACAGCGCGCATGGCGTCGCGCTGACCGAAGGCAACGAACCGCGTTTTCTGGTGCAGCCCGTCGCCGTCGAAGCCAACGAGAACACCCCGGCAAGCTTCACCGTCTCGGTCACCGGCCGGCCCGCGCCCACCCTCCAGTGGTATAAGGGTGAAACACCGATCCCCGGCGCGACCGGCGCCACCCTGAGCTTCTCAAAACTCCTTCGCGGCGATGCGGGCATCTACACCGCCCGCGCCACCAACGCCGTAGGCACGGTGGCGTCGGACCCGGTCGCCCTCGTGGTTCGCTATTACCCGGGCTTCACCCAGTTCCAGCAGGCCTACACCGTGATCGAAGGCGACTCCGTCACCTTCTCCTTCGTTCCCACCGGCATCCCCGCCCCGACGATCCAATGGAGAAAAGGCACCGTGGATATCGTCGGCGAGACCGCCCCCTCACTCGTTCTGACCGACGTCGATCTGTCCGACGCCGGACTGTATCGCGTGAGGCTCTCCAACGCGGTCGGCACCATCACCGGCGATGTCGTTCTGACCGTGATCCCCCGCCTGCGCATCACAACCCCGCCCCAGCCCACGACCGTGACGGTCGGGCAGACCCTTCAGCTCGGCGTCGTCACCGCCGGCCCGACAGGGACCACCTACCAGTGGTATCAAGGCGACACCGCGCTCTCCGGCCAAACCGCCGCCACTCTCGTGATCTCGCCGGTCACGGTGTCCCACGCCGGCCCTTACACAGTCAAAGCCACTGCAGGAAGCCAGCAGGTGACGAGCGACCCTGTCGACGTGAGCGTGCTCACCGCCTTGCAAACATGGCGGACGCAATACTTCGGAAACCCGGACAACCTCGAGGAAGCCGCCGACCAAGCCGATCCGGACGGCGATGGGATGGCCAATCTGCTGGAGTTCGCCCTCGGCTCGCATCCCGGAGAATCCGGCGACGCCCGGCACCCGCAAGTCGCCGTAACCGACGATCATCTAGTCATGACGTTCACTCGGCTCCGCGAAAATCTCGACTACATCGTGTGGGCCTCGTCCGACCTCCAAACTTGGCAGGAGATCGCCCGAAATCCAGGTAACCTCGGCGAGTCCGTTCTCGTGAACGATCCTAACCCGGTCGCCGCTGGTGCACGCTTTCTGCGACTCGAAGTTCGGGAACGGTAGGCCCGGACTTGCGCCGCCCGCCCGCCGCGCCCATGCCCGCAGCGGCGCATGACACCTTTCACCACCATCCTCACCCATCCCGGCTCCGCGCATAAGGACGAGTTCATCGCCTCCTGCCTCCTCCTCGCCACCGCTCCCGTGCCGATCCTCCGCCGCGAGCCCACCGAGACCGATCTCGCCGACCCAGCCACGCTCGTCCTCGACGTCGGCCACCGCCACGAGCCCGCGCTCAACAACTTCGACCACCATCAGCTCCCCCGCGACCACGCGCCCACCTGCTCGATCTCTCTCATCCTCCAGGAACTCGGCCTCTACGCCGACGCGCGCGAATTCCTCGACTGGCTCGAACCCGCCGAATGGTTCGACTGCCGCGGTCCCAACGACACCGCCCGCCGCCTCGGCGTCGACCGCGATATCGTCAACAAGCTCAACTCGCCCCTCGACGGCGCCCTTCTCCGCCGCTTCGCCCTGGCCTCCCGCCTCCAGCCCGGCGAACCGCTCTGGGAGGTCATGCGCTTCGTCGGCGACGACATCCTTTCCTACCTCCGCGATCTCCGCGGCCGCCTCGATTTCATCGGCCGCCACGCCGAGCGCTGGACGCTCCAGGAAGGCGCCCCCGACCGGACCGTCGTCTTCCTGCCGCGCACCGAGCCGCTGCCCGACGACCCCTCCGCCGGCATCGACCGCTACGTCGCCGGCCAGGGCCTCGCCGACCGCGTGATCGCCACGATCACGCCCGACCGCCGCAACCCCGGCTACGGCCTCTCGCGTTTCCGCGACCACCCGTCGCTCGATTTCACCCGGATCAAAAACGAGCCCGACGTCCACTTCGCCCACGCCGGCGGCTTCGTCGCCAAAACCTCCGCCACCGATCCCGCCCGTCTCCGCGCCCTCGTCTCCCTCGCGGTGATTTCGTAAACGTTCCGCGCTTCCATCGCGTGTAACAAACCGCGAAGCGCCCTTATCCTGGATTTGATCCCCTCGAATCCATGCCTCGCGTCTCCCCTCCCCCGGCCTCCGGCCACACCCGTCCGGGCGCCGCCCGCCTCCCCGCATGAGCGATCCGGCCCGCGACTCCCGCCCGCCCTCCGCCCATCCGCTGTTCCTCACCACGCGCTGGTCGGTCGTCCTCCGCGCCCGCGACAAGGGCTCGCCCGCCTCGGACGACGCGCTGGCCACGCTCTGCCGGGTCTACTGGTATCCGCTTTACGCCTACGTGAGGCGACGCGGCCGCTCGCCGCACGACGGGCAGGATCTCACCCAGGCCTTCTTCGAACGGCTCCTGGAAAAAGACTTCCTCCGCTCGGTCGCGCCCGGGAACGGGCGTTTCCGCGCCTTCCTCGTCGTCGCGATGAAACACTTCCTCGCCAACGAGCGGGACAAGACGCTCGCCCTCAAGCGAGGAGGCGGCGCCCTCCACCTGCCGCTGGATCCCGGGCTGGCCGAGTCCCGTTACGGGGATGAGGCGGCGGAGCAAATGCCAGCCGACCAGATCTTCGAGCGGCGCTGGGCGCTGACCCTGCTCGACCGCGCGATGGCGCGACTGCGCTCGGATTACGAAAAGTCCGGCCGGACCGAGGAGTTTGATTGCCTGAAAACCTTCCTCACCTCGGATCGGGGCGAGGTCGCCTACCCGGAAATCGCCGCCCGCCTCGGCTTGAACGAAGGCGCGGCCCGCGTCGCCTTGCACCGGCTGCGAAAACGCTTCCGCCGGCTCTTCCGCGAGGAGATCGCGGAAACCGTCTCCGACCCGGCCGAGGTCGACGACGAAGTGCGCCACGTCGTGTCCGTTCTCGGAAGAGACTAAAAAATTCCGGTAACAAGTCCCGCGGCGTCCTTCTCCATTTCGTGTGAACACCCATCCGCCGAAAAATCCCCCCTGCCCCCGCTGCGGCCTGCCGATGCCCAAGGACGCCCCCGAGGGACTCTGCCCCCGCTGTCTCGCCGCCGTGAACCTGAAAGACGACAGCCTCTTCGCCGACACCGGCGAACGCCCCCCGCCCCCGTCCCCGCACGAAATCGCGCCTCATTTTCCGCAACTGGAGATCCTCTCCTGCCTCGGACGCGGCGGCATGGGCGTCGTCTACAAGGCCCGCCAAAAGTCGCTCGACCGCCTCGTCGCGCTGAAGCTCCTCGACCCCGGCCGCGAGACGGACCCCGAGTTCTCCGAGCGCTTCGCCCGCGAAGCCCAGGCGCTCGCGAAGCTCAACCACCCCCACATCGTCGCGGTCCACGACTTCGGACAGGCGGGCGGGTTCTTCTACCTGCTGATGGAATACGTGGACGGTTCCAACCTGCGCACGCTCCTGACGAACTTCCGCTTCACGCCCGAGCAGGCGCTGGCGATCATCCCCTCCCTCTGCGACGCCCTCCAATACGCGCACGACCGCGGCATCGTCCACCGCGACATCAAACCCGAAAACCTCCTGCTCGGCAGCGACGGACACGTGAAGGTCGCCGACTTCGGCCTGGTGAAAATGCTCGGCGCCGGCGACCACCCCGAGGAACACCCCGTCGGCACGCCCAGCTACATGGCGCCCGAGCAGATCGCGGCCCCCGACAAGGTCGACAACCGCGCCGACATCTACTCCCTCGGCGTCGTTTTCTACGAGATGCTCACCGACCAGCGTCCCGGCCCGGACCAGATCGTCGCGCCTTCGCGAAAAGTGAGCATCGACGTGCGCCTCGACGAGATCGTCCTCCGCGCCTTGGCGAAAGAACCCGGCCTCCGTTACCAGCAGGCCAGCGTGTTCAAGACGCACGTGGAGACCTTCGCCCGCTCCTCTTCTGCGCCGCCCTCGACGCGCGTCGCCGCGCCTCCGGGCGCGCGCATCCCCGAAAAACAACCGGCCACCTCCCGCCCGCTCCGCTCCGCGTCGCGAGCGACGCGCATGCTCGTAACCGCCTCCGCCACGCTCCTCCTGATCGGCGCCGGCGCACTGATCCACACCCGCGTGCGCATGGACAAAGCCGTCCTGGCCGTGCGCGCCGACGCGGAAAAATCCCTGGCCGAGGGACGCGCCGCCATGGACGGCGCGCCCGCGTTTTCGGAGCCGCTCGCCCTTTGGAAACAAGGCGACGAGCCGGCCGCCGTGCGCCGCTTCGTCTCAACGGATTGGTCCGCCGGACGGCTCTTTCCCGCCGATTCGGTCCTCGGACTCCGCGAGACCGACTTCGCCGCGCTTTCCGCCTTTGAGCGGGAGACGAAAGGCGCCGAGCTACGCGCCACCGTCGACGAGCTCCGGGATCTCGCCCGCGCGGTCGAGGAAACCGGGCTCGCCGCGGCCCATGAGGACCCGCGACAGGCCCGCGCCTGTTTCGAGTCGCTGCGGAATTTCGGCCGCGCCCTCGACGCCCCGCAAGGACTCCTGCTCGTCCGGATGGTCGGACAAGCCATCGAGAAAAAGGCCGTCGGCCACCTCGCCACCCTTCCCGCCCCGGCTCCCTGACACGCCGTCGCCCGCCCGCCCGGCCTTCCTACGGGCTCCGACCGCCATGCGATCTGGTCCGGCTTCCCGGGGTTCCCCGGCGGGCCGTCACCACGCGCCGCCCGTCCGGATCTGCGCGAAGCCGATGCCCTCGTCGAGCGACACCCATTGGCGGCCGTCCCAGATCTGGCCGTCCCAGCCGAGCTCGCCCCGCGCAACGAGTTCGAAAAGCCGATCCCGACTCGCTCCGGCCCGCAACTTTCCGACCTTGTCCAGATAACTGTATCGACGAGCGGCAAGGACGGAGGAGCCGCCGTCCTGTTGGTAAGAGTCGCACACGGATTGGGCCAGCCGCACGACCTCGTCCACGCTCGCTCCCCAGCCCTCCTTCCGGATGGTTTTCAACGGCGTCCCATGATCGACGATCGAGTAGGCCTCGAATTGATCGCCCGCGCTCCGGATGGCCACGATGACATGGAGGTCCGCCTCCGTGGTCCTGCGACACGCATGGAGATAGGGCGCGGGAGGCGAGGGTATGTCTGTCCATCCGGTGGTCATGAAGCGTTGGGAAATCTCCCCGCGTCCGCGCGGAATAGTTCACGTCGGCCGGGGGGCGCGACCCAAACGATCACTCGTTCTCCTGCGCGAGACAAAGCCCTCCGGCCCGTTTCGGCAAAAAATAGGCGTTTACGACGGATCAACGCTTCGCCACGGAAACGCGTCCAACCATCATGTCCTCCTTCCTCGCTCGTTCTTTCCGCGTCCTCCCGTTCCTTCTCCCCGTCGTCGCCTTCGCGGCCGATTCCGTCAGCCAGGTCGAAGAAGGCCGCCGTCTCGTCGAAAACGTCTCCATGTGCGCCGACTGCCACAGCCCGCGCCTGCCCACCGGCGAGTTCGACAAGGCCCGCTGGCTCCAAGGCGCCCCGCTCGGCTTCAAGCCCCTGGCCGAGATGCCGTGGATGCCCTACGCGCCTTCGCTCGCCGGCCTCCCCGGCTACACCGACGAGCAGGCGATCAAGTTCCTCATGACCGGCGAGCGTCCGAGCGGCGCGCCCGTCATGCCGCCCATGCCGCCCTACCGCTTCAACAAAACCGAAGCCACCGCCGTTGTCGCCTACCTCCGCAGCCTCAAGACCGCGGAGTAATCCCACCCGCCCGAGGCATCGAGCACCAGGTGGACTGCCGGTCCCTCCGCCCGTGGTTTGATCTCCACGCAGCGGGAGCAGAGACGCACCCGCGTTATAGTCTCAATTCACGCGGCGATTGGTATCAGCCTCTTCTCTCATCAACCACGCGGCCATTGGCCGCCCATCGACACCGATCAGCCGCGGTCCTCAAGACCGCGGCTTCTCCACTCCAAGCGAGGCTCAATGAGCCCTCTCAAAAGCGGTATTCA
>CBINJQ010000006.1:0-28789 GCA_966251015.1 uncultured Akkermansia sp. | reverse complement strand
AGTTGATTTCCGCTTCGCCACGCGGGCGATCCGTTCGCGGCTCGCTCCGGGTCAACCTGGCGGCGTCGCGAAGGGGTTGTGCGCCTGTTCGTGCGCGATGGTCGTGAGAGGTCCGTGGCCCGGAGCCAGAACCGTGTGGGCGGGAAGATCGCGCAGGACGCGCGCCACCTGTTCGCGTTGCCGGCGGACGCAAAAATAGCCGCCCCCTATGGAGCCGGCGAAGAGCAGGTCGCCGCAGACGAGAAGCGGCGCGGCGTGGGGGGCCCGGGCCACGCGCACCAGGTAGGCGTTGTGCGCCTCGGCGTGGCCCGGGGTGGCGAGCGTCTCGACGGAGTAGCCGGAGCATTCCATCCGGGCGCCGTCCGCGAGTCCGGTCGCGCCGGGCACGCCGGCGCCGGCGGGGGCGAACACGGGCGCGTCGGGAAACTGTCTGCGGAGCCCGGAGAGCGCTCCGGTGTGCTCCGTCTCGGCGTGGGTGATGAAAATCGCCGCGAGGCGCGAGACGCCCGCCGGCCACATGCGGCGCAGCCGGGCGGGATCGGGACCGGTGTCGAAAAGCACGCCTTCGCCTCCGCGGCAGTCGGTGACGAGGTAGGCGTTGGCCGTGCCGAGCCCGTGCGACGAACGCAGCGGATGGAGGCAGAACGGCAGCCCGGACACGACGGGCAGGGGGTAGCGGCCGGAGGCGACCTCGCGGAGACCGGTTCGCGCGAGGCCGAGCGCGTCGGCGAGCAGGTCCAGATCGCGGGGCGCGAGATCCTCGTAGCGGTAGTCGAGGGCGTCGTGTATCCGCTCGCGAGATACACCCGACCTCGCGGAAAGCGTTTCCGCGGACAAGCCGGAGAGGCGCAGCGCCTTTTCGAGCACGTCCCCCAACTCGTCCTCCAGCGGCGCTTGTTCGATGACCATGACCGCCAGTTTCGTTCGATGAACGACGAATGTCCAACGGCCAATGGAGGCGCGCGGGAGGCGGGGACGGGCGCGGAACTTTGGTTTGGATTTTTCCCCGGCGCGCGGGCAGGGTCCGGTTTTTCGCACCACCATGGACGCCTCCCAACAAGAGATTCTCGACATCTTCACCCGCACGCGCGCCTTGCTGCGCGGCCACTTCGTGCTCCGTTCCGGGCTGCACAGCGGCCACTATTTCCAGTGCGCGCAGGTGTGCCAGGACATGGGGGCGGTGGAGCGCCTGGCGGAGTTGTTGGTGGCCAAGCTGAAGGCCGTCGGCGGGCTGGATTACGTCACGGTGCTCGCGCCCGCGATGGGCGGCCTGGTGATCGGCCAGGAAGTCGCGCGCCGGTCGAAGGCCCGCTATATTTTCGCGGAAAAGGAGAACGACCGGCTGGTGCTGCGTCGCGGGTTCAAATTCGCGCCCGGCGAGCGCGTGTTGATCGTCGAGGACGTGGTGACGCGCGGCGGTCGCGTGCTGGAGAGCATCGACATCGTGCGCAAGGGCGGCGGCGTGCCGGTGGCGGTGGCGATGCTGGTGGATCGCAGCGCGGGCACGATGCGCTTCGACATCCCGGCGGTTTCGCTCCTGGAGCTTAGCTTTCCCACCTTCGAGGCGGACAAGCTGCCGCCCGAGCTCGCGGCGCTTCCGGTGGAGAAGCCGGGCAGTTGAGCGACACGGCGGGAAACGACGCGAAAAAGCGCCGGCCTTTCGGGGCCGGCGCTTTTTATTGCGGGTGGTGATCGCTTGTTCCGCGGAGCTTATTTGATGCTGATCGCGATGGGGCTGAACATGCCGCGGATGTAGACGATGAGCAGGTTGCGGCCGGGTTTGAGGAGCGCGCGGGCCTCGTCGAGATCGCCGACGGCCTGGCGGTTGATTTCGACGATCACCATGCCGGGCGCGAGACGTCCGGCGAAGGGCGAGTCGTCGGCGATGTCGGTGACGACCAGGCCGGAGAGATCCCGGGGGGCGCCGACCTGGCGGCGCGTCTCGTCGTCGAGGGGCTTGATGCTCACGCCGGGCAGCAGCTCCGAGGCGGCCAGCGCCCCGCTGAGGGAGCCGAGGGTGGCCTTGATGGTGCGTTCTTTTCCTTCGCGCAGGATGCGAAGCTCCACGACGGAGCCGGGGGCCCGGGAGGCGATGGAGTTGCGCAACTCGAAGAAAGTGGAGACCGGCCGGCCGTCGATGGCGACGATCACGTCGCTGGTTTTCACGCCGGCTTTGGCCGCCGGGCTGTCCTTGTTGATGTTGGTGACGATGACGCCTCGCTGGTCTTTCTTGAGGCCGAGGGCCTCGGCGACGTCGGGCTTCAGGTCGTCTCCGCCGACGCCGAGCATGCCGCGTTGCACCGAGCCGGTCTCGACGAGGCTGGTGAGAATGGAGGAGGCCATGTTGATCGGGATGGCGAAGCCGATGCCGATGTTGCCGCCGGCGCCCGAAAGGATGGCGGTGTTGATGCCGACGAGGCGTCCCTGGGCGTCGATCAAGGCGCCGCCGGAATTGCCCTGGTTGATCGCCGCGTCCGTCTGGATGAAGTCTTCGTATCCGCCGGTCTGCTTGTTTTCCAGGATGCCGATGCGGCGGCTGGTGGCGGACACGATGCCCATCGTGACGGTCTGGCCGACGCCGAGGGGATTGCCGATGGCGAAGACGATGTCGCCGACCCGGAGCTTGTCGCTGTCGGCGAGCGTGGCGACCGGAAGGTTTTCGGCCTCGATGCGGATGACGGCCACGTCGGTTTTCGGGTCGGTGCCGATGAGCTTGGCGGGAAATTCGCGGCCGTCGGCAAGGGCGACCTTGAGCTCGTCGGCCTCGGCGACCACGTGGTTGTTGGTCAGGACGTAGCCGTTTTTGGATACAATGACCCCTGAGCCGAGGCCTTCGAGCTTCTGCTCGCGCTCGGAGGGGCCGTCGTAGAACTGGCGGAAAATGTCGGGCATCTGCAGGCGCTGCCGCACGGTTTTGCTCGAATACACGGAGACGACCGCCGGCTGGATCGGGGAGATGACGTCCGCGTAGGAGACCGCGCGGGGGTGGTCGGCGGGCGCCGAAAGCGGAGAGAGGTCGAGCTTCAGGTCGAGCGGCGCCGCGGACGATTTGCTTTCCTGGGCGCGGCAGGCGGGAAGGAGCGCGAGCCCAAGCAACGCGGCGAGAAGGGTGCGGGAGGCGAGGAACCGGAGTTTCATGGACGGTAAGGGAATGCGGATTGACCGGCGCGCAAGGGCGGAGGTTCCCCGTGGCGCGACGTTGGAAATCGCGAAAGGCGGAAGCGCCTCGCGCCTCCGCCTTTCGCCCGACGACTCCTTGACGGAGTCGCTATCTAGAAGCCCTTCACCTTGAACAAGCTGGTGACGGATTCGTTGTTGTTGATGCGGACGATGGCCTCGGCGAGGAGCGGCGCGACGCTGAGGATGGTGATGGGGAGCCCGCGCGTCTCGAGCGGGATCGAGTTGGTGGTGATGAGCTCGTCGATGTCGCCGGCGCGAAGGCGTTCGTAGGCCATCGGGCTGAGCAGGGCGTGGGAGACGGCGGCGCGGACCGACTTGGCGCCATGGGCGCGGAGGAGCTTGGCGGCGTTCACGAGCGTGCCGGCGGTCTCGGTGATGTCGTCGACGATGAGCACGTCTTTCCCGACCACTTCGCCGACGATGTTGACCGATTCGACGGTGGTGGCGGAGGTGCGTTTTTTCCACACCATGCCGAGGCCGGTGCCGAGGGCGCCGGCGTAGGCGGCGGCCATCTTCATGCCGCCGACGTCGGGCGAGCAGACGACGAGGTTCTCGGCTTTGAATCGCTCGAGGTATTTGAAGATGACGGGCGAGGCGAAGAGGTGGTCGACCGGGATGTTGAAGAAGCCCTGGATCTGCTGGGAGTGCAGGTCCATCGTGAGCACGCGGTGGGCGCCAGCCGAGGTGAGGAGGTCGGCGACGAGCTTGGCGGTGATGGGCACGCGGGGCTGGTCCTTGCGATCCTGGCGGGCGTAGCCGTAGAACGGGATCACGGCGGTGATGCGCTGGGCCGACGCGCGCTTGGCGGCGTCGATCATGATGAGCAGCTCCATCAAGTGATGGTTGGTCGGCGTGCAGGTCGACTGGACCAGGTAGATGTCGTGACCGCGGACGTTCTCGTTGATTTTGACGAACGACTCGCCGTCGGGGAACGAGGTGACCGTGGCCTCGCCGAGCGGGACTCCCACGTGCTTGCAAATCTCCTCGGCGAGAGGTCGATTCGAGTTGCCGGAGAATATCTTCAGGCGGGGGGCGCTCATCGTGGTGTGGTGAAGGAAGGCGGGAGGCTGACAAGCCCCGGGGCGGCGGAAAGGAAATTTCATCCCCGCCCGCCCGGTGCCGGGCGGAGACGGGGCGTCGGGGGCTTTTCCGGAATTGGCCGGGGGGGGCGTCCCTCGACGGAACGTTTTTCCCTCGTAAACGCCCTCCAGGTGCGAAAACGGGGCCGGGGCGGCGGGCAAGTCCCGCCTTGCACGGGGCGCGCGCCGGACGCAGAGGCGCGGTCGAAGCCATCACCCATACGCATGAAATTCCCAGCCGAAGAAAACAGTCGTCCGATTTTCCCCTATGCCGACGGAAGCGCTTTTTCCGGATCCGTGGAAGAGGCCAAGGGTTCGCTCATACCGGACTCCTGGCCGAGCCCCGCCCTCGCGGAAAGCATCGACCGGGATCGCGAGTTTTGGACCGGCAAGCGGGCCTTGATCACGGGGGCCTTCGGGTTTGTGGGCGGTCACCTGTCCCGCGCCTTGCATGCGGCGGGGGCAAGGGTGACGGCGCTGGATTGCAACACCCGGCCCGTCCACGGCTCGCAGATCGATCTGGCGGGATTGCGGGAAAAGCTGGATGTGGTCGAGGCCGACATCACCGACAAGGCCCGCATGCACGAGATCGTTCATCGTGGACGCTACGATTTCATTTTCCACCTCGCGGCGGGGGCGACGACGGTCGAGAAGGCGATGCACGACCCGTACGCGACGATCCTGGCGAACACGATGGGCTTCGTGAACTTGGCCGAGGCGGCCCGTCTGCTCCCGGCGGACAAGCGACCGGTGCTGTTGTATTCCTCGACCGACAAGGTCTATGGCGAGTCGGAGGAACTGCCCTACGACGAGGAGAAATCCGAACTTCGAGGCGTCGGCGTCTACGACGCGGCCAAGCTGGCGGCCGATATCTTCTCCGCCACCTATCATCAGGCGCTGGGCCTCGACACGGTCGTGCTCCGGATGTGCAACCTTTTCGGTCCTTACGATTTCAACACCGACTACCGGCTGGTTCCGAAGGCGATGCGGGATATTTTCCGCTGTCACGACGCCCCCGAGCTCTACTACAGCAGCCTGCAACATCATCGCGACTACCTCTATGTCGAGGACGCGGCCCGGGCGTTCATGGCGCTGGCCCGCGAGCCGAAGTGCCGCGGCTCGGTCTTCAATCTGCCGGGCGTCCATTACTCGCCCACGCCGGACGTGCTCCGCGACATCGTCGACATGGTGGCCGGCATGCAGGAGGACGCCATGCGCTCGGGCGGCGATCCGCGCCTGGCGAACCTGATCTGGAGCCGCTACATCCGGCTCACGCAGACGGTGTCCGGAGTGGTGACGATCTCCAAACAGCACCTCAGCGGCACGAAGATCAAAAACGTGGCGGGCTTCATGCCCTCGGTTTCGTTCCACGACGGCCTGCGCCGCACGATCCTTTTCTACCTCTGGTATTTCAACCAGCCCGACGGGACGTGGGGCGGGACCGGAAACCGGAACGAGGAGATGTCGGGGGACGACGCCCTGCTGACCGTGCGGGCCGGATAACTCCCAGCCATGGCCACCGATTTTTGGAAGGGCCACCGCGCGCTCGTGATCGGGGGCGCGGGTTTTGGCGGCGCGCATCTTTGCGAGCAACTGCTCGCGCGCGGGGCCGCGGTCACGGTGCTCGACCGGGCGTATCCGGCGGACTCCTACCTCCGGCTCTCGAGTCTCGAACCGCGCGCGGGGGCGATCACGGCCGACGTCTGCGACGCGGCCGCGATGAAGCTGCTGATCGCGCGTCTCGAGCCCGACACGGTGTTTTTGCTCGCGGCGCAGCCGATCGTGACGATCTCGAACGCGCTCCCGATCGAGACCGCCGAGCTGAACGTGATGGGGACCTATCACGTGCTCGAGGCCTGCCGGCTTTCGCGCCGGTCAAAGCGCCTGGTGTTCGCCTCGTCGGGAGCGTATTACGGCGCGACCAACGCCACCGTCGCCATCCCCGAGGACGCGCCTCCCCTGCCCGCCGCGAACATCTACGCGCCGACGAAGGTGGCCGCCGACATCGCGGTGCGTTGCTACGCCAAGATCTACGGCATGCGGACCGCGGTCTGCCGCTGGATGAACACCTACGGCCCCGGGGACACCAATTTCACCCGGATCGTGCCCGCCTCCATCCGGCGGCTGATGCGCGGCGAGCGACCCGTCGTCGACGGCACGGATGGAACGAACGTGCTCGAACTGCTGCATGTGCGCGACATGGCGCAAGGTTACCTCGCGGCCGCGGAGCGGCTCGACGACGAGGGCGTGAACGGCGAGGCCTTCAACTTCGGCTCCGGCGCCCCGTTGTCGTTGCGGGACGCGATCACGCAGCTGACGCGCGCATGGAACACGGTCGCGAAGGAGGCGGTGCCCGAGGAACCGCTGATCACCGGGCCGCGGGTGAAGTCGGTGAAATATCTCGATATCACGAAAGCCCGTGAGCGGCTTGGCTGGCGGCCGCGGACCGAGTTGAGCGCGGGGCTGGAGGAAACCGTGGCGTGGTATCTGGCCAAGCGCGACGCGTTGGGGTTGTAAGGTCCCGCCTCCTCAGGCGGTCGTCTTCGCCTTCAGTTCCGCCAGCTCGGCGGCGATCGAGTCGACCTTGCGGAAAAGGTCGGGCAGGCGCTGGCGCAGGACGTTGATGCGTTGTTCGAGCTGGTAGGGCAGGCAGGGCGAGCCCTTCCAAAAGGTGCCGGGGTCGACGCTGCTGTTGATGCCGGTCTGGCCGTCGGCCTTGGCTCCCTTGCCGATGGTGAGATGGCCGGCGACGCCGGCCTGGCCGCCGAGCACCACGTAGTCCTCGAGCGTAGTGCTGCCGCTGATACCGACTTGGGCGCAGAGGATGCAGTGGCGCCCGATGACGACGTTGTGGCCGATCTGGACGAGGTTGTCGATTTTGGTGCCCTGGCCGACGACGGTGCGGCTGAAGCGGGCGCGGTCGAAGGTGGTGTTGGCGCCGACCTCGACGTCGTCGTGGATCTCCACGATGCCCACCTGCGGCACCTTTACGTGGCGGCCGCCCTGGAACTCGTAGCCGAAGCCGTCGGCGCCGACCACGACGCCCGCGTGCAGGCGGACGCGGTCGCCGATGACGCATTCGGTGGCGACATGCGCGGAAGGCATCAGCCACGAGTCGGCCCCGACGCGCGCGCCGCGCCCCAGGAAGACCTGCGCGTGGAGGACGGAACGGGCTCCCACGGAGACGCCGGCCTCGACGACGCAGAGCGGGCCGACGGTCGCGCTCGGATCGATGTGGGCGGACGGATCGACCACGGCGCTGGGGTGGACGCCGGCGGAAGGACGGGGCCAGAGGGACGCCTCCAAACGGGCGCAAAGAGAGGCGAGCGCGGCGGAGGGGTTGTCGACGAGAAGCCAGACCTGGTCGGCGGGAGGCTCGCCTTCGAAGTCGGCGGGGAGGAGCACGACGGAGGCCTTGGTGGCGGCCACCTCGGGCTTGTATTTCGGATTGCCGAGGAAAGAAAGATCGCCGGGCCGGGCGTCTTTGAGCGCGGCGATGTTGCGAACGGTCGAGGACGTCGCGCCGCGGGTGGACCGGGCGTCGAGCAGGGATGCGAGTTCGGCGGCGCTTAGGGCGAAAATCATACGGAGAGGGCCAATGACGAGCGGGCCGGGGGCAATGTCGAACGGGGAATTCGCGTCGGTCCGGCGGGTCGTTCGCGGAAGCGGCCTTTCGGGGCAACAAAAAGCCCGGCGCGTTTTTCGCGCCGGGCGGGAAAGCGGGGCTTGGGCGGCGGCCGGTTACTTGGTGCCGGGGAAGTTCACCTTGGCGCCGGACTCGGTCGCGGACTCGGCGGCGGGCTTGGCGGCTGCGGCGGCGGGGGCGGGGCTGCCGGCGGGACGGCTCTTGCTGATCTCCTTTTGGACGTCCTCGGTGATGTCGTAGGCGGCGTCGGAGTAGACGAGGGGGTTGATGCCGATCAGGGTGGGGCCCGACTTGTCGAACACGAGCGTGGCGCCCTTCTTCTTCGCGACCTCGTTCACGGTAACGGAGATCTCCTCGAACATGAGCTTGCGGAAGTTCTGGATGCGCTGCTGGAGCGAACGCTGGGTGTTGCCGCGGAAGGACTGGACCTCGTTTTGCTTCTTTTGGATCTCCTCGATCTTGGCGCGCATCTCGGTCTGGATCTTTTCCTTGGCCTCGGTGGCAAGGGCGGGGTTCTTGCTGTCCTCCTCGAGTTTCTTGAGCTCCTCGACGAGCACCTTGCCCTCGCTGTTGATCTTCTCGAGCTCCTCGTTCGCCTTGGCTTCGTCGCCCTTGAGCTTGGCGTTCTGCTCTTCGGTCTTGTGGTGACCGTCAAGGAGCTTGGCCATGTCCACCACGTAGATCTTGGGAGCGGGTTGGGCGGAGGCCGGGGCGGCGGCGATGCCGACGAAGCCGGCGATGGCGCAGAGGGTGGCGAGGAGTTTGTTCATGCGATGTAGTTTAAAATTCGAAGGGTTGAAGGGACGGAAAATCCGAGGACACGCGAATTAGAAACGGGTGCCAAAGGAAAAGTTAAACTGAAGTCCGTCGTCGTTGTGGTCGTCGGTCGTGAGCGGGATGCCGAAGTCGAGACTGAGGGGAGCGCCGCCGACCATGAGGCGCACGCCGAAGCCGAAGTTGTCGTTGTAGTTGGCGGGATCGAAATCCCAGGCGTCCACGTTCACGTAGCCGATGTCGTAGAACACCGCGAGACGGAGAGGGTTAACGACCTCGAAGGTGTATTCGATGCTGCCCATCGCGTAGGTGTTGCCGCCGACGGGTTCGTAGGTGGGCGGGACGTCGGCGCCGTCGGGATCGGGGGCGGAGCCGAAGCCGTCGGGGTCCGGCCGGGTTCTCAGCCCGACCATGTCCTTCGGGCCGACCTCGCGGAACTCGAAGCCGCGCAAGCTGCTGGGGCCGCCGAGGAACATGCGGTCGAAATAGGGCACGCGGTCGGAGTCGCCGTAGGAGTCGATCACGCCGGCGCGACCGATGAAGGACAGCACCTGGTTGAGCGTCTCGAAGGTGTTGTAATACTGGGAGGCGCGAAGCTCGACGCGGTAGTAGTCGGTCTGGCCGGCGAAAGGACCGCCGGCGAGTTCGGTGCCGAGTTCGACGCGGTTTCCGCGCGTGGTGTTGTAGATGCGGTCACGGGTGTCGCGGAGGAGCTTGAAGGTGAGCTTCGAGACGGAGCGCTCGCCCTGTTCGTCGAGGAGGAAGGGGGCGGTCTGGCGGTCGACGTCGGAGATCTCGACGATTTCGTAGGTGTAGCCGAGGCGGCCTTCGACCAGCTCGAAGAGGCGCTTGCGGAGGTAGATTTCGGCGCCGGTGCGGGTCTCCTCGTAGATGTCGCTGTAGTAGTCGGACGAGGAGCGGTAGAGGTTGAAGCCGAGGGCGAGTTCGCGTTCGAGGAACCAAGGCTCCTCGAAGTTCAGCGTCGCCTCGCTGGAGCGGGAGCCGAGCTGGAGGCGGAGACGGAATTTTTGGCCGTCGCCCTGGAAGAAGCTCTTGCGGTTGAAGAGGTCGAAATTGGATTGGCTGACCTCGGCGAACACGATGGCGCGTTCGAGTGAGCTGAAGCCCGCGCCGAAGGTGAGGTTGCCGGTGCGGCCCTCCTTCACGGCGATCTTCAGGTTGCGGCGGCCGGGGAGGTTGGTGACCTCGGGGCTCATGTTCACCTCCTCGAAGAAGCGGGTGTTCTCCAGGCGCAGCTTCGAGGTCTGCATGCGGACGGTGTTGAAAACCTCGCCCGGGCTGAGCGCGAGTTCGCGGAGGATCACGATGCTCTTGGTCTTCGTGTTACCCTCGAGGCGGATGGACTCGACGTTGTATTTCTCGCCCTCGGTGAACTGATATTCGACGTCGATGGCGCCGCTTTCGAGGTTGGGCTTGCGGACGATGCGCACGCGGGCGTCGACGTAGCCGTCCTTGCCGATGTAGTTTTCGAGCGCCTTTTGGTCCTTCTCGATGCCGGAGGGGGAGAAGACGTCCCCGGTCTTGAGCTTGAGAACGGTGAGAAGCTTTTCGGTCGGGTAGAGGGTGTTGCCGCTGATGGCGACGGAGCCGAGCTTGTATTGGCGGCCTTCGTCGATGGTGAAGGTCAGGACGAGGCGGTTCGGCTTGGGGTAGTCGAACTTCACCTTCGCGGGATCGATCTCGACATCGAGGAAGCCGTGGTCGCGGAAGTGGTCGCGGAGCTTGTCGAAGTCGGTCTCGTAGCGGTCGTCGCGGAAACGGCCGGTGTCGGTGAGCCAGGAGAAGATGTTCCATTTGCGCGTCTCCACGACCTTGCGGAGCTTGCGGTCGGAGAAGGCGGTGTTGCCCTCGAAGTTCACGCGCTTGATGCGGACCTTGGCCCCTTCCTCGATGGCGAAGAACACGCGGCCCAGACCGGTGGCCTTGTCGCGCTCGATGCGGTAGTCGATCTTGGCCTGGTTGTATCCGGACTTCTGGTAGAACTCCCGGATCTTCTCCGCGTCCTCCTTCACCTGACGTTCGTCGAGGGGAAGGTTTTCCTTGGTCTTGGCCTCCTTGAGGAGGCGCTTGGCCTTCACCTTTTTGTTGCCCTCGAAGGTGATGGCGGAGACGCGGAACTTGGAGGTGATCTCGACGACGAGGTCGACCTTGCCGTCCACGAGCGCACCGCGTTTGAACTCGATGAACTCGAACTGGCCGGTGCGGTAGAGGGAGCGGATGTCGCGGTCGATCAGCGCGTCCTCAAGCGTGGAGCCCTCCTGGAGCTGCATGTTCGCGCGGACGACTTGCTCGGAGACGGTGGCGGGGCCGTTGAAACGGACCGTGATGTCGCCGACGCGCACGCCGGGCGCCGAGGAGGGCGCGGTGGCCGAGCCGCCGGCGACGGGTTGCGCGCCGAGGTGTGCGGCGGGAATGACCGCGGAGGCGACGAAAAGGGTTACGAGGAGGGCGAGGCGCGCGACGAGACGCGCGGCGGGCTTACTGCGTGTAGTTTTCAAAGCGGGTGATCGAATTGAGGAAGGTGAGCTTTAGATCGCCCACTTCGCCGTTACGGTTTTTTGAGATAAAGAGTTCCATCGTGCCGCTGGCGACTTGGAATTTGTCGTTTTCCTCCTTCGGGCGGTTCAGCATGAGGACGACGTCGGCGTCCTGCTCGATGGAACCCGATTCGCGGAGGTCGGAGAGACGGGGCGCCCGGTTCTCTTTTTCGGCCGAACGGTTGAGCTGGGCGAGCACGAGCACGGGCACCTCGAGTTCCTTGGCGAGCGCCTTGAGGCCGCGGGAGGCCTCGGCGACCTGTTGTTCGCGGGGAACGGTGCCGTCGGTCGGGCTGATGAGCTGGAGGTAGTCGACGACGATGAGGCCGAGGGGTTGGCGGGCGTGGAGGCGGCGGGCCTTGGCGCGAAGCTCCATGACGGAGAGCGAGCTGGAATCGTCGATGAAGAGAGGCGACTTGGAGAACTCGTCGGCGACCTTGAGCAACTCCTGCTGTTCCTCGCCGTTTTTGGAGAGGAGACCGTCGCGCAGGAGCTTCATGTTTACGCGGGAGCGCGAGCAGAGGAGACGAAGGGCGAGCTGGGCCGCGCTCATTTCGAGCGAGAACACGAGGGTGGCGACGCCTTGGCCGCGTAGAGGCAGGGCGGCGTGCTCGGCGAAGTTCATCGCGAGGGAGGTTTTTCCGCAGGAAGGGCGGCCCGCGAGGACGATCATTTCCGATTTTTGGAGGCCGAAGAGGTAGCGGTCGATGTCCTTGTAGCCGGTGCTCACGCCGGTGAGCTCGCCCTTCTTCATGAGCATCTTCTGGATGACGAACATCGCCTCCTTCGTCGGCTCGCGCATGGGCTTGGCGCCGTCGCCGACGCGCTCCTGCGTGACCTTGAACATCGTCTGCTCGACCTTGTCGACGAACTCCTGGATGCCGCCGGTGTAGCCGTAGCAATCCTCCACTGCGCCGGTGGCGGCGCGGATGATTTCGCGAAGGAGGGCGAGTTCGCGGACCTTCTCGATGAAGTAGGCCGCGCCGGCGGTGGTCGGGATGCGACCCGAGATGCGCGTGAGGTAGGCGTAGCCGCCGATCTCGTCGAGCTGGCGGGTGGTTTTCAATTCCTCGGCGAGGATGGCGAGGTCGATGGGTTTGCCGGCGTTGTAGAGCTCGAGGAGCTTCTCGTAGATCAGGCGGTTGGCCGGAACGTAGAAGGAGGCCGCGGCGATCTTGCCTTCCAGGCAGCGCGCGACGACGTCGCCGCCGTCGAGCAAGCAGGCGGAGAGGAGCTGTTCCTCCGCTTCCACGGAGTGGGGCGGCACCCGGCCGGGCGCGGAGGGGGGGGCGTTATTGCCGTCGGTGTTGCGAAAGCGGCGGGGGCTGCGGGCGGAGCCTGCGGAGGAGTGGCTGGCGGAGTCGGACATCGATGAATAACCGTCAAACGCCCCCGGAAACCGCGCGGAGCGAGAAAATCGGCAGGAAAACGCCCAACAAGGCGGCTTGCGCGAGCATGAAGTTGAAAAGGCCGAAGGCGGATGCGGCGATCACGTGTCCCCTGCAAAGCCCCTTGGACCAATAGAGGAGGGCCGGGACGAGCACGGCCGCGATGGCCAGCGCGGCGATGGCGGGACGCCACTCAAAGACGAATTCGGTCATGGCCGGCAGTCGCGTCCCGAAATCGGCAAACATCGCCTGGATGGCGGGCACCGCGAACACGATGAGCAGGCACTCGACCGCGAAAAACGCGGGCATCGCGCAAAGCACGAACGCGAAGAAACGCACGAGCTTTGTTTGGTCGGGTGGGCTTGAAATGCTATCGGACATCGCGGTGCTGGCGACGGAGGCAAGGCGGATGAACGACTCCCGGCAAGACGTGTAAGGAAAGGAGCGGGGGAATTTTTCCAAGCACCGGGAACACGGTGCGAATACCTTGTGGACAAACCGGCCGCTTCGGCGGGGACGGCGTTTCGAGAAGGCGGTCGCCCGGTTGTTGTTTTCGATCATGCGGCGATGGCGGTCACCCGACGCCTTTGGCCCTTCGGCGGAGGGGCGGGCCATTTGTCGCTTCGCCCGTGGCTTGCGAGAGCGTCGCATCTTCTCGCCCGAACCGCGTGGCAGAGGGACGCGCGCGCCCGGCATAGAGCATCTAAAACAAAGTCGTAGCCGCGTAGGCCGCCCGCTTGCGGGCGCTTTCTGCGAGACGCCAGAAGCGAAAGGGCATCCGCAAGCGGACGGCCTACGCCGAAAATGCGGCTACAACTCTACTATAGACCGGTCGCAAGTCGCCGCCCTGCCTCGCGCGGCGAGAATAAAAAAAGCCGCGCCCAAAAGAGGCGCGGCTTTCGAAAGGAGCCGTGGGACTCGGCGGGGATTACCCGGCCTTCTCGGCCTTTTTCTTGGCCTTGGAGAAGGTCTTGGGGGCGGGCGCCTCCTCGGCGACCGGGGCGGTCTCGATCGGGTTCTCGGAGACGACGTCGAAGGAGATGTCCACGCTGACGTCGGCGTGCAGCTTGATGGAGACCTCGTGCTTGCCGAGGGTCTTCACCGGGGTGTGGAGGTGGATCTTCTTCTTGTCGAGGTCGACGCCGGCCTCGACGAACTTCTGGTGGAGGTCGGCGGAGGTGATCGCGCCGAACATCTTGCCGCCCTCGCCCGTCTTGACGACGAAGGCGATGGAGACCTTGGAGATCTTCTTGGCGAGCTCCTGGGCGCCGGCGAGCTCGGCGGCCTCGCGGCTGGCGCGCTGCTTCTTGAGCGCCTCGACGCGCTTGCGGTTGCCCTGGGAGAGGGCGACGGCGGCCTTCTGGGGGAGGAGGAAGTTGCGGGCGTAGCCGGCGCGGACGCGGACTTGGTCGCCTTCGCCGCCGAGACCGGCGACGGGCTTCAGGAGGAGGACTTCATGGTGGGCCATGGTGATGGGTGTGTTGTATTGGTTAAAAGGATACGGGAGGGATGGCGTCGACGCGGGCGGCCTTCAGAAGGGCACGTCCTCGTCGTTGATGTCGTGCTGGGGCGCGGGGGCGGGACGGCCGCCGCCCGGCGCGCGCGGCGGCGGGGCGGAACGTTGCTGCGGCTGCTCGTAGCCCTGGTCGACGTCGTCGCCCGAGCCTCCGGCGGACTGGCCGCCGGCGCCGGGCGCGCCGCCTTCGCGGCCGCCGAGGAACTGGAAGTTCTCGAGGACGACCTTGAGCTTGGAGCGCTTTTGCTGGGTCTGCTTGTCCTCCCACTGGTCGAAGCGGAGCCGGCCCTCGACGAAGAGGGGGCGGCCCTTGGTGCAATACTTGGCGATGAGCTCGCCTTGTTTGCCCCAGGCCTCGATGTCCACGAAGGTGGCCTCCTCGCGGGTCTGGCCGGACTCGTCCTTGAACGACCGGGAGATCGCGAGGCCGAACTGGCAGATGGCCGTGCCCTTGGGCGTGACGCGCAGCTCGGGATCACGGGTGAGGTTACCGATCAGGAGGACACGATTGAGGTTGGCCATGGCGGGGAGGGTGGGAAGATTCCGTGCGACTTAGCGACGACGAACAGGCCGGTTTAGGCGGCCTGGACGAGGGTGCGGTAGACGCTGTGCTTGAGGCGGAGGCGCTCCTTGAGGGCGGCCGGCGCGGAGGCGGGACCGGAGAACTTGATCTGGACGTAGCTGGCGGCGGGGAACTTGTTGTCCGTGACGCGGGCGAAGTCCTTGCGTCCGACGTTTTCGACGGAGGCGACGGTGCCGGAGACGGCGGAGATCTCGGTCTTAACGACCTCGACGATCTGCTCGACGGTTTCTTCCTTGCCCCGGTTGTCGAGGATGAAGGTGGCGAGGTAGTTGCGGGTGGCGGTGGCGCTCATGTGAATGGGAGTATGCGGCGGTTAAGCTGGTTCATGGCCTGGTCGGGACCCTGCGCGAGCAGGACACGGAGGCCGGATGTGTAGCGTGGGAGTTGTTGATTAAAGAGGTGGTGTTGTTCGTCCGTGAAGCGGCCGAGCACGTAGTCCTTGAGATCCATCTCGCGGGGAAGCTTGGGTCCGATACCGAGGCGGTAGCGGACGAAGCCGTCGCCCATGCGGGCAAGCAGGTCGGCGACGCCGTTGTGGCCGCCGGCGCCGCCCTTGACCGAGACCTTCAGCAGGCCGCAGTCGATGGTGAGATCGTCATACACGACCGTGATCGAGGCGGGCGCGATCTTGTGGAAGGCGGCGAGCTTCTGGATGGCGCGGCCGCTTTCGTTCATGAACGTGAGCGGCTTGGCCAGCCATACGGTGTGGCCGGGAGCGAAGTCCCAGCGGGCGATCTCGGCCTCGAAGCGCTCCTCGGTTTTCCAGGAGAGCGTTTCCGCCGCGGCGAGCGCGTCGACCACCATCCAGCCCGCGTTGTGGCGGGTGGCGGCGTAGGCGCGACCGGGGTTGCCGAGGCCGGCAACGAGCGAGATGGGCATGACTCAAAGAACAAACGCGCTCGCCCCGGGCGGCAAGGCGCGGGGCGGGTCGCGGGACGACGACGCTTACTTCTTGGCGGGGGCGGCGGCGGGCTTGGCGCCGGCGGCGGGGGCGGCGGCCTTCGCGTCCTTGGCGGGGGCGGCGGCGGGCGCGGCGGCACCGGCGGCGGGCGCGGCACCGGCGGCGGGCGCGGCGGCACCGGCGGCGGTCTCGGGGAGGGCTTCCTCCTCGACGCTGAGAACGGAGACGACCGGGTGGCCGGGGAGATCGCGGAACTCGACGCCGGCGATGGGCTTGAGGCCGCCGACCTTGATCGACTCGTCGATCTTCAGCTCGGTGATGTCCACCTCGATGACAGGGGGAAGATCCTTGGGCAGGCAGCGGATGCGGAGGGTCTTGGCGGAAATTTCGAGAACACCGGCCTGATTCTTCACGCCGAACGATTCGCCGACGACGGCGACGGGGACGTTCACGTCGACCTTCTCGTCGGCCTTAACCTCCTGGAGGTCGACATGAAGATATTTGTCGGTGATGGGGTCGCGCTGGATCTCCTGGAGGAAGGAGAGGGCCTTGGAGCCGGCGGCCTTGTTTTCGAGCTCGATGATGAGCGCGCGGCCGGCGACGGCCTTGACGAGGCGGGCGAACTCCGGCGCGTCGACGGAGAGCGTCTGGGGCTGGGTGTGCTTTCCGTAGAGGATCGCGGGGATCTGGTTCGCTTTGCGAACGCGGCGGGAAGCCGAGCGGCCGGTTTGGGCGCGCGGCGTGATGGTCAGGCTGAGCGGTTGGTTCATAGGTTTCGTTCCCCCTGTCGCACCGGAATTGATGGCAGGCGTAATGGAAAAGGGGGTGAGCTGAAGCGGCGGCACGGGGTTTTTGCAACCAAATCTTGGGCGATGCGGGGAAATCTGCGTTTCGACGGCAAATGGGCGTTGACAAAGGTGCCCGCCGCTTGGTTTTTCCCCCGCCCCTTTTCAAAGAAGGGAATCATTGCCCGATAGCTCAGTGGCAGAGCAGGTGACTGTTAATCACTTGGTCGTAGGTTCGACCCCTACTCGGGCAGCCACTTTGGCCCCAAGGACTTAAACCAAGTTCTTGGGGCTTTTTTTCGGTCCCGGAAAATTTCACTGTCCCGTTACTGTCCCGTTTTTTGGGCTCTGCCGAACGCCTCAAACGCCCGAGCGTCCCCCGTCTCTCAACACGGCTTTTCTCTTCCCGCAAAACCTAGATCCGACACATTCTCGCGCGGACGATCCGCAATCATGAGCCCTACACCTCAGCCGGCCGAAACATGAGCGGCCATCGAAACGGCTGCCTCTTCGCCGCCCTCCTCCTCTCCGGCGGCGTGTCCGCTTTGCTTACTTGGTCAGCGGTTTGGAGCGGCTTGATGCACCTTCGCGGGTGGGGATTTGTGGGCGCGGGGTTTGCTGCCACCTTCGGGGCAATCGTTCCCGGATATTGGCCCTACTTGGGCGCCGATGCATGTATTAGGCTTTGGGATTGGCCTCCGCTCATGGCGTGGATTGCCGTGATCCCGAGTCAGGCGGCCGTTGTCGGGATGATCGCTCTGCTTCAACGGGCAAAACCACTTCATTGAAGCCGCAACTATGAGCGCCAAGGCCCGCAGGCTCACCCGCAGGGAGATCGATATGATCGAGGCTCAGCTTGGGCCCGAGGGCAGAAACTACCTCTTCGGCTGGAACACCAGCAACCCGGCGGAGGTGCGAAGAATGCATCATGATGGGACACTTCTGCCGCGCCTCAAGGAGGCGGAACGGGAGTCCTTACAAATCATCGAGAGAGCCCATCGCGAAGGCATGACGCATTTGTCGAATCTGGAAATTTACGAGCTATACGGCGCCCCGAGCATGCGCCTGTGACAGGCATGGGCCTTGGCCGTCGCAACGCGACCACTCTCAACGCCACCGCGTCCGGCCGGCGGAACAACAAGGTCCAACGGCACCCAACACGCACGCGCAACGGCATCGCTCGGCCTCGCAGGCTCGTCCTTGAGCGAGAGCCTGGGCACGCCACGAACCCCAGCGCGTCGCGTTGCTCCGCCCGAGCCCCACTATCGATTTCGAGGCTTCGCCCCGACCCCCATGCGGCACACGTCACGCCAGCAAAGCTGTCATGCCGTCTGCTTGCTCCTCCGGGGTGGTCGGCCTCCGGCCTCCCATCCCTCCGCTGGCGCTCCGGGCAGACCCCTCCGTCCGCTGTCTTCCGCCCCACGAGGAGCGGCCCACGGCGCAAGCAGCGCCGTAGAGGCGGCGATTCCTCCGGCCCCTCGCCGTCGCGTCACATGGCCCGTCCGCTCCGCTCCCGGTCCATGAGTCGCGTCCGCTCTGGCTTGCGCTCGTGGGGACCCGCTGCGCCCGACAGGCTTCCCTCGTCTCTCAACCTCCCGCGTCGCCGTCTCGCTTCGCTCGAACGGGCGCGGTCGGGTCGTTCCTCGGCGCGCTGCGCGCGGCCTGCGGCTCCGGTCGCTGCGCTCCCTCCGGGCGGGTCCGCTTGGCCCGCCGCTCGCCGTGCCCTTCGCTCGCCCCGTTCCGGGGCGCGATAGCGGCGGGCACGGTGTCGGGCCGGGGCCTCCACGGACAGCCGGACTGCGCTCTGTCGCTACGCTCCGCCGCTCCGACCGGCAGACCGTTGCGGCTGGGGGCGGCGCTCCTTTACCCGCGCCTGAACTACGGGCCCGCGGCCCTGCGCGGCCGGGGGCCTTGCGCCTACGGCCCGCTGCGTCCGGCCTCCGGCGGCGTCGCAGACCTTCGCCCCGCTCCCTCCGCCTGCGCCCCTCCTCGCGGCCCGCCCGGCGCTCCGCGCCTTGCGACGGCCTAGCCCCGTCGCCTGATCGCCGCTGACGCGGCGGGCGTCCGGCGGCGCGCATTAGTGCGCCTTCGGCGCGGCCCTTCCCCTACCGAGGAAGCGTCATAGGGTAGCATGGCGGGACGGCTGGCGGTCTCCGGGCTGCGCCCTCCGCCCGTCCGCGCCTCAAGGAGTTCTCGGCGCAGGCGCCTGCGCTCCTCCTTGCCTCTCCCTGCTTCCCAAGCGCTGTCCCCGGCAGGGGAAAAACGGGGTGGCCCAACGGGACGCCGGTGTTCCGCGACCTCCCCGCCTCCTCTGCCGGGGCACCCTTCCCACCATGAGCAACAAGGCCCGCCCTTACTCCGTCACCGTCCACGCTTGGCTGAAAAACAACCTCGGCCCCCGCTGTCTTGCGCCCCTCACGTCCCACGATGCCGCCGCCCTCCTCGCCGCCGTGCAGATCGCCGACCTCTGGGCGCGCGGGGATTGCGAACACCGCCGCGCCTCCGCCCAAGCCTTCGCCCTCTGCGTTCGCCAGATGCAAGAATCCGTTTGGCACCTGGCCTTCCACTCCGTCGCCCACGTCGCCGACTGGGGCCACCGCGCCGAGCTGTGGGCCGAGGCCGGCTTGCCCCCGATCAGCGTCCCCCGCTGCGCCTTCGGCCCCCGATAGGGGCCGGGGCCATTGTTGTTTCAACATCGCCGACGAATAAGCATCGCTAATCTTTGCCCTTGAACGTTTTAAGTATCTCCCCGAGCATTTCCCCGTCACTTCCTACCATGCCAGCCAAACCTACCAAATCCACCACCCGCCCGGGGACCGTCCTCCCCGTCGAACTCACCGCCGAGCAGCTCGCCGCGCTCTCCGCCATCGCCGAGGAACACCGCGCCACCCCGGCCGAACTGCTCGCCGCGCTCGCGTTCGAGCACCTGCGCACCGGCAGCGACGACGGCGTTTACGACATCGCCGCCGCCCTGCTCTGGCTCCGACGCGCAGACGTTCCCGACGTTCAGCGCTATCTCATCACCGACCGCCTCACGGCGGCCTGATCGACGGTTCATGAACTCGACCCCCGACGCCCAGGGCGCTCCGTTCCGCCCGGGCGACAAGGTGCGCGTAGATCGTAACAGCCCATCGGCGCCGCGATACTTCCCGAGGGATCCCGGCCTGCTCTGCATCCGGCATTGCGAGTTGGTTCCGACCCGCGTGCATGTGCCTGCCGAGCAGCGCCGGAAATACGACTGGCTTGTCTCCATCGTTGGTCGCAAGGGCTTCAAACCCCACCGCCAGCCCCACAGCGGCACCTACAACGCCAGCGCGTTCGTTCTCGTGTGCCCCGCCTCGCCTCGCTCGCTGCGTTGATCGTGATCATCCGCGCCCTCTCCCTAAACATTGCTTAGGGTATGAGGGGTGCGGACACTACCCGCACCCCCACCTCGACGACGGAAAGAACCGTCACAGTATGACGGCCCCTTGCTGCCCGCATCCGTAATCCGGATGTTACCACCGCCCGCCTCGCCTCACCGACGACGAAGGAAGGGTGTCGATTAAGCCGACACCCCGGCCCGCCTCGCCTCACGGCAGGGCGGGCTTTTCGTCTCCGGCCTCCGCCGCCTCCAACGCCTCGCGCAGCGCCCGCCGCACCTCCGGCGACTTCAGCGCCTCCGTCATGTCGATGGTCTGCGCCGGCGCCCCGAGGCTCACCACGCCCTCGACGCGATCCAGCCCGAGCAGCCTCGCCCGGTGCTCCTGCGCGCGGATGACGATGGCCGACGCCGCTTGCGCCCGCTCATCCGATGGATTCAGCGCCACCGGCGACCATGCCCCGATCAGCTCGTCAATCTGCGCCAACATCTGCTCGCGCCACTCCGCCGCCGTCTTCGCCGTCGTCTCCCGCGCCAGCTCCAAGCCCTCCCGGCAATAGCTCCACGCCTGCCCTTCACTGACATTCAGAGCCTCCGCGATTTGCCGAACCGTCTTGCCGCCGACCCGCAGCGCCCAGGCGGACGCTACCCGCTCGGCACGGGCGGCGGCGTTGGCCTGGTTCAGAGCAACGAGCTGGGCGGGCATTTTTGCACGTTTCTTGGGTTCGGTGATACTCATGACCTAACCCCAGATGGCGGTTCCATTGCAGACAAATAGGTTACGCGTTTCGCGCACGGGGCGGTCGGTGACCGTAACCACGCTTCCGGCCAGCGTCACGTCGGCCAAGGTCAGATACTTCAGCGTGCTCGTGTCCGTCGGCGTCGTCGCCGCGTTCTTCGTATCGATGGCGGTGGCCGTGCCGGCGGCGTCCACCGTCGCTTCAAGGTAGATCGTTCCGCTCGTGGTGATCGTGAGCGTAGGCCGGGGCGTGGTAGCCATCGTCGAGCCTCCGCCGACGGTGGGGCTGATGTTCCGCCCGGCGTTGAGGATGATGCCAGGCTCAAAGGTGACTGTCGCGGCGCCGGAGGTGGGAGTCGGCTCAAATGGGTCGGCCTCCGTAACCAACTTCACCGGCTTCAAAACGTAGTCCTCCGCGATGATCTGGTTGATGACCGCGCGGTATCCGTAGGTCGCAACGCCACCGGAGATGTTGGCCACCTGGATAGTCCAAGCGCCGATTTGGACGGAGGTAGCGTAACCGGAGTCTGACCGGTAAACTTGGGGCCATACGGCTACGGGGCGATTTGCGCCGAATCTGATCTCGCCGCCCGTGATCGCCGTCCACCCACCACCGGTTTTCGGCGTGAGTGGAATGAATAGATAAACATACGGCTTGATCGTCCCGCTCGACGTCGTGAACGACTGCGTGACCTCCGCCGCCGTGTATTCGGTGTCGCCGTCCGTCTTGTATTTGCCGGCCAGCACCGTCACGTCGGCGCTCCAGCTCTTCGAGCTCGGCGTCTGCGCGGTGATCTCAATCTGGATCGCGAACGGATGATCTGCCTCGGAGTTCTCGTCCTGCGGGGTGTTCGAGTCGGCGGCCGCGCCGCCCTTCGTGGGCAGCATGTCCGGCTCGGGCGTGGTGATCCGGAAGCTGTCATCGAGTGACCGGAACGGGTCGCCGTAAACGGGATTTCCCTTTGGCCGCCGGATCGGCGGGATGTTGTCGAGCTGGCTCATGGTGTTGGTCCGGATCATTCGTCTTTCTGGCCGAGCGCACGGCGCACCGCGTAGTTCAGCCCGTTGGCCCATAACCCGGCGGCGCGTTCGCCCTGGTAACGGTCAAGGTCTTGCAGCGCCTCGCCCTTAAACACCTGCCGCACGAGGCTGGGGACGCGGGCGTTGAGCCGCTCGGCTTCCGCCTCGCTGAGCTTGCGCCCCGCCACCTCTTGCCCGGCCGAGAACGTCGGCACCTCTAGACCGTGGTGTTCGAGCACGCGGTCGAGTTCGTCGCGTTCCCCCTCGTCGTCGTCTTGCTCAGCGGCCGGGGTGTTGTCAGGGGCAAGCCCCCGCGCCCCGCCCTTCGGTCCGGCGTCGAGTTCCTCTTGCGGCACCTCATCCCAGCTTTTCGGCCCGGCAGCCAGCTCACCTTCGTAGGCCGGCTTCGGCCCGGTCTGCCGATGCCCGGCCTTCGGCTGGCGCCGGAATCCCTGCTTCTCGGCGGCCTCGCGCAGCGCCTTCAAGACCGGATCGGCCTTCGGGTCGCCGCCGTTTCGTTCGAGCCAAGCCTCGCGCGCCTGCTCCATGTCCTCGACCGCAGCGCCGCGGAGGAGGTCGCGGGCGACGTTGGAGCGAGCGATGGCGGCCAGCTTCGCTTTCACCAGGTCGCCTTTCGGCCCCTTGAAGTCATCCGCCGTCGCGCTCATCAGCTCGTTCTCGCGGGCGGTCAACGCCGCCATTTCATCAAGCAGGGCCTGCGCCTCCGGCGTCTTCGCCTTCCAGCTCCGGCCCTTGCCGCTGATCTTGTCGCCGACGCTCGCTCCGAACTCCACCAGCCCGGCCTTGGCCGCTTCCTCGACCTTTGCCTCCACCGCCTTCCGGCGCGCGGGGATTTCCCCAAGCTCCGCCTTGGCGGTTTCAAGTTCCAGGCTGGCCGCGTCCACCTCCGCCCACGTCGGACGCCGAGCGGCCTTGCGGACCTCGCCGAGCCTCCGGCCGTATTCCGCCTTCGCCGCCTTCGACAGCTCCGGGTCTTCGGACGAGCCGAGCGTCACAAAGTCGCCCAGTTCCTCCTCGTCGCCGGGCGCGTAAACGGCGCGGGCCTTGCCGTCCTCGCCCCACTTGATCGGAGCGCGGTAGCGCCGCGTCTGGCCCCGCTCGTCGCGGTCCTCGTAGAAGCCTCCTCCGGCCCTGCGCTTCGTCTCCGGCCGGAACTTCGGCGCGCCGTCCTCGTGAACGTCGCCGGTGATGACGCCCGTTTCCGGGTCGGTGTAGAAGGCGCGACCGGTGCGGCGGTATTCGGCCATCAACTCCGCATTGAGCCGCTTGAGCGACGCGGCCGCGTCTTCCTTCGCCCGACGGGTCGCGGTCGCTTCCTCGCGGGCCCCCTCGCGCTCGGCGCGGTCCGCCGTTCGCTCCGATTCACGGCGCGCCAGATCCTCGCCGCGCTCCGCCCGGCGGGTTTGCTCGCGCTCCGCTACCCGAGCCGCATCCGCACGCCCGTCGATGTCCGCCAAGCCGGGGCCGGCGTAGCGGGTTTCATTCGCCGAGACCGACGACGACGGCGTCATGGCCTCGCCCTCGACCTCGATGCCACGACCGCCACGGATGCGCCCGCCCTGGGCGGCGTTTTCCGCCTCCACGCCCTGACGCTGCGCAAGCCGGCGGGCTTCCCGGTCCGTCAACGGCGCGCCAGACGCTCGCTTGAGCATGATCGCCCGGACATTCGCGTCCGGGGCGTCGAGCACCGGCCCGCCAAGACCGGACGGCGCACGGCGCACCGGAACGGCCTGCGTAGAGCCCACCTTGACGCCGGTCGCCTCCGCGTTCGCTCCCGGCCCCATCGGGGCACGCCTCACCGGCGGCGGCGCGCTTGGCGGCGGCACGCGTTGCACCGGCGTGGCCGGTGCGGAGTTCTCTTGCTCGGTGTCATCAAGCGCGGCGGGCGCGCGTTTCAAGATCGCGGGACGTGCCGCGGTATCGGCGCCGAGTCGGCGCGGTTGGATTGTCGGTGTCATATGTGGTGTGGTTTTGCCCGCAAGGCACCATGCCGGCGGGGAAAGTGTTAGTTGCGTCCGTCGCAGCTCGCGGCGGTCAGGCAGATCGTCGCCCATTCCTCCTCGCTGATCGCCGCCGTATCCGGATTCGGCGTGAAGTGCTGCGAGAGCGCCGACGCGGCGGCGGCCGAGGCGACTTGCCCGAGGTTGTGGGCGACATAGTGGACGAGGCCGCAGACGTAGCGGCGCACCTGCGTGGCGTGCGGCAGGTCGGCCCCGGGCTCGCCCCGCAAGGCAAGCTCGCGCTCGATCAGACCGCGCGTCTCCGGCGGCAGCGCAGCCAGTAGCGCCTCGTCTTGGTCCAAGCCCCGGAAGGGGTCGCCTTCGCCCATCGTCTCGTCGTTTGGTGAAATCATGTGGAAAGCCTTTCGTCTGATGCCCCGCCCGTCGCCGTGGCGGGCTCTGTTTCGCCCGGCGAGGGCGACGGCTCCTCCTCGCGCTCGATGCCCCTCAGAATGTCATTCACGCGCTCCACGCGCTCGCGGCACCACCACCAGCACCAGGACTCGACCAGCCGGGCTGCGTCCTCCGGCGTCTTCGCGAACACCACCGCCACCGGCGCAAACCTGGCCTCGATGACAGAGAGCAGCGACAAGACGACCTTGGGAGCGACGCCCGACCGGTAGCGCTTGGCCTCGATTTCCCAACGCTCACCGACTACAAGAACGCGGGCGAATCGGTAGCCCCGGAGCCGCCCGAGTTCCCGGAAAAAGCGCAGCCGGTTTTCCCCCGTCGCGCAACTGGCGAGGTCGTCGAGGCTCTTGCGCTCGACGGCAAATTCCAGCTCGCAGCCCGCCGGGGCGTAGTCGCCGGTCGGCAAGCCCTCGCGCCTCACCGGTAGCCGGGTGATCGGGAGCGGCGTTTGCTCGCGGCTGTCGATGACGACGCACGGCCGCAGGTCCGCCAGGCGTTGCAGGCCACGAAGGGCCGGGAGAGTTGATAATTCGGTGCTCATCGGTTCCCGCATCGCTCAAGCGCTTGGTTTAGGTCCGACTCTACGAACGCCTTGAACGCAGCCCGGTAGTCTTGCACCGGCTCATGCCGCCCGGTCAGACGGTTCTTCAACCGCATGCCGTTTTTCTTCAGGAGCCGGACAAAGTCGTTGGCCGCCTCCTCCGAATACTCGTTGGCCCTTACATACTCCCAAAATTGCGTGTTCGTGCAGGTGTCCCACTTGAGCTTGCGGGTGCTGTCTTTGGTGCACCAAGCGACGCACGCCAGTTGCCAGTCGCGCACCGGGCGGCCCCGGAGAGTCCATCCCCGCTCGGTCATCACGTTCCAATAGGCAATGCCTTGGTCCCGGGTGAAGCCCTCGCGCATGGCGACCGCAACCACCTCCTCCCAGTCGGAGGGGATTGGCCGGTGAGTCTGATACTTCCCAGCCACCGACCCCGCCGCCCCGGCGGGGGACGTTTCTCTCATTTCTTCCCTTTCCTTCTTTATACCTTCTTCAGACTTGTCTGCGCCGACGACGGGAACCGGTGCCCGTTTAACGGGAACCGAGAGGAGCTTGATCCTGAGTCCGGTATCCAGTCCTCGGTGACGGATTCGCTCGCTGATAATCGCCCCCGCGCGGACCAGCGTTTTCAATCCGGCGTCCAGCGTTGTGTAGCGCACGCCCGACAGCGCGCAGAGTTCCGCCCGCGTCGTCTCGGCCGCGCCCGCTCCGCTTCGGTCGAGCTGCATAAGAGCGAGGTAGATGCTCCGCACCGACGCCGCCTGGTTCGTTTCGTTGGCAATGTCCGTGATCATTTCGAGAAGGTGCCGCGACGCCCATACCCACGATCCCTCGCCGCTGGGCTTCCTAGATCGTAGCTGTGGCTCATCCATGGTGGGAGCGGTCCCCGCCGTGCTCGCCGACGAGGACGAGCTGGGCGTCGAGACGACGAAGGGTTTCCTTGCGGGTCTGGATGCTCTGGCGCAGTCGCTGGGCCTTCCCTTCGGCGGCGCGGATTTCGGCGGCCAGCCGGTCCCGCTTCTCGCGCAGGCCGGCGCCGGGTGTGGTGGCGGCGGCGCTCATCAGTCGTTCGCCCGCTGATTGAAAAACTCCGACATCGCGCGCCGTTCGAGGTCCGGCAGCGATCCGCCGAGTTCGACCTCGCGGAGGATTACGGCGACGACTTCTGCCACCGAGCCTTCGACCGGCACCGCCAGCGAGCCCGCCAGCTTCCCGCTGATCAGATGCTCGATGCCCAAACGCTCGCCCGGCAGCGGCAGCGTCACGACGAGCTGCTCGCGCTCCGGCGCGGACGCGGCCTTCCGTTTCTTCCGCGTGCTCATGCGACCACCTCCTCTCTCGCCGTTGTGGCGCTCGACTGAATGAAGCCGATCACCTCCGAGTCATCGAACAAGACGACCCGCTCGTTGACCTTGTGCCGGGTGATGTGGCCGGCGTCCGCCCAGCGGAACAGGGTCCGCTTCGATATTCCCACGCGCTGGGCGAGCGCCCGCGCCTTGCTGAACTTACGCGCCCCGCCGGCTTCGGCGGTCGCGGACTTGGTTTGGCTCGTGGTATTCACGAGCGCAATACATGCGCCCTTTTGCCGACAGGTGAGAACTCACAAGCCTATGCCCCGGGGGGAACTTTGCGCCGCTTTTCCCCCTTGCTGGCCAGCCAATGGCGCTGCGCGTAGTCGGTGTATTCCTTGAGCGCGGCCGTCAACATGGCGGCGAGGGCAGCATCAATCTCGTCTATCGCAGCCCAAAACTCGGGGTAAGCTTTAATGCCGGCCGCTCCATTTGTCGCCTTCGTTTCTGCCGCCCGCATCAACGCGCTAGCGCGCTGTTTCCGTTTCGGAAAAGTTCGTTTGAAGCCGGCTAATCCGGCCTGTTTCGCGGCTGCCCACGGCACTGCCTCTCGGTTCTCGCCGTCCTCGCACGCTCGCCGAATCAGCGCCCGTCCCTCATCGATCCACGCCTCTAGCGTCTTGGGGCCCAGGGGTCCCAATGTTCGGATACGCTCATCCATAGTGGGATCGCCGCTCGTGTCGCCGTCTCGAATGCGTATCAGACGCAGCTTTGCCCAGTCCGCTAGTTTGCCTGCAGGCGGGCGGTCTAAAGAGTCAATGAGCCGATCAAGCCGCGCACGCATATCCTCCAGCTTCGCCCGGGCGTCGCCGGCAGCCGCTCCCGCTCCGGATGCCTGTCCGTAGATGGGCATAATTAGGCGATCAAAGGCATCCACGCGACTAACAGGACAAGTTTCGTTGCTCATCGTCCGCCCCCTCCCGCTATCGCCTTCAGCTCCCCGCCGCCGAGCGCCAGCCCGACCTCGACCCGCTTCCGCTTCGCCACGTAGTGGCTCGACGTGGTGCGAATATCCCGGTGCCCGAGGTGATGTCGCGCGGCCTCAATACCGAAGTCGGACGCGATCAGCGACCCCGACTCTTTCCGCAGCCCGTGCACCGCCTTGGCCTGCTTCACACCCTTTTTCTTGAGCCACGCCACCAGCTTCCGCCATGTGCAGTCGGCGCGATAGTAATCGTAGGACGCCGCCGGGTTCGGATCGCCGCCATCCATCACGAACTCCCCGCGACCCTGTTTCTTGTAGCCCTTGATTATCTCCACCGCCGCCGGCGCCAGATCGACAACGCGCACGCTCTCCTCCGTCTTCGGTTCGAACCACTCCGTCCGCCGGATGTGGATTTTCCCCTCGCGCAGATCGATCTGCTTCCACGTGAGCAAGTCCGCCTCCTTGCGGCGCAGACCTCCCCACAGCGCCAGCGTCAGCCCAAGGAACGCTTGCGGCTCGCTCCCGCGTAGCTCGCTCTCCGCGCAGACCAGCAGCCACTCGGCCGACACGTCGGAATGGTAACGCTGGGGGCCGGGGTCCTTCAGCTTTACCCCCTTGAACGGGTTCTCCGGGAGCTTCACTTGCAGCACCGACAGGACATCCGACGCGAACAAGGCCCGCACGCACCGCAGATACGACGCAGCCGAGCGCTCCGCCGATTTCCTCGCCACGGGATCCGCGCCCGCCTTGGCGACATACTCGTTGCGCCAGACCTTCACCGCCTCCGCCGTCAGCACCGACAGCGGCTGACCGTCGATCTTCGCCAGCCATGCCTTCCGGCCCCCGTTGACGTAATCGTATTTCGCCCGGCGGTCCTTCTTTTTCAGGCCCTCTTCGAGCTTGGCCACGTCCGCCACCATCTTCCGCAGCTTCACCGCGTAGCGGCGGAGCGTCATCGCCTTTAGGTGGGACCGTTGGCCCACGTCGGCTAGGAACTCGCCCACGGCGCATACCTCCGCCTTGGCCTCCGGCTTCGGCTTGAACTTTTCCAGAGTCGGTTCCCAGCCCGCCGCCACCAGCGACAGGTGAATGTCTCGCGCCTTTACCGCCGCCGCCGCCGCGTTGGCGGTCTCCAGGTTGAACCACACATCCCGGCCGAGGTGCCGCATCCGCACCGAGAACTCCGGCGGCACGCACCGCTTGCCGTCCGCGTCCACATAGGGGCGCCGGACAACGCGCTCCTTCCAGTAATCCTGATGCGTTTTTGCAGCCCGGGAAAATGGGACAGTAGATTTCGACTGTCCCGTTACTGTCCCGTTTTTTGTGTCCTCAGCTTTTCCAATCTGCCCGCTAATGTCTTCAACTTCCGTATTCATTCACATAGGAAAACGACGGTATAAGTGAGAACACAAGCAGACATTTGAGGACAGGCAGGAACAGCCAAAGCAAATAACTGTTAATCACTTGGTCATAGGTTCGACCCCTACTCGGGCAGCCACTTTGGCCCCGGAGACTTCCCAAAGTTTCCGGGGCTTTTTGTTTTTCCGGGTCTCCCACCCGCGCACCCATTGGCGGCTTTCGCGCTTCTCGCCGGGCTCGCAGGTGATCGGCAAATCGCGCGGCGGCTGGAACACCAAGCTTCATCTGGTTGCTGCGGATGATGTCCGGGCCCTCGGCTTCCGTCTCTCGCCGGGCCAAGACGGCGACGGCCCCGAGGGGCGCGAACCGATTGGCGAATCGGACCGCCCCTCCGATGGCTGCGCATTCGTCATGGACATGGCCAAGAGACGACGAAACGCGCGGTCTGGCCTGCTTGCCGGGCTTCAAGCCGGTTGTCCCGCCCTATCCTCAGCCGCTAAAACCGTGGCGGCCGAACAAAGACCTCTACAGGAAAGCGCAACTGAGGTGAGCGACTCTTCCGGCGCCTCAAGGACTTCCGCCACGTCTTCACCCGCTATGACAAGCTCGACGCGGTCCATCGCGGCTTTGTTTCGTTCGCGCTCATTTAG
>CBINJQ010000005.1:0-30836 GCA_966251015.1 uncultured Akkermansia sp. | reverse complement strand
TCGCCGCCGCGTCAGGCAACCCCGCCGTTTCCCCGGCCCCCGCGGTTCCGCGCGCGGACCCGGCTCCGTCGTCGCCAAACCGCCGTATCCAGTTCGAAACGACAAACCGGACACGAGGGGAAGCATCCGGCTCGGGGCTCCGCTCGTCCGGCCGCGTCTCCTCGCCCCGGATCAATCCCGCGCCGCCGGTCGCCCAGGTCGGAGACTCCGTCACGCCGTCCGACGCGCCGACGCGCAGGATCGGCGCCGCCCAGGCGACGCCATCGCCCGCCGTTCGGGAGCGGGCGGCCTCCCGCCCCGCCGCGACGCCCCGTCCCTCCACGACGCGGACGTCCGCCCCCGCCCAGACGGACACGTCGACCGCGTCGACCGAGACCGGGGCGTCCTCGCCACGTTCGCGCCGCCAGGCGCCTCGCGAATAATCCCCGGGCGAGCTCCGCGCCCTACTTCCTGAAAAGGTCCCCCAGGGCGCCGAGCGACTTTAACGGAGCCCCCTTGCCCGAGGTCGTCGGCAACACCGCCAAAGGCGCCGGGGCGGGCTTGGACGGCATCGTAGTCGTGCCCTTCTCCGGAGCGCCCGCCGGTCCGGGCGCGCCGGAAAACTCCCGCTCCAGCCGCTGCGGCGACACCGCCTCGGCGGTGCCGAGCTCCTGCGCGAACAGGCTCACGCGATACTCCTCCACCAGCCAGTAGCGCGGATCGCTCCGCGGCAACGCGCGCTGCCGGGGCAACCAGGGCGCCAACGCCCGGGACCGCTCGGCCTCCTTCGCGGGATTCTGCCGCCAGCGTTCGGCGCGCAGTTTCAACCCCTTCAGGTAGCGCACCACATGCGCCGCCCGGGGATAATCGATCTCCCGCAACAAAGTCTTCGGCACGAGTTGCGCGAGGTCTCCCGCCAAGGTCGGATACGGATTGGGAAACGCCTCCAAGGTCGCCCGGATCGAGAAGAGCTCCTTCAACACCGCGCAGAGCTTCGGCCCGCTCGTCCGCAAATCGTGCCGCGCCTGGTTCGCCGCCGCGACAAAGGCTTTCTGCGTCGGCTCGCTTACACGCGACGGCGCGCACAGCCAGCGCTGCAACATGCCCGCCGCGTCCTCCGTCAGCTGGTTCAGCGAACAGTAGGTCGCGAGCAGCGCTCCAAACTCGCGGAACCCGCGCAGCTCCTTGTGCAGGTTCAACAGCTCGTGCCGCAGCTCCAGCTCGAGGAGCCGTCCCAGCCCTAGCGCCGTCTGCGCCGCCGCCTCCTCCTCGCTCCGCGCGAGGCGCAAGGCCACGCCGCTCGGCCCGATCTTCAACGAAGGCCACGCATGGATCGTCACCCCGGCCTGCGTGCAAACTTCGACGCGTCCCGGCAACCGCTCGCCAAAGGTCCACGCCATCTGATCCGTTTTCTCCCACTTCTCGCGCGCCCGCGCCCACGCGCTCGGCGCGTCCTGCGCGACCTTCGCGCTCGCCGCCTTCCGATAGTCGCCGAGCAGCCGCCTCGTCTCGTCGAGATCGCGCGCCGCGCAGATCTCGCGGCCCTTTTCGTCCACCACGCGGATGCGCACGCGCAGGTGCTCGGGCAACGGCTTTTCCGCCCAGGCCGAGGCGTCGACCCGGATCGGGAAACGCTCGGCGATGCAGGCCGCGAGCGCCTCGGGCAAGGCCTCCCGCCGGTCGGTCAACCGGTCGCGCGCCGCGACCGCCGCCGCGAGTTGTTTCACCGTCTCCGCCAGAGGCACGAAGAGCCGGCGGGCCTCCTTCGGCAGCGACGACAGGTAGTGCTCCACCTTCTGCTCCAGATGCCCGGGCACCGCCCAATCGAGCGCGATCGGCGTCAGCCGCTCCGCCTCCGCCGGCCCCACCTCGAGCGTCACGCCGTCGTCGTGCCGGCCGGGCCGATACGTGTAGGTCAGCGGCAACACGCTCGTGCCGATGGGCAGCGCGGCCGGAAACGCCCGCTCGTCCACCGCGACGGTCGAGGGATCGCGCAAATCCTCCGGGGAAAGCATCAGGAAACGCGGATGTTTTCCGCGCCGCTCGCGCACCAGCGCCACGAGATCCTGCACCGCCGACACGCCGTCCTCCGGCGCGTCACCCGCCCGCCCCGGCTGCAGCCGGTCCGCGTAGAAGCGGTAGAGCGCCTCGTCGATGTTGAGAAATCCCGTGTCGCGCGCTCGCGTGAGCAGGTGCTCCAACTCGTCGAGAACCTTGCGGTTGTGCGCGAGAAAATCGAGCGGCCAGGTGATCGTGTCGTTCACCAGCGCTTCGCGGATGAAGATCTCCGTGGCGTGCGCGGGGTTTATCTTTCCGTAGGACACCGCGCGGTTTTCCAACTCCAGGCCGTAGAGGCGCGTGCGCTGCTTCACCATCACGCGGCCCGCGTCCTGGTTCCAGAAGGGCTCGCTGTGCGCGACCTTCACGAGGTGGCGTCCGAGATCGAGCGCCCAGGCCGGATCGAGCCGCGCCACCGTGCGCGCGTAGAGCCGCGAGGTCTCCATGATCTCCGCGGCCATGAGGGCCGCGGGCCCTTTCTTTTTGCGCGCGTCGTTGCCGCGCGCCGGAGCCTGGCCGCTCTTCTTCGGCTCTTCGCGAACGCTCAACGCCGAGCCGGGGAAAATCGTCACGCGTCGGTCGTGCGTCGCCCGGTAGCCGCCATTCTCGTCGTCACGCAGCGCGATGTTGCCCAGCAGACCGGACAAAATGCTGCGATGGATCGCGCGATAGGCGGGCGTGCCGAAGGCGAGTTTCTCCGGCGTCCGGTCGGCCGCCGCCACGCCGTCGAACACCGAGCTCATCCGGAAGTCGCGACGCGACTCCAGCACGTCGAGCAACTGCGCATGGATGTCGCGCCACTCGCGGATGCGCGTGTAGCTCAGGAAGTGGTCGCGGCAAAACTTGCGCAGGCGCGACTGGGAAAGCCGCTCCAGCTCGTCGTGAAACGTCTCCCAGATCGCGAGCAGGGTGAGGAAATCCGAATCCGGATGCACGAAGCGCCGGTGCGCCGCGTCGGCCTTTTCGCGCGCGTCCATCGGACGCTCGCGCGGGTCCTGGATCGAGAGGCCGGCGGCGATCACCAGCACCTCGTGGACCGCCTTCTCGTCCCGCGCCTGCAAGATCATGCGCCCGACGGTCGGGTCGACCGGCAGGCGCGCGAGCTCGCGGCCGAGCTGGGTCAACGGACGGTTCGACGCCGACTCCGGCGCGTCGCCGTCCAGCGCCCCCAGCTCCTCCAGCAGCGCGTAGCCGGAGCGGATCGACTTCGTCGCCGGCATGTTGATGAAGGGGAAGCGCTCGATGTCGCCCAGCCCGAAGGCCTTCAGGCGCAGGATGACGTCCGCGAGATTCGCCCGCTGAATCTCCGGCTGGGCGAAGCGCGGACGCGCGTTGTAATCCTCCTCCGAATACAGCCGCACGCACACGCCCTCGGCGACGCGCCCGGCGCGGCCCTTGCGCTGGTCGCAGCTCGACTGGGCCACCTCCTCGATGGGCAGGCGTCGGGTGCGGGCGGCCGGCACGTAGCGCGACACGCGCGCCAGGCCCGTGTCGACGACGTAACGGATGCCCGGCAGCGTGAGCGAGGTCTCGGCGATGTTGGTCGCGACGATGATCTTCCTCCGTTGGGAGCCGGCGAAAATGCGCTGCTGCTCCGCCTGCGAAAGACGCCCGAAAAGCGGGATCACCTCGCAGTGGCGGTGACGCCCCTCGAGCGTTTCGCAGCATTCGCGGATGTCGCGCTCGGCCGGCATGAACACGAGGATGTCGCCGCTCGCGTCGCCCGCCCGCCCCTCGAGGATGCGTTGCACCGCCTCCACCGCGCCGTCGACGTAGTGCAGCGCCTCCGGGCGCGATTCGGGTTCGTCGCCTTCGGCGGCGTCGCTGCCGAGCGAGTCGAGCGGCGCGTAGATCACCTCGACCGGATAAGTGCGGCCGGAGACCTGCACGATGGGCGCGTCGTCGAAGGCCTTGGAGAACGCCTCGGTGTCGATCGTCGCCGAGGTGACGACGATGCGCAGTTCGGGCCGCTTGAAGCGCAGGTTGCGCAGATGCCCGAGGAGGAAATCGATGTTGAGCGAACGCTCGTGCGCCTCGTCGAGGATGATGGTGTCGTAGGCGCGCAGCAGCGGGTCGTTCTGGACCTCGGCGAGCAGCATGCCGTCGGTCATGAATTTCACGACCGTGTCGCGCGAGGTGCGGTCGTCGAAACGGATCTTGCATCCCACCTCGCGGCCCCAGTTCACGCCGAGCTCCTCCGCCACGCGGCGCGAGACCGACAGCGCGGCCACGCGACGCGGTTGCGTGCAGGCGATCTGCCCGCGCGAGCCGCCGCCCGCGGCCAGGCACATCTTGGGGATCTGCGTCGTTTTGCCCGAGCCGGTCTCGCCGGCGAGGATCAGGACCTGGTGCTTGCCCAGGAGATCGACGATCTCGTCCGCCCGCGCGCTGATCGGAAGCTCGGGGGGAAACTCTATCCGGAACCGCGCCCGCTCACGCCCCTCGTCGCGACGTCCGCCGGACGCGGAGGAATCGGGAGTCGAAGACAGGTCGGAGGAGTGGTCGGAATCGGCCATGGCGAAGGCGGACGGAGGGGGCGAAACGCGGAAACTGCAAGGCGTCGAACACCACACGCGCAATCACATGAAATCGATTCATTTACCCACCCCATTCATGGTCGTGGCGTGAATCGTGCTGACAGCGGAGGCAATTGTAACCCTCTCGCGCCTCACCTCCGACCATGTCGCCCGCCATTCTCGACAGCCGCAAACTTCTCGCGTTCGCGACCTTGGCCCGAGTTTGCAGCTTCACCCAAGCGGCGAAGGAACTGAGCCTCACCCAATCGGCCGTGAGTCATGCGATCAAGGCCTTGGAAAAAGAACTCGGCTGCCGGCTCTTCGAACGGATGGGGCGAAAAGTGACGATCACGGCGGCGGGCCAGCAGCTTCTCCAGCACACCGACGTGATTCTGGCCGAAATGAAGCACGCCCGGGACGACCTGGCGGCTTTCGTCCACGCCGCGTAGCGGTGAACGAAGCACGAGGCCCAAACAAAAATCGGGCTTGCCTGCGGGCCGTCCGACGAATGCCTTTGCCGTCCCCTTCCCGCCCGGGTGGTGGAATTGGTAGACACGCAGGTCTCAGAAGCCTGTGCCTAACAGCATCACGGTTCGAGTCCGTGCCCGGGCACCAACGGGGAGCATCCAGTCGCACCCGCGCTCAAAAGTCCCCGTAGCTCAAACGGATAGAGCGGTCGTTTCCTAAACGACTGATCCGCGTTCGATTCGCGGCGGGGGCGCCAGGCGATCCGGTTTTGACCCTTGCGGCGACCCGGCTCCCGCCCAACCTGCCTCGCACGATGCCCAACAGCTTCGGACACCTTTTCCGCATAACCACCTGGGGCGAAAGCCACGGTCCGGCCATCGGCGTGACCGTCGACGGTTGCCCGCCCCGGCTCCCCATCAGCGCCGCCGAGATCCAGGCCGAGCTGGATCGCCGCCGCCCCGGCCAAAGCGACATCAGCACGCCGCGCAAAGAGGCCGACACGGTCGAGATACTCTCCGGCGTCCACGAGGGAATGACCACCGGCACCCCGATCTCCCTGCTGGTGCGCAACACCGACCAGCGTTCCTCCGCCTACAACGAGATGAAGGCGGCCTTCCGCCCCTCGCACGCCGACTTCACCTACCAGACGAAATACGGAATCCGCGATCCCAACGGCGGCGGGCGCAGCTCGGCCCGCGAGACCATCGGACGGGTCGCCGCCGGAGCCATCGCGAAAAAGATCCTCGCGAGCGGCGGCCTCGAGATCCGCGCCTACATCACGCGCGTCCACGACATCGCCGCGCCGGCCGAGGCGTTGGCCGAGTTTCCCACCCTCGAGCAAATCGAGGCGACCGCGGTGCGCTGCCCGCACGCCGAGACCGCCGCGAAAATGATCGAGCGCATCAAGTCCGTGCGCAGCGAAGGCGACTCCGTGGGCGGTGTCGTCCAATGCCGCGTGCGCAACGTGCCCGTCGGGCTCGGCGAACCGGTTTTCGACCGCCTGGAAGCCGACCTCGCGAAGGCGATGCTTTCGCTGCCCGCCACCAAAGGTTTCGAGATCGGCAGCGGCTTTGCCGGCTCGATGTTGCGCGGCTCCGAACACAACGACCTTTTCGAAAACCGCGACGGCCGCATCCGGACCGTCACGAACCGCTCCGGGGGCGTGCAGGGAGGCATCAGCAACGGGGAGGAGCTGGTCTTCAACGTCGCCTTCAAACCCACCGCCACGATCCTTCAATCGCAGAAGACCGTCGACCTCGCCGGCCGGCCGACGGATCTGATGGGCAAGGGCCGCCACGATCCCTGCGTCGTGCCGCGCGCCGTTCCGATCGTCGAGGCGATGACCGCCCTCGTGCTCCTCGACCACTGGCTGCGCGACTCCGCGCAGAACCGCTCCTTCGAGTTTTAAATCCCGCCCGCTTCACCCTCTTTCCCGATGTCCGACGTCGCCTCCGATCTCAGCCAGCTTGTCTACGTGATTCTCGGCGCGCCCGGTTCCGGGCGCCGCGAGGTGCTGGCCGACCTCGTCGCCGACGGCCTCGATGCGGTCGAGGAGCGCGCCCACGTTTATCTGCCCGCCGGCGAACCCGTCCGCGCGGAGGACGAGAAGATCGGCGCGAGCAGCACCGCGCGCATGGCATGGAACAGCGAGCTGCAACTGCTGGTCGCCGACGCGACTCCCGCCGAGGCGACCCATATCTTCATCCTTCTCGACGGCCGGATCGATCCGGTGGACCAGCTCGAGGCGCTCAAGCCCTGGCTCGCCGCGCATTCGCTGCCGGTGGCCCGCATTCTGACGGTCGTGCATTGCCAACTCGTCGAAAAGAATCCGGCGCTCGCCGCGTGGTTCGACGCCTGCATCTATTTTTCCGACGTGGTGCTGCTGAACCGTCGCGAGGGCGTCGCGAACAAGTGGCTGAGCGATTTCCGCCGACGCTACGACGACCAGTATATGCCCTGCGTGTTCGAGATGGTGAAAGCCGGACGCGTCAAAAACCCCGCCGCGTTGCTCGATCCCGTCGCGCGCCGCATGAGCCAGTATTTCGACCCGACCGAGTGGGACGGAATCGATCTCGAGGGCGTGGAAATCGGCGAATCCGACGACGACGACGGCGAGGATTCCCGCCCGCTCGACAAGAACGAGCTCGATCCCGACGACCAGCCCCCCGTCGAGCCCTGGCTCGAACGCGACGCCGCCGGGCGCCGCAAACAGCCTTTGCCCGACATCCGCAAACACCTCGGCGAGTAGGCCGATGAAACGAAAAGGGCCGGGGCGCGAACCCCGGCCCTTTTCGTTTTGGGAGCAGTTCGAGGGCGACGTCCTCGTTGCCCGCGCCCGCACCCGGCTCGCGGAGGCGGTTATCGCCTTCGCGCACCTCTCGCACGCCACACGCCTCAGGACGGCGTCCCTCCAAACATCGAACCGCGGCCTTAAAGAGCCCGTCGCGCGGCCTACTTCGCGGTCGCGGCCGCCACGGCCTTCACGAAGGCCTGCGCCTTGGCGGTGATGGCGGCCCAGTTCTTTTCCTTGAGTGCCTTGGCCTCGACGAGCGAGCTGCCAGCGGCGGTGGCAAAAGCGCCGGCCTTGATGAACTCGCCGACATTCTCGGCGGTGACGCCGCCGGTGGGCACGAGCTCCACCTGCGGGAGCGGGGCCTTGAGCGACTTGATGTAGGCGGGGCCGAAGAACTCGGCGGGGAACACCTTCGCGGCGTCGGCGCCGCAGTCCCAGGCGTTGACCACCTCGGTCGGGGTGAGCGCGCCCGAGAAGATCGGCACGCTGTAGCGTTTGCACATCGTGATGACGTCCGGGCGCAGGGCCGGCGTGACGATGAACTTGGCGCCGGCGAGGATGCCCGCGCGGGCGGTCTCGGCGTCGAGCACGGTGCCGAGGCCGAAGAGAAAATCGGGGAGCTCGGCGGTGGCCTTTTCCAGCATGCGGATGGCGCCGGGCGTGGTCATGGTGAGCTCGATGGAGGTGAGCCCGCCGGCGGCGAGCGCGTCGGAGCACTCGAGGAGGCCGTCCGGGCTCTCGGCGCGGATGAGGGCGATGACCTTTTCGGAGCTCAGCTTTTGGAGGATGGCGGCTTTCTTCATGGGTAAAGGGAGGGACGCCAGACAAGCGACGCGCCGCCGCGCGGCAATCTTCCGCGGAAAGCCAACGATTTCATGGCAGCACGAAGCCGTCCCGTCGATGGCGGCTTCGTGCGAAAGCGAAGCGCCGGACCTCGCCGCGCCCGGTTCCGCTTCGCCCGGCCCCGATGCGCCGCGTTCAAACACGCGCGAGACGCCCGCCGCCGGCCCGTCAGGCCGTCCGCCCGTCGGCGCCGTCCAGCCCGGCGCCGACCCAGAGTCCGTTGACCATGGTGTTGACGGCGATGGCGCGCGGGCTTTTCTCGCCGCGCGCGACCAGGCCGGTGAGGAGATCGACGGCGTTCCGGCCTATCATCTCGTGACGCTCGTCGATGCCGGGAAAGCGCGTGGTGGCGGGATCGACGTTCGTGCACGCGAGGAGGACCCGCCCCCCGCCTCGCCCCGCGAGCTGCTCCTCCAGAAAGCACACGGCCTCGTTGCTGTGCGCGATCACGGCGTCGGGGCGCTGGTCGCGGAACCAACGAAGGACGGCGTCCCGCGCGGGCAGCCGGGACGTCGCGATCAACGGGGGTATGGGCTGCGCCCCGCTCTCGATGTTTTGCCAGGCCGCTCCCGCGCTGAAGGCGTGGGAGGTGCGGATGCAAAAGGTGTCTGTAGCGACAAAACCGATACGCCTGCGGCCGAGGCGGGCGAGCCGGGAGCAGAGCAGTTGCGCGTTGTGGAAATAGTTCGCCCCGGCGTGGGGAAACGAATGCCCCACTATGCTGGGCGAGGCGGTGACCGCGGAAAATTTCTCCCAGTCGAGCAACGCGTCCACGTTGCACGGGCGCGTCATCTGCAAAAGCAGCACCCCCTCTATGCCGCGGGCGACCAGCGTGCGTTGCAGGGAGCGGTTGAACTGCGCGGGCTCTTTCACGCGGTAGATCTCCAGACGATATCCGAGGGCCTCCGCCCGCGCCTGGGCGCTTTGGCATGTCTTGCGCAGCTCCAGCGTCTCCCGGCTCTCCTCCACCGACGTGATCGCGGCGAGCGTCGCGAGATAGGACGGTTTGTGGTGGCGGCGCAGATGCTTCATCAGCTTCGCCAGCTGGGGGTCGGGCCGGTAGCCGAGCTCGTCGGCGATCTTTCTGATCCGCTCCCGAACCGCCGCCGTGACCAGGGAGCTGTCGCGCAGAGCCCGGGACACGGTCATCACGCTGACGCCCGCGGCCGAGGCGATCTGACGCATCGTGGGCCGGGGCGCGAAATTCTCCGAGGGAATCGAGCTCATCGGTTACTGTAACAGGCAATATCTCTCCCGGCCTCCGCGAGCTTAATTTATGCAGGCGGGCAGTCACCCCGCCCCTCCGGCCGTTCTTCCCCCGCCCGGCCCTTTTCACGCCCCACTATCTCGCTCCCGCGCCCGGCGGGAGGCCCGTCAACCCATCCTCGTATGAGAACCGCATGCAATGATCGTCGTGCTCCAAACGGATTTACGCTCATCGAACTTCTCACCGTGATCGCGATCATCGGGGTCCTCGCCTCGATCATCATTCCCGTCGTGGGCAAGGTGCGCGCGACCGCGCGGAACGCGCAATGCGTCTCCCGCCTTCGCGACTGGGGCCGCGCCATCCATCTTTACGCCAACGAGAACAAGGGCCGATACCAGTGCGAAAACTGGTTCAGCGCCGCGAGCAACCCCTACCAGCCCTACTTCCCCAAGGGCATCAACGCGGACGCCATCCGGTTCTTCGGGAGCTGTCCCCTGATCAGCCAGGACATGGGAAATCCCCAGCCCTCCTACGCCATGATCTGGCCCTCGATCAACGGAGACATCAACCAGGTCCTCCCCGACGTTCCCGCCGCCAACAACGTCGCCGTCCCGCTCAATCGCGCCGCCAACCTCTCGAAGTTTCTCATGATGTGCGACGCGATGAAGGGCAGCAGCACCCGCCTCGCCGGATCGGACGCCGCCCTCGGCAGCGGCAGCAGCGGGTTCAAGGATCTGGTCGAGCCCTTGTTCGGAGCCGCTCCGGTGAACCCCAACACGCGCGGCGACGAGACCGTTTCCCGGCGCCACGGCGGCGTAAGGATAAACGGAGTTTTCGGCGATGGCAGCGTGAGAGCCATCAACCGCGCCCCGGAGTCTTCCGGCGACGCCAACTCCATCTACGCCATGCGCAGGACCTGGTTTCAGCTGTATTGAGCTCATCCCCCCGGCTCGCCGCTCGCGCTCCCGACGCCCGCCGCGCCGCTCCCCGCCCCGCTTCCCCCCAAAAAAAACATGCCCCCGAAAACACTGCTCGCCGCCCTGCTCGGGCTCGGCCTCGTCGCGCCCTGTCTGCACGCCCAGCGCCAGATGGAAAAACTTGATCGCGGCGTCGTCGCGCTCCGCAACAGCTCCACCGCCACCTGGGTGAGCTGGCGCGTCCTCGGCCTCGACGCGGCCTCGACGACCTACAACCTCTACCGCTCCACCAACGGCGCCGCCGCGGTGAAGCTCAACGCCTCGCCGCTGACCGTGAGCAACTACAGCGACACCGCCGCCGCCGCCGCCAGCGCCCACACCTACTTCGTCCGCCCCGTGGTCGGCGGCGTCGAGCAGGCCGCCAGCGTGCCCTACACGATCCCGGCCAACGGCTCCTACGAAATGGCCTTCCGCGTCCCGATCCGCAGCCTCCCGAACCACGACATCCACTTCGTCTGGGTCGGCGACCTCGACGGAGACGGCGAATACGACTTCGTCCTCGACCGCCTCCCGACGACCGCCGGTGTCACCCAAAAACTCGAGGCCTACACCCGCACCGGCACGCTGCTCTGGGTCGTCGATCTCGGGCCGACCAGCACCAACACCTACAACATCGAGCCCGGCGCGGCCACGATCGACGTCGGCCACTGGGACGGCGTCACCGTTTACGATTTCGACGGCGACGGCCGCGCCGAGGTCGCGCTTCGTTCCGCCGACGGCGTCGTCTTCGGCAACGGCACGACTCTCTCCGGCCTCGGCGCCGACAAGCAGGCCATCTCCATCCTCAACGGCCTCACCGGCGCAGAGCGCGCCCGCATCGGCGTCCCGCAGGACTACCTCGCCGACGGTCCCATGGCCGCCCACCTCGGCGTCGCCTACCTGAACGGCACCACCCCGAGCCTCGTCGCCACGCTCAAAAACCGCGTCGGCTCCGGCGGCTTCAACCTCATGACGCTGGCCTACGACTTCAACTCGGCGAACGTCCTCACCCAAAAATGGAAGTGGTTGCGCGGCTCCGCCGACGCGCCGGACTTCCACCAGTTCCGCCTCTTCGACGTCGACCGCAACGGCGGCGACGAGATCTGCGAAGGCGGCTACGTGCTCAACTCCAACGGCACCTTCCGCTACAAGGTCGGCGGCTCCCTCGGCGTCGTCCACGGCGACCGTTTCCACATCGGCGATTTCAACCCCTCCCGCGCCGGCATCGAGGGTTTCGCCATCCAGCAGGACAACGCGAGCGGTCTGCTCTACCTCACCTACGACGCCGCCACCGGCGCCACGATCAACGCCTACAACATCGGCACGGTCGAGGACACCGCGCGCGGCACCGTCGGCGACATCGATCCCGCCACCCCCGGCTACGAATGCTGGTCCTTCCACGGCTACCACCGCTTCGACACCGGCGCGATCGTCAACACCGTCAGCCCCTACCCGAACTTCCGCATCTGGTGGGACGGCGACGTGCTCAGCGAGACGCTCAACGACGGCAAGGTGGAGAAGTTCACCGCGGCCGGCGCCACCACCGCGCGCCTCTTCACCGTCGGCAGCACCACGAGCAGCGGCGTCGGCGGCAGCACCAGCGACCGCGGCGCGCCGCACTTCTACGGCGACATCGTCGGCGACTGGCGCGAGGAGATCATCTCCTTCAACGGCGACCGCACCCAGTTGATCGTTTGCACGACCAAGACGCCCACCAGCACCCGCCTCTACACCCTCGCGCACAATCCCGCCTACCGCGTCGACATGACGGTGAAGGGCTACATGCAGTCGCACCAGCCCGACTACTTCCTCGGCAACGGCATGAGCACGCCGCCCAACCCGAACATCGCCTACGTGCCGCTCGTGCTCCAGGCCGAGCTCAACACCACGGTCGCCGGCGGCGCCGTCATCGCCACCAACCGCGGCGGCTACACCGGCAGCGGCTTCGCCGACTTCAACACCAGCGGCGGCTACGTCGAGTGGACCCGCGTCAACGGCGCCGGCGGCGGCTCCCGCACCCTGACCTTCCGCTACGCCAACGGCAGCGGAACGACGCGCTCCGGAGTGCTCACCGTCAACGGCGTCGCGCAGACGATCAGCTTCCCCGCCACCAGCGGCTGGACGTCCTGGGCCACGATGAACGTCACCGTGAACCTGAATTCCGCCGCGACGAACACCGTCCGTGTCGCGTCCAACGGCGCGGACCTCGCGAACATCGACTACATCGGCGTTCCCTGAGCCGTGACCATGGCCGGCCATCGTATAAGATTCAGCTTCGGCGGGCGGGCGCGTCCCCGCGCCCGTCCACCCGAAGTCCGGAAGCCACCAGGCATTGGCATCTGCCGATGAACCTTTCAACACCTCGCCGCCCGCGCGGGCTGCTTCGTCGCCTGCCATCTCCGGTGACGCCGGCGCTCATGCTCCTCATGGCGATCGTCGGCGGCGCAATTGATCGCGCCTCTTCCGTCCGGATCTCGGCGGACGCTTCCGCGTCCTCTCAACCGGTCTCGTCCGCGCCCGCCCCCGACGGCTCGTCCGCCCCGACGGCTCCGACGCCCGCGCCCGATCCGCGCGCCGAAGAGCCGCCCGCGATGCAGCGCGCGCTTTCGCTCGCGGACGCCGGCCGGTTCTCCGCCGCGCTCGAAGTCGCGCTATCGGTATCCGAGGAGTTGCGACACGCCGCGATTTCGTCGGTGTTTTCGCGTTGGGCGGACAAGCATCCGAAGGCCGCAGCGGCGACCGCGATCACCCTCTCCGACGACGCGCAACGCAACGTGGCCTGGCACGCGGTCGCGACCCGCTGGTCGGAAAACGATCCCGCCTCGCTCGCCGCCCACGCGTGGTCCCTGGACGACGAATCGCTTCGCGGTCGCGCGCTCGACTCCGCTCTGCCGCGCTGGCTGGAACGAGACGAACCCGCGGCGCTCGCCTGGGTCGGCGCCCTGCCCTCGTCGCGGGCCAGCGACCCGGCCGTCGCCTTGGTCGCGGGTCGCCCCTCCTTGATCGAACACGATCCCGAGCTGGCCGTCTGCTGGGCCGAGACGATCGCCGACGCGAACCTGCGTTCCCGGACCCTCGCCGCCATCACGCGCGCGTGGCTCCTCGCCGATCCGGAGGCCGCCACCCGCTACGCGCGGCGATCCCCCGACATCTTCCCCGCTCACCGCGAGGACATCCTCGTCGGCGAACGCTTCACCGCCCACCCCTGATACGATGCCGGCCATGCTCCGCCGCATTTTGCTTCTCGTGCTCGTCGCCTGCGCGCCGGCCTCGCGGACGCGCGCCCACGATCCCTTCGTAGGCGAAGTCGAGACGCGGCTTTCGGAGGACGCCATCACGGTGCGGATTTCGTTCGCCCGCTCCGTCGCGGCCTATCTCGCGGGCCTCAATCCGGCCCCCCGGCTCCACTACGCGCCCGGGCGTTTCACGGCCGACCGGGAGACGTTCGAAAAAACCGCGCCCGGCTTATGCGCGCTCGAGCTCGACGGCGGCATGACCGCGCCGCTGCGCACGACGGCCGAGACGATCTCCGACGAGGACGTCGATATCGCGTTCACCCTCGTTTACGCCCGTCCCTCGGCGGCCCCCGCCCGGGCGAAACTCGCTTTCTCGTGGCTCCAACGTCTCCCCGCCGCGGAGCAGTATCACGCCAGCTTCGTGTTGCGGGAAGGCTCCGCGCTTCTGGCCGGGCCGGCGTTGATAAACCTCGAACGGCCCTGGGTCGAGTTCACCCTCGCGCCCGCGGAAAGTCCCGGGCCTGGAAAAAACGGATCACCAGCCGGCGCGCGCGAAGGCGAGAGCGAGGCCGGCGCCGGGACCGTCGAGGCCGACGCACCGCGGACGGACTGGACCGGTTTTTTCAAGCTCGGCGTCGAGCATATCCTCGTCGGTTACGACCACCTGCTCTATCTCGCCGCGCTCGTGCTGGGCTGCGTCCGGTTTCGCGCGATCGTGGCGATCATCACGGCTTTCACGCTCGCGCATTCGTTGACCCTCGCGGCGGCGGCGCTCGGCTGGGTGAGCCCGCCCTCCGCCCTCGTCGAGCAGGTGATCGCGGCGTCGATCGTCTTCGTCGCGGTGGAGAACCTGTTCCTTCGCGGCCGCGAGCCGCGATTGCGCCAGGGCGTGGCCTTCGCGTTCGGCCTCGTGCACGGCTTCGGTTTCGCCGGCGTGCTGGCGGGGCTCGGCGTCGGAGGGGGAACCGGCGCCGTGCTCGCGCCCCTCCTGGCCTTCAACCTCGGCGTCGAGGCCGGCCAACTGCTCGTCATCGCCCTCGTGCTCCCCCTGCTGCTCTGGGCGCGACGCAGCCCGGCCTTTGTCGCCTACGGCCAGCCCGCCGCCTCGCTCTCGGTCGCCGCCGTCGGGCTGTTCTGGCTGATAGGGCGGCTTTGACGGAACCGCTCCGCGCCCCGAGCCGTTGCGAGGCAGGGCCGGACCGCCGGGCCGGCCGCTTTTGCCTCTCAGCCCTTGCCCCTCCGCCGCGGCGCGCCCGGCGGTCGCTCCCTGCCTTGCGGACAAGACTCTCTTCGAATCGCCGCTAGCGAAACTCGACCACCGCGATCACCGGGAAATGATCGCTCGCCCAGCCCCCGCCCGGCGACACCCGGGGCCGCTCCACCCGGCACTCCTTCGCCGCCCAGGCCTCGCCGCGCAGAAAAATGTAGTCTATCCGCGAATACGGACCTTCCGCCCGCCAGCCGTTGAAGGTTCCGCCCTCGCCCGGCTTTGCCTTGCCCGTGCGGCTTTCCGCCCACAGATCGCGCCATCCCTGCGCGGCCCGCAGACCCGCGACCGCCGGCCCTGCGGGCGGCTCGTTGAAATCGCCAAGCAGGAACACCGGACCGCTCCACGCCTCCGCGCGACGCCTCGCCAGCTCCAGCCCGCGTCGGCGCGCCTCGGGCGCGGCGTTGTCCAAGTGCGCGTTGTATACCCGAAACGCCCGCCCGCCCTCGCGCTCGCGCAGTTCCACCCAGGTGCAGATGCGCGGCAGCGTGTTGCCCCAGCTTCGCGAGCCCGGTTTGTCCGGCGTGTCGGACAACCAGAACGTGCCCGACTCCACCGCCTCGAAGCTATCCCGACGAAACAGAACCGGACACGCCTCGCCTTCCTCCGGGTCGCGTTCCCTCCCCCGCCCCGCGAAGTCGAACGCCGGCAACCTCTTTCGCAGATCCGCCGTCTGCCCCGCGAGCACCTCCTGCAAGCCCGCCACGTCGGCCCGTGCGTCGATCACCGCGGCCACGGCGTCGCGACGCGCCTCCCACCGGTTCGCCCCGTCGCGGGGCCCGGCGTAGCGGATGTTGAAGGTCATCACGCGCAGCTCGCGCGCCTTCGGCGTCTCACCGGAATCGGAACCCGCGCCCGTCTCCGCCGCCAGCGCGCACGAACCCGCCACGCCGACGCAAAGCACGCGCAGCGCGATTCGCGACCAACCGCGGTTTCTCCCGGTTGGTCGCGTGTTCGGAGCATGCATGCGCGCAGCCTGCGCCCGCCAAACGCCTGCGCAAGTCCCCTGCCTCGCCTTCACCATATCTTTCGACTAGTCCGCGCGCCGATTTTCCCAAACCCTCCGCGACCTCAGCCATGTCCACCGCCCTCGCCCAACGCGCCGCGCACATCGTCTCCCTCGTTTCCCCGGAAAACCCGGCCGACGCCGTCCTGCGCCAGGAGGTCGGCTCCAACCGCGAGCTGGAATCGCACGAGAAGCGCGCGCTCACCGGCGCCGTCTTCGCCTACTACCGCTGGCTGCGCTGGCTCGACGATTCTCGCGCGCTTCCGCAACGCGTCCTCGCCGCCCTCGATCTTCAACGCCGCTTCGACGCCGACCCCGCCGCGATCAAGGCGGAGGCCCTCGTCGCCCGCACGATCCCCGACTGGGCGCTCGCCGCCGTCGATTTTCCCTCGCCCGAAGCGCGCCTGGCCTGCCTTCGCCAGCTCCAGCGCCCGCCCGCCCTCTGGATTCGCCCCCAGCGCGAGTTCGCCGCGTCCGTCGTCCGCGCGCTGCGCCACGCCACGCCCGCCGCGTTGCCCAAGGATTTTGCGTTTCCCCCCGCCGCCCTCCCCGTCACCGCCGCGCGCTACACCGGACCGAGCGATCTCTTCAAAAGCGAGGAGTTCAAAAAAGGGCTCTTCGAGATCCAGGATCTCTCCTCGCAACTCGTCGGCCACGCCTGCGCCCCGCTCTCCACCGAGACCTGGTGGGACGCCTGCTGCGGCGAGGGCGGCAAGACGCTCCACCTCTCGGACCTGATGAACAACAAGGGCGTCATCTGGGCCTCCGACCGCCACACCGGCCGCCTCGCCAACATGCGCAAACGCGCCGCCCGCGCCCAGGCCTTCAACTTCCGCCAGGTCACCTGGAACGGCGGCCCCTTCCTCCCCACCAAGACCAAGTTCGACGGCATCCTCGTCGACGCGCCTTGCTCGGGCGTCGGCACCTGGCAGCGCAACCCGCACGCGCGCTGGACGCTCACCGCAACCGACGTGAAGGAGCTCGCCGAGATCCAGCTCCAGTTGCTCGAAAACACCCACAAGGCGCTGAAGCCCGGCGGCCGTCTAGTCTTCGCCGTCTGCACCATCACCCGCGCCGAAACGACCGACATCGTGAAGGCGTTTTCCGCCGCGCACCCCGAGCTCGAGCCCGTCATCCCCGCCGGCCTGCCCGCCAACGCCGGATTCCCGACCGGCACCTTCCTCTGGCCCCACGAACTCGACGCCAACGGCATGTTCGTCGCCTCCTGGCGGAAGAAGAGCTGAGCCTCCGCGACGAGCGGCCCGCTTCTCCGCGCGGCGAGCCCGGCCCATGCCGGCTCGCCGCATATTTTTGAGGGATTCCGTAATATTTCGTTGGTTCGGGTGTTATCCGAGGGAAACCCCATCCCATGCCAGCCTCCATCCTTCCCGTCCGCAGACTTCGCTTTTCGCCCGTCCTCCTGAAATTTCCACCGTTGCTTTTCCCTCTGCTGGGCATCGCCTCCGCGCCCGCGCAAACGACCCACACGTGGATCGGCGCCAGCCCCGGCGAGTGGGGCTTGGCCGAGAACTGGTCTTCCGGCCTCGTGCCCGGCGGAAACCTGGCCACCGCGGTCTTCAACAACACCTCCCCTGTTCCGGCCACCGTGGCCGTCGGATTAAGCGGTTCCCCCTTTACGGTGCGCGGGGTGAACGTCTCCAACGGCTCGCCCTACGGGGTCGTCGTGCTCGGCTCATTGGGCGATCCCGCCGCGCAATCCCTCACGCTTTCCGACGGCACCGGCGCCGTTCCCGCGATCAACGTGTCGTCCGGCACTTTGGAGATCTCCGCCTCGCTCAACGCGGGAGCCCATTTCTCCAAGACCGGCACCGGCACCCTCCTGTTGACCGGACCGACCACGAGCAGCCAGGTCACCCTCGACGGCGGCCGGCTCCATCTCTCGGGCTCCGGCACAGTGGAGACGATGAACTACAAAATAGCGCCCACGTCGTTCACCTCCGCCAACACCAGTCTCACCACCGGACTTTACCTCTGGGGCGCGGGGGTCGTCCAAAGCGGCACCTCCCTCGCGCTCGGCTACGGCAACAACACTTTTTCCAACGCCACCATCACAGCCGAGATCGATCTGGGCGGGCTCTATCGAAAGTTCAAGGGCGTCAGCCTTTCCGGCATCGGCACGATCACCGGCAGGACCGGCAACTCCGTGGTGGTGGACATCCGCAACGGAGCGCTCGAGACCGCATCCTTCAATTGCGACGTTTCCCTTCCCGGCTCCGGCAACCAGTTCGAACTACGTCTCCCCGAATCCGCCACCATCGCCAGCGGACGGCTTACCGTCGGCACCGCCTCTGCTTACTCCCCGACTAAACTTCCCTCCGGGCGGCTCCGCATCGGCGCCAACGCCACCCTCCGCCTCGGCACCCTATACATGGGCTACAACGGCTCTTCCGGACGGATCGACGCCCTCGCCCCCGGCTCGACGCTTACCTTGAGCGGACGACAAATAACCAGCGGCGACACCACGACTGCTACGCCGATCTCCATCGAGGTCGGAAACACGAGCATGACGCTCGCCGGCTACGACAGCGGTATCGATATGGAAAACGGCACGCTCAACCTGCTCGCCAAGAGCGTGATCCTCCGGGGCGCCAGCTGCGCCGACGCCCCGGCCGTCGCATCGCTGCGCTTCGGCGCCGGCGATGTCGAGATCGCCGATCTCAGGCTCGGATACTCCACGCGCTCCGCCTTCGATCATCAGTGTCTTGTCGTTCAAAAAGGAGGGAACGCGAAAATCCAAGGGCTTGGCTTCGACCTCTCGGGTGGCGGCACCAGCGCCGACCGGCGAACCTATCAATATCTGTTTAGCGGCGGCACGCTCTCCGTGGGCAATGTGACCGCGCCGGGCAACATCACCCTCAGAGGCACCGTCCGCCGGGGCATCGAGTGGACATCGGGCACGCTGAAAAACTACGCCGGCCGCTCCGCGTCCATCACCACCACGCCCGCCTCTCCCGTCCTCGCTCCGCTCGACCTCTCCATTTTCGGCGGCGGCCCCCATCCGCTTGAGATCGAATCCAACCAGTCCTTCACCCTTGGCGCCGGCAGTCGGCTCAGCTCGGAGTCGCCCTCCGTCACGCTTACCAAACTCGGCAACGGCACCCTGGTCCTGGCCGGCGACTCCTCCGCCTTCACCGGCCTCTTGAAACTCGACGCCGGCCGATTGGCGCTCGGTGAAACCTCGACGATAAGCCAAGCGCCCCTCGGCGGCCTCATATGGAACGCCGGCGTGCTCGCCCTGGATCTCTCCGCCACCGACCAGACCTCCGACCGCCTCACCCTCGCCCGCACCTTGACCAAAGGCCCGGGCGGCCGCCTCGAGCGCGTCATCGACCTCAAATCCAGCCTCGCCAGCGGCACCTTCATCCTCGCCACCTACGCGTCCACCGATCTCACCGTCGCCGACTTCATCGCCACCGGCATCCCCGCCGGCCGCGCCGCGGATTTCACCATCGGGCCCACCGCGCTCTCCGTCACCGTCTCGCCCGCCTCGGACTTCTCCGCCTGGCGCTCCGCCAAGCTCTCTTCGCCGAACAACCTCGGCGACGCCGCCGACGATGCCGATCCCGACGCCGACGGCCTCCCCAACCTCCTCGAATACGCCCTCGGCTCCGAACCCCTCGCCGCCGACTCCGGCGCCTCCCCCGCCGTCGCGGCCGACCCCGTCGCCGACCGGCTCACGTTCGCCTTCACCCGCATCGCCGATCCCGCGCTCACCTACTCCGTCTACGCCGCCGACGAGCCCTCCGGCCCCTGGTCCGGCGAAGGCGCCGAAATCGTCTTCACCTGCACCGGCGCCGACAACGTCGCCGGCCCGATCATCGTGTCCGACTCCGTCCCGCTCTCCACCCATCCCCGCCGCTTCCTCCGCCTCGTCGTCTCCCGCTGAGCCACCGCGCGCTGAGATGGTCCAAGCAGGGGATCATTTTTGTCAGCCCGTGGCCTCCGGATGCGCGAACCAGCGCTCCCGCCAGCTCCGAAGCGTTTCCACGAATCCAGCCAATCCGGTCGGCTTCACCACGTAATCGCTGGCGCCCAGACGCAGCGCGTCGGTCCGGTCGCGCTCCTGGTTCGACAGGCTCAGGATCAAGACCGGAAGGTCGGCGAAACGCGGCTGCGCGCGCACCCAGCCGAGGACCTCGAGGCCCGTGCAGCCCGGCATCGACAGGTCGAGAAGCACCAGGGTCGGAAACGGATTTTCGACCCGGTCGGCGAAGCGGCCCTCGCCCAAGAGATACTCCTTCGCGGCGTATCCGTCCTCCACCACCCGCAAGGTCGGCTCGAGCCCCGCGCGTTTCCAACACGCCTGCATGAGCAAGGCGTCGTTCTCGTCGTTCTCGGCGTAGAGGACGACCGGGCGGCGGAGACTGGAGGCCGGTGTCATGGGGCGGGCGTGAGTTCGAGGCAGAATCGGCTGCCTTTGCCGGGTTCGGAACAAAAATCCACCGAGCCGCCCATGCGCTCCATCGCGCGACGCACCACGGCCAGGCCGATGCCGGTGCCCTCGTATCCGCTGTGAAACCGCTCGAAGATCCCGAAGATCTTCCCGCGCGCCTCGGGCGCGATGCCGATGCCGTTGTCCCGCACGACCAGCCGGACCCGCCCCGCCTCCGCCTCGGCGGAAACCTCCACGCGAGGCCGGACGCCGGGCGCCACAAATTTGACCGCGTTGGACATCAGGTTGGACACGCACTGCATCAACGCGGCCTCGTTGCCGAGCACGCGCGGAAAAGGACCGCGCACGATCACGTCCGCGAGCTCCGCATGAAACTGCGGGTAGCTTTCCACGATGCCCGTCACCAACGCCGCGAGATCGACCGGCACCAGCGGCAGCTCGGTTCGCGACATCCGGCTGTAGACGAGCACGTCCTGCGTGAGCCGGTCCATTCGCCGCGAAGCCGCGATGATGCGCCGGAGGTAGTCGCGGCCTTCCGGCCCGATCCGGTCGCCGCATTCCTCCGCGAGCAATTCGCCGAATCCGGTCATCGCGCGAAGAGGCGCCCGCAGATCGTGCGAGATGCTGTAGGAAAAACTCTCCAGTTCGGTGATCGTCTCCTGAAGGCGGGCCGTGCGGTCGGCGACCAGCCGCTCCAGCTCGGCCCGGCGCTCGGCCAGCGTCTGGCGGATCTTGGCCTCGGCGTCCGCCACCGCGCGTTCGCCGCGGGCCCGCTCCACCAGCGGCCACACGCGGGCGAGCACCATCTCCGTCAGGGCCAGCTCCGTCGCGTGCCACACCCGGGGCTGCGCCGACGCCAGCCGCAGCGAGGCGATCCAGCGGCCGTCGCGCGCGAAAGGCGCGATCGCCCACGATCCCACCCCCGCCGACAAACTCGCCGCGGCCGCCGGGGGCGCCAGCCGACGCGAGTCGTCGAGATGGGCCACGCGCTGCCCGCCGGCCCGCGCCAGTTCGTCCGGCGTCCAGAAACCGGAGGCGGCGCAGCCGTCGCGCACCAGCGAGTTTTCCGCGCGCCAGCGATGTTCGCACTCGGTCGGCCTGCCCGTGAGATCCATCGTGAAAAACGCGCACTCGTCGACCTGCAGGTAGGAACCCAGAGCCCCGGTCGCGGATTCGAGGATCGAGGCGGGATCGGAGATCAGCGAGAGCGCCTCGTTGAGCGTGCTGCGGAAACGCGCGTTCAATTCCGACCGCTTGCGATCGTCGATGTCCACCTGGATGCCCGCGAGCCGGCGGGGGCGGCCGTTGTGCCCGAAAACGCAACGCCATTTGCCCTCGAACCAGCGGCGCGTGCCGTTGGGCATCAATATCCTGAATTCGTAGCCCACCTCCTCCGTGCGCTGCTCGAAACAGGCGCGCAACATCGCCTCCAGACCGGCGGCGTCCTCGGGCACGATGCGCTGCAGCCACGCGCGATAGGTCTTCTCGAAGGTCCCCGGCGCGATGCCGTAGAGCGCCTCCAGCTCCGGCGAGCACATCACCTGGCCGGTGGGAATATCCCACTCGAACGTGCCGATGCGCCCCGCGTGCAGCGCCATCTCGAGGTGCCGGCGGCTGCGCTCCAGCTCCTCCCGCTCCTCGCGTTCGTCCGTGATGTCGATGACCGAGCCGACGCAGCCGGCGAAACGCCCCTGGAGAAAGCGGGGCGTCACGGTGTCGAGCATCCAGCGATAGGTCCCGTCGTGGCGGCGCAGCCGGTAGCCGAGCCGCCCCGTGCGCTGATCATGCAGGATTCCCGCGAAGTCCCGTCGCAGGGTCTGCTGGTCCGCCGGATGCACCGCGTCCATCCAGCCGTGACCGAGGGCGTGCGACGGGCTCTGGCCGGTGAACTCGAACCAGCGCTCGTTGAGAAAAGAACAGCGGCCGTCCGCCTCGCTGAGCCAGAAGATCAGCGGGGAATGCGCGGCGACGTGGCGGAACCGCTCCTCGCTCTCCCTCACGCGGGCCTCCGCGTCGCGCCGCACGCGCACGTAGGCGAGGTGGGCGCGCACGCGCGCGACCAGTTCCCGCGCCGAGAGCGGCTTCAGGCAAAAATCGTCCGCGAGGGCGTCCTCCGCCTGCGCCTCGCCCGCGGGTTCGTCCTCCTCGCCGAGCAACATGACCGGGATCGCGCGCGTCCGGACGTCCGCCCTCAAACGCTGCAACCAGCTGCGGCCGTCGCCGCGCGGCAACGCGGTCGAGGCGAGAACGAGCTCCGCCGGTCGCTCGCGCAAAAGGGCCAGCGCGACCTCGCCGTCTTCGATCGAGGCGACGTCGCAGTGCGCGGAAAGCACGCCGCGCGCGAACGCGACGAAACCCGCGTCGGAATCGACCACGCAGACGCGCGCGCGACGCCCCTCGGGCGCGGACTCCACGCCGACGCCGGCGCGCGGGGCTTCGACATGGGCGGGCGACATGAGGGACCGGCGAGGCAAGCTCAGACCTTCATCCGCACCGAGCCCGGGGGAGGCTCGTTCAGCACGGCCCAAAAGACGCCGAGGTCGCGGATCGCCTCCAGGAACTCCACGAACTCGATCGGCTTCACGACGTAGGCGTTCACGCCGAGCGCGTAGCTTCGCGCCACGTCGGTCTGCTCGCGCGAGGCCGTGAGCATCACCACCGGCAGCTGCTCCAGCTCGGGCTCCTTGCGGATCAGGTTGAGCAGCTCCACGCCGTCGATCTTCGGGAGCTTGAGATCGAGCAGCACGACGGCCGGATTGCCCTTGGGGCGATCGGCGTGGCGGCCCTGACGGGTGAGATAGTGCCAGGCCTCTTCGCCGTCGCGCGCGACAACCACCTCGTTGGCGAGGCGGGTGCGCGCGAGGGCGCGAAGGGCGAGGTCGAGGTCTCGAGGGTTGTCCTCCACGAGCAGGATCGGTTTAAGCATAAAGGGAGTTGGTCGGTGCGGGAGTTCTGGGGAGCGAGAAGGAAAAGGTGGCGCCTTGGTCGACGGCGCCGACGGCCCAGGCGCGTCCGCCATGGCGCCCCACGATGCGTCGCACGCTGGCGAGACCGATGCCGCTGCCTTCGAACTGCTCCCAGGCGTGAAGGCGCTGAAACATGCCGAAGAGCTTGCCCGCGTAGGCGGGATCGAAGCCGACGCCGTTGTCGCGCACGTGCACGACGTGCTCGAACGGAATGTCCTCCGCCCAGACCTCGATCCGCGCCGACTCGCGCGGACGGGTGAACTTCACCGCGTTCTCCAGCAGGTTCTGCATCACGCGGAAGAGCATCGACGCGTCGGCCTGCACGGTCGGCAAGGGCTCCGTCCGCCACTCGATGCGGCGCGCCGGGTCGACTTTCAGGCAGCGGATCGCCTCCCGGACCATCTCGTTGAGATCCACGGCGGTCAGCGTCAGCACCGCCTTTCCCATGCGCGAAAACCCGAGGATGTTGTCGACGAGGCGTCCGGCGTAGCCCGCGCCCTCGAGCACGTAGTCCAGAAACTGCCGGCCTTCGGCGTCTAGCTGCGAGGACTTCTCCGCCTTCAGCAGCTCGGCGTAGCCGCGGATGTGCCGGAAGGGCGCGCGCAGATCGTGCGACACCGTGTAGGAAAAATTCTCCAGCTCCCGGTTCGTCCGCACGAGCTCCTCGTTGAGCTGGCCCAGCCGCTCCGCCGCGCGCAGCACGATGTCGACGACGGTGGCACGAAGCTCGCGCGCCACGTCGATCTCCGGTCCGAGCCACGGGCGCGAACGACCGCGCACGAGTTCGCGCCACTGGTCGAAGCTCTTGCGGGGGTGCAGACGCGCCGGCCCGCCCGAGGGGTCGGGCCGGACGGATTTCGCGGGATTGCCGCTCCAGGTCACCGTCTCCACCACCTCGCGCCGGAACCACAGCACCCAGCTGCGTCGGAGCCGCGAAACGGGGATCGCCAGCAAGCCGCTCGCCACCGCCGCATGGTCGCGCGCAGGGGGAAAATCCTCGCCGAGCGCGGTGACCGCCACGACCTGCTCCTCGTCCCGCGTCCCCAGCCAACGGGCGAGTTCGCGCACCCGCTCCGGGTCCGGCGCGGCGCCGTGGCGCACGACTTCGTCCTGATCGACCAGCGCGACGCCGTCGGCCGCCACGAGGCGCAGCAAATCGTCCCGGCACGCCTCGACGCCGTCCGCCAGCCGGTCGTGCGCGGCCAGCACCGCGACCATCGGCGTCAGGATCGCCTGCAAGCGCATGCGGTGGGCCAGCGTCTCCGCCTGCTCGCGCACGGAAAGCTGCAAGGACAAGACCTGGCCGAGCAACGCGCAGGTGGTGCGCACGGGGAAGGGCACCGGCTTCGGCTCGCGATTGTGGCACGACACGAGCCCCCACAGCCGGCCGTCTCGGATCAACGAGATCGAGAACGAGGCGCCCGTGCCCATGTTGCGCATGTATTCGCGATGCACGGGCGAAACGCTGCGCAAGGTCGACAAGCTCAGATCCAGCGCCGCCGCGGAGGCGCCGACCAAGGGCACCGGCCGGTAGTCCGCGCGGACGATCAGGCGCAGCCGGTTCAGCCGATAAAGATCACGGGCCTGCCGCGGGATGTCCGAAGCCGGAAAATGCAGGTCGAGGTAGGACGGCAGCACGTCGTTGCGGTCCTCGGCGACGACGCGGCCATGCCAGTCCGGATCGAAACGATACACCAGCACGCGATCAAACCCGGTCAGCCTTCGCGTCTCGCGCGCCGCGAGCCGCAGCAGCTCGTCGACTCCGCCGACCGGCTCGACCTGCTTCAATAGATCCTCGATCTCCGGCACCGTCGAAAGCGGATGGAGGGTGTGGTCGTCGGGAACAAGTTCGCCCTCCACGACGAGATGGCCCGCGTGCCGGTGGCCGAGCATGACGAAGTCGCGGCCGGCGGCCTGGGAGCCCGGACTCCACTTCTCCACGAAGGTCGCGCGTCGCGAGAACTGGGGATCCGACGCCGCCTCGCGCAGCCTGCGCGCAAATCCGGCGCCCAAAATCGCCTCGAACCCGAGCCCGAGGACATCCCGCGCGCCGCGCCCGATCAACTCATGCAAGTTGTCGCTCGCCGCCACGATCAGGCCGCTCGACTCGTCGGCGGCCAGCAGGAAGCCATGCGGCTGGATCGCTCCGGCAAGGTGGATGGCCTCTTGATCGCAGGCGGCGAGATCCGAGGAGATCTTGTCCGGTGTCGACCCGCTCACGCTCCGCGTCCTCCCGGCGCGTCGCCCATCCATTTCGCGAGTTTCTCAAAGGCGTTCGCGGCCGCCCCGACGATCTCGGGATCGTTTTCCTCCGACGAATGCCGCGCCAGCTCGGCCCGGAATCCCTGCCACCGAGTTCCCACCTCGGCGCCGTAGCTGCGGAAATACCGTCCGCAGACATCCGTGTCCAAGCCAAGCGTCTCCCGCAGATGCCTCGCCACCAGTTGGCCGCCGAGAGTCGAGCCTTCGATGACATAACAGGCGCCGAGCAATTCGAGACGCGACGAGCCGCCGGGCAGATCCTCGCACCGGGGCAGGCCGGCGATTCGCGTCGCGTCCCAACCCAACTCGCGAAGATCGGAATGCAGCCACGCGGTTTTCCCGCGTCCCGCGCGAAGAGCGTCGTCCGGCCCGACCGTCGCCGCGAGCAGCTTTTCCCACGGCTCGATGAAGCCCAGAAACAGCCCGAGCAGCGTCTCGTAGGCCTCGCGCGAGGCCGGCAAACCGTTGAGTCGTTCGAGACGGGAATGATGCGACCGGGTGTCGGACTTGAGTTTCTCTAAAAGCATGGGACCCGGCGTTCGCGAAAGCTTGCGACGGAAGAACGCGGAGCTTGCAGAGTCCCCGCCTCGCCATGTCTAGGTCGAGTTCCGAGGAAATTTTAACCACCGATGGATCAGGGGAAAATGTATAAATAAAATCCGCCCCGACATCGCTCAACGCCGGGCATCCTGAAAATCACGAATCACTAACAACATATTTTCAATAGCTTACAAATCACGATACCGGAGTTTCCCCGGGAGTCCTTACCAAGTTTTTCCCTCAACTTCCGAAAGATTCCGCGTCCGGTCCGAACGCGTTTTATGAAAGCGAATATCCTGAGGATCAATGCGGTGCGCCCGGTTCCAACCGCGAAGCGGGCGACCGGCCTTTCGTCGACCGCCGGCACGCCCGATCAAGAACGTTAAAACTCTTAGCCGTAATCGCCGACCTTGCGCGGCAAGCGCCGAGTCCCATTATCCACGATGCGTTTACGCTTTTATTACAACGTCGCATAATCCAGCTTAGCCTCGCCCAATGAAGCCCAGCCGCCGCTTTTCCCTCGCCCTTCTTTTGGGAGACGTCGCGAGCGTGTTTTTGGCATTCAACGCGGTGGCCGTCCTTCGCGGCCTGCCCGCCCCCTATTCTTTTTTGGACTGGTCCCTGCTGGTGCCGGCCGCGCTGGTGCTCTTCGCGATCGCGCTGATCGACGGCTACTCGTCGCGCACCGATTTCCTCTCGCTCGACTACACCAGCCAACACGTCCTGGCCGTGCTCTCGGCCGCCATCGGCACCGTCCTGGTGACCTACGTCGTGTTCACCGAGGGTTTCTCGCTCCAGCAAAGCCGTATCGTCGCGGCCTTCTCGTTCCTCCTCATCGCCCCGCTCGGGCTCGGGCTCCGTCGGTTGCTCGCCTTGCGCCGCGCCGCGGTCATGCGCCACCACGCGATCGTGTTCGTCGGCGACCCGGACAGCTCCGAGGCCTTCGCCGCCGAGTGCGGCCGCGTCGGCTTCACGCGCCAGATCGTCCACGCGGTGGCCGGCCCCGCCGACACGGCGCACGGACAACGCCCGCTGTCCGCCATCCTCGACGAGATCGAGTCCGGTCAACTCCGCGCCGAGGCGATCATCCTCCGCGAATCCGCCCGCGAACTCGCGCCCGGCCTGCCCCAGCGTCTCGTCCAGCTGCATTTCGCCGGCGTCCCCACCTACACCCTCGAGCTCTTCCACGAGGTCGTCTGGCGCAAAATTCCGCTCTACCGCATCAACCAGACCTGGCTGTTCCAGGAGGGCTTCTCGCTGGCCCGCGAGCCCTTCTTCGAGCGGGTGAAACGCGTTTCGGACGTCGCCCTCGCGTTGATCGTGCTGGTCCTCAGCGCCCCCCTGCTCTCGCTCGCCGCCATCGCGGTGCTCCTCGACGACGGCGGCCCGGTGTTCTTCCGGCAGACCCGCGTCGGCCGTCATCGCCAGCCCTTCACCCTCTACAAGCTCCGCACCATGCGCGTCGCCCAGACCGGAGCGCGCTACACCGCCAAGGGCGACAAACGCATCACCCGGGTCGGCCGTTTCCTCCGGGCCTCCCGCCTCGACGAACTTCCCCAGCTCTGGAACGTGCTCAAGGGCGACATGAGCATGATCGGCCCCCGCGCCGAATGGGACCTCCTCGTCGCGGACTACGAAAAGCAGATCCCCTGCTACCACTTCCGCCACCTCGTCCGCCCCGGCATCACCGGCTGGGCCCAGGTAAACTACCCCTACGGCGCGAACCTCGACGACACCCTGCGCAAGCTGGAATACGATCTGTATTACATCCGCCACTACAGCTTCCGCCTCGACGCCGCCATCGTCATGAAGACGGTCCACGTGATGCTATTCGGCAAGGGCCGCTGACGCCCCCCGCCTTCGGCGCGGTCGGGAACCGCGACGACAACGCGGTCGCGGGCGGTTCCACCAGAACCACGCGACACACCCTCCCGCCACGTAGGCGGCCGCGTCGCGCCAGTCCGCGGTGCCGTGCGGGATCAAGCGCGGCGCGATCCCCTCGCAAACGAGGCTCCACAGCGCGGCGTGCGCGCCGACCTCTCGCGCCGTCGGCGGCGGATCGCCCTCCCGCCAACCGAGGCGCGCGTGCGTCCACAGCACCCACGGGAGGCCCGCCGGAACCAGCAGCAGGTCGTTGAAGTGGTCGTGCGAAAAACCCGGCCCCAGCCAGGGCTTCATGCACCAGCGGTTGAACGCGTAGAGCCCCGTCGCGACCAGGCACAACGCGTCCGCCTGATAACGGAACCGACGCCACGAGCCGGCGGCGCCCACCTCAAAGCGCGTAGTATACGATCCCCGCGAGCAGCGCGATCGCCGTCTGCGCGGCGAAAAGGAAAAAGGCGGACATGGGCGGCGGGTTCTTCATGGTTGGAGAAATCTCATTCGGCGGCGGAGGCGTCGGCCCCTGTGCGCCACCAGCCCGGTTCACGGCGGCCTTCGGCCTCCCGGCGACGGCTTAGCGCGCTTATGATCGCCGATCTGCCAAGGTATCCCACGACCCGTCGCGGGTCCGCCCGGCTGACGACCGGCACGCGCCCGACTCCGCGCGCGTGCATCCGGGCGAGCACCACCTGGAGCGTCTCGTCGGGAAACGCGGTCACGACCCGGGTCGTTCCGACTTCGAGGACCGTTTTGTCGAAGGTCCCGGCCTCCGCCGCCGCTTGCACGTCGCGGCGCGTCAGGATCCCCGACAACCCGCCCTCCCCGTCCACGATCAGCCAGGCCGATTGTCGCGCATGCCCGGACGCGGGCTCGGAGATGTTTCGCGCCAGCTCCTTCACCGTGAGCCCGGTTTCCAAAAGAGGCGCCGGGGTCGACATCGCTTCACGCGCCAGGATGTGCTCGAAGTCGTCCGCGGCCAGCCCGCGCGGCACCCGCACCCCGCCGTTTTCCACCGGACCGCTCATCAAGGAGTTTTTCGTGATCGCGTGCGCCGCCAACGCCGCCGGCGCCGCCGTCGCGAGCAGGGGCGCGAGCATCCCCGGCGCGCCCGTCATCTCCACGCCCAGCGCGACCGTCGCGAACAACGCGCGCGAGCCTCCGGCGAAAAACGCCACCATGCCGGCCAGCGCGGCCAGCCCCGGCGCGGGCGCCCACGGAACGCCGGCCGACTCCAGCAAGCGGGCGGCCGCCGCGCCGAGCGCGCCGCCTATCACCAGCATCGGCGCCAGCGTGCCGCCGGACGTGCCGCTGCCAAGCGCCAGCGTCCACGCGGCGAGCTTGCCCGCGCCAAGCGCGAGCGCCGCGCCCAACGCGAGCTCGCCCGCCAGCAAGGCGTCGATCTGCGCGTAGCCGGGTCCCGTCACCACGGGCAGGAAACAGGCGATCGCCCCCACGCAAAGCCCTCCCAGCGCCGGACGCAAAAACCACGGCGTCGGAGCGCGCTCGAAGACTTTTTCGAGCGCGTGCACCAGACGCGAAACGCCCGCCGCCAAGATCCCCCCGAGCAGGCCGACCAACGAGCAAACCACCAAAACACCCGGCCCGGCCGTCTCCATGGCGGCCATCGCGAACTCCGGCTCGCCGTGCCCGAACGCGAAGCGCAGTCCTTCCGCGAACACCGCCGCAAGCGCGACGGGCAGCACCGAGCGCGGCCTGAATTCGAAGAGCAGCAACTCGACCGCCAGCAAGGTCGCCGCGAGAGGCGTCCCGAACACCGCCGTCATCCCCGCCGCCGCCCCCGCGGCGAGGAGGGTTTTTCGCTCGCTCGCCGTCGCGGGCAAGGCCTGCCCGAGCAAGGACCCCACGGCCCCGCCGAGCGAGATCACGGGCCCCTCGGCGCCAAAGGGGCCTCCGGAGCCGATGGCGAGCGCGGACGCGAGCGGCTTGAAAAACGCGGTCTTCGGCGACACGCGGCTGCGGTGCGCGAGCACCTGGTGCATCACCTCGGGGATGCCGTGGCCGACCACCGTCCGCGTGCCGTAGCGGGCGATCAAACCGACGCCCAGCCCTCCGACGCCCGGCCCCAGCAGCGTCCAGATCCAGGAGTGCGCGCGAGCCTCCGCAAACAGCCGCTCCACCGCGGCGATGAGACCAAGCAGCCCGCGCGCCGCCGCCGCAGCCGCGATCGAAAGCAGCACGGCCAACGCGCATATCCGCCAGGACGGGGCGCGCTCCTCCGCGGCGGCGCCCTCCTCGTCGACGCGGGCGCTCACGCGTGTTCCCGTCCGCAGCCCAAGTTCGCCCGCAAGCGGCCTGAGGCGGCCTCGGCGGACGCGCGCGGCGGGGCGGAACCGCGGCGGTCCGCCGGGGCTGTCGAAGATGCTCGAACGAAAAACATGTTTATATCGTCTCGCGATATTTCTCGTCCGGCCAAGCAGGAAATCGCGCTTCGCGCCCGCCCGCCGAAAAAGATCGTGACCGGCCGCGCGCCTTCCCCGAACTCGCCGTCGGCGCGGCCCGCCATCGCGATCCCGGGCGCCGGGCGCGTTTCGTCGCGGCCCTTCGCCTCGTTCGTGGTTGAGCCAGGGAGAGGCGGTCGATAGGACTCCGCGTCTCCGTCATCGCCCAGTGAAACCCGCCGTCGCCAAAAACACCCCGCCTCCGTCCTGCGTTTTGCCGATCAAGGCGGTTCCCAACGCCCCCCGCAGCGAGATCTGCGGCTGGCTCGGCGAGGCGGTTAAGATCAAGGTCCACGCCCCGCCGGTGGAGGGCCGGGCCAACGACGCGCTTTGCGAGTTCCTGGCGGAGCAACTGAAGCTCCCGCGCCGCGCGGTCGCCGTCCAGCGCGGCGACACCTCGCGCCAAAAACTTGTTCGAATCGACGGCCTTTCCCTCGCCGAGGCGAAATCGCGCCTCGGCGTCCATGAGCCTCGCGAGAGGTAGG
>CBINJQ010000004.1:0-32876 GCA_966251015.1 uncultured Akkermansia sp. | reverse complement strand
GCCGCCATTCCAGAGGCCCGCCGCCGCCGCCGGCGCGAACTGGGCGAGGCCTTTGTTCTCACGCTTCAGCACGCGCAGGCGGCCGGTCAGCCGGCCTACGAGAGGCGCGCCTTCGCCACGCTCGCCACCCTTCTCCCCGGCACGGTCTGGTTCGGGATCAATCCCTCCGCCGACATAACCAAGGACATCGACCGTAAGATAATAAACCTCGGCCGGCGGCTGAAAGAATGCGTCAAGCGCCATCCCGCGGGCGCCGGTCGCAACTGGTGCTTCCGTCTCGCGTTTGTCCATTTTCTCTTCTGCGAACTCTGAACGCCCCGCCGCCGATGACCCCGCTTCTTCTGCCCGTGTCCGCGCTGCGCCGGGCCCGCCTCGAACTAGGCGGCGTGGATATCCGGTCGGAAACGGTGGCGTTCGCCCCCGATCCCGACTGCGTCGATCTCGCCCGCGGCCTCAAACGCGGTGATATCGTTTTTTGGAACAAGGTCGCCGACGCCATCGAGCGAAACCGTTCCGCCGACGCCGGCGCGGGCGCCGGTGCCGCCCGGAGGGAAAAGGCGCGCCATCGTCTCCACGCGCGCCGCTTGGGCACCGGCGTTCCCGGCGCCACCCCCGAGGCCATCGAAGGCGTCCTCCAAGCCGAGCTCGACGCCGCCTCCGCCGAATTCGCGGGCCGGGCCCAAGCAGCCCATGGCGTCATGCGACGGCTCGCCTTCGTCACCCATGAAGGCGGCGGTTATCTTCTTTCCACGCTCGACCCCGCCCGCCCGCTCATCCTCGCCCAAGCCGCGCCGGGGACCGGCGTCCGTCTCCAACGAGCCGCCGTCACGCTCGGTAAAATCGCCGAACTCCTCCTTGAGCTTCTTTTCGGCCTGCTCGCGCTCATGGGCGCGAAGCTCAAGGCCAACATCAACCTTGGCAAATGGCTGAACCGCCTGGTCGATATCCTTACCCGTAATCCGCGTCTTCGCGATTGGGCGCTCACGCTGGCGGACAAAGGCCCCAACCTCGGGGTGAAAGATTTGGCCGACGTCCTCCTCGCCCTCTACCTCCACGACGGTGTCGGCTGGGAATGCCTCAAGGAAATGTTCCTCGACATCCTCGACCTGAGCTTCTGGGGCATCATCAAACTGCTCGGCAAACTCTCCGCTAGATCAATCCCGGGCGCGGGCCAGGCGCTGCTCTTCATCGATCTGGGCATCGTGCTGGTCGAACTCGTGGTCAAGATCCGCACTTGGTGAAGGCCCGCCGGTTCGTCCGCGGCTTGCCACGCGCGTCGGGCCGTGCCCTCGTCGGCGGCCTTCGCCCGCCGCCATGTCCGCGCCCTCCGTCGTCAATCTCTCGACCTACCGCTTCACGCCCTTCCCGACGGAGGAGTTGACCGCGTTGCGCGACCGGCTCCGCGCTCGCTGCGCCGAGCTCGGTCTCCGGGGCACCATCCTGCTCGCGACCGAGGGAATCAATCTCTTCGTCGCCGGTCCTCGCGCGGCGACCGACGGACTCCTTGCCGAGTTGCGCTCCCTGCCGGGGCTCGGCGACCTCACCGCCAAGGAAAGCCTCTCCGACGAGCAACCGTTCAACCGCATGCTCGTGAAGGTGAAAAAAGAGATCATCGCCTTCGGCGTCGAGGGCATCGATCCCGCACGCGCTCCCGCCCCGCGACTCGACCCGCGCACGCTCAAGCAATGGCTCGACGAAGGCCGTCCCGTCACGCTGCTCGACACCCGCAACAACTACGAGGTGAAGCTCGGCACCTTTCGGAACGCGCTCGTGCCGCGCATCGAAAACTTCCGCGACTTCCCCGCCGTCGTGCGCGCCTTGCCCGCCGAACTCAAGAGCCGGCCCGTGGTCACGTTCTGCACCGGCGGCATCCGCTGCGAGAAAGCCGCTCCCCTGCTCGTCCGCGAGGGCTTCGAGAACGTCTACCAACTCGAGGGCGGCATCCTCAAATATTTCGAGCTGTGCGGCGGCGCGCACTACGAGGGCGAATGCTTCGTCTTCGACCGCCGCGTCGGCGTCGATCCCGAGCTCAAGGAGACGGAGTCCGTCCTTTGCTTCGCCTGCCAGACGCCTCTCACCATCGCCGAGCAACGCGATCCCCGTTACGTTGCGGACGTCTCCTGCCCGCATTGCGCCCCCGCCGTGGCGCCACGCGCGCCGTGACGGGATAGGTTTCTCCGGGAACCCCGGACAGCCCCCGCAGGATCCCACTCGCCAGCGGACGGCCGCGCCGTTTGCGTGCGAGACCGCCCTCGCCACGTGAGCCGTTTTTCCCTCCGCATCTTCCTCGCCATCACCGTCGCCTGGCTCTTCGCCGGCTGCACCCACGTCGAGCGCACCGTCACCCAGGGGCGCGACCCCGCGGCGTTGACGGAGATCTTCGTCGCCGAAAACCTCGCCGACAACCACCGGCTCGCCAAACGCATCGCCGCCGCGCTTCGCGCCCGGGGCCTGGTGGCGGAAAGCGGTCCGCTCACGATGCAACCCGGGAGCGCGCAAGCGGTGCTCCACTACGAAGACCGTTGGACGTGGGATTTCGGCGAACACATGACCTACCTCCGCATCGACCTGCACGATCCCGGCGAAAAGCGTCCCTACGCCTCGGCCTACCGGTTGCGTCACATCGCCAATTCGACGGATGTCGACGCCGTGGTGAAGACCTTGGTCGACGAATTGCTTCGTCCCCTGCCCTGACGGGCGACGATCGGCGAGCGCGCGCACGTGCTTGAGCCCGGACGTCGCCGGGCTTTGCTTCGCTCTTCATGAAAAGCGCCTACGAACTCGCCATGGAGCGGCTCGCCAAGTCCGAGCCCAAGGAGAAGCCTCTCAGCGCCTCGCAAAAAGCGCGGCTCGCGGAGATCGACACCCTCTACAAAAGCAAATGGGCCGAGCGGGAGGTGTTCCTGAAGGGCCAGCTGGAAAAAGCGCTGACCGAAGGCGACGCCGACTCGGCGGAACAGGTCCGGACGCAACTCGCGCGCGAAAAATCCCGCCTCGATGAGGAGCGCGAAGACGAGAAGGAGCGCGTTCGTCGCGAAGCCCGCGGCTGAAGCGTCTTCGAAAATCCGCCGGAAAGCGCCTCGGCGGCATTTAAAATAAGGACCAGGCCGGAAAGGCAGGGCGAGACCGCCGGGCGCGCCGCATCGGAGCGGCGATTTTTATCTCCGTGAACGCGAAACGGGCCCGCCCACCTCAAGCCATGTAGACACGGGCATAGTGATATTCCAAATGCCCTAGTCGTCTTCGCCCTCCTCGCCGGCGCCGTCGGTCAGCACGAGCGGATGCTTGAGCAACGGCAGCTTCAAGGTGCCCGCGGCGTGATCGTAGCCGCGCGCGAGCAACACCGCCCACACGACGAGAACCAACACGACCGCGGCCCCGGCCTTGCCCGAGGCGTGGCGCAGGGCCTCGCCTTCAGGCGCCACCTTGCGGCCGTCCGCCATCGATAGCGCGATGTTTTCGCGGTGGCGAAAACCGTGCCATGCGAGCCCCCCGAGATGCAGGCCGATCAACACAAGCAACGCGATCGCCAAGCCCTCGTGCGGATCTTCTCCTCCGGCTATTCCCGTCCACACGAGCGCCCCGACTCCCGCGAGCATTCCGAGCATGACCCAGGACGCCGCAGGATTATGCGAAACATGCCGGTCTCGCGGCGCGAGTCCGACCTGCGCCGCCACAAAAGACCACAGCGCGGAGGGGCGCATGCTCCAGGCGGAGAAACGCGCGTGGCGCGATCCGACGAAACCCCATACGACGCGCAAAACCAACGCGCCCGCGGCCAGCATCGCCGCCAAGGCGTGATACCCGAACCACGGATGCTCGTGCTCCAACCCGAGGCCGATGACCAGGGCCGTCGTGGTCGAGGCGGCGAAAACAAGGTGCAGCACCCGCACCGGCAGATCCCAGATCAGGACGCGTTTCATATTTTAAAGAGACGACCGAAACCTACCACGGTCACATGAACGGAAGATGAACGGCGCATGAATTCGCGGGCGACCGGTCCATGGAGCGAACGCCGCCCCCGCCGATGAGGACGCCGACGCGCGTCCCGTCGCGGGCGACGGAAACGCGGAAGCGCGGCGGCTCAGGCCCAGACGAAGTCCGCGACGAGCGGCAGGTGGTCGCTCGCCATCGTGGGCACGACCTGATGGCCGACGCATCGCAGCGGGGAGTTGTGGAAAACGTGATCCAGCACGTAAGGCTGCCGACGCCAGGTGACGGTCGACGTCTGCACCGAGGAGAAACCCTCGGCGGCGTATTCCGCGACCAACCCGACGTGATCGCGCACGTTGAAATCGCCGCTAAGAACGAGAGCCGCTCCGTCGGTTTTCGCGGCGCGCAACCTGGCCGCGACCTGGCGGCGCTGTTCGGGATGCGCGCGGCTGTTGCTCTTGAGCATGAAGAACGCGAGCAGGTGCGTGTTCAGAAGGCGAAGCGGACGCCCGGCGATCTCCGTCGTCGCGCCGATCATCGCACGGTCCGTCGGCGTTTTTTTCTCTCCGAAGAAATCGAACTCGATCGCCGGAGAAGGAATCACCTCGACGAAGGTGTCGCGGAGCGGCGTGCGCGACAGGATGGCGAGGCCGATGCCAAAAGGCAGCTCGCGCGGGTCGGCCGGGGGATACCCGAAATAACCGTGATACCCGGGCAAGGCGGCGAGGATACGCTGATAGTTGGGAGGCGGCTGCGACTGGCCGCCTCCCGACCGCGCCTGCTCCACTTCCTGAAGCTGGATGATATCGGCGTCGTGACGACGGATCTCAGCGATGGTGTCCTCCAGCCGGACCGGCGCGTGGTCGGGGTCGCGGTCATCCCACACTTGGCCGAACTGCATATTGAACTGCAGGACTCGAAAGGGTTTCACGCGAAGTTCGGGGTGTTGATCGGCGGGAAGCGAGCGAAGCGGAAAGCGGGAAAGGTCGAGGCGTCCGCTCATTCAACGAGCGGGCGCCGGCGCCGGCGCGGAATCCGAGGTCGGGGCGGAGGATTGGTTCGCGGCCGGCTTGGCGTCCGGATTGGTCGAAGACTCTCCGGAAACGTCGCGCGGCGCGCTTTCTGAACCGGCGGCGGTGACGGTGACCGAGTTGTTCCGACGAAACGCAAAGCGGTTTATGCGCTCGAAGGTGGTGGGTTTCGAGATCGACGGCTTCGAGTCCACGAACGGACGGGCGTCGTCGATCTTGTCCTGGAAGCGCAGCGCCACCTTGGAGTTGTAGGTGTCCTCGGACGTCGAGTAGCGCGATTGTGTGCCCGACCAAAGGCTGTCTTTGCGCTCGATCTGCTCCGCTTCTTTGCGCTCGGGCACGCGGAAGAATTTCTTGTCGCGGTTTTCCTTGATCGCGATGGCGCTGCGACGCTCACCGACGAGCGCCTGCTTTTTCTCGCGAACTTCGGTGGAAAAACGACTGTCCATGAGCACCTCGTTGCGCTCGATCGGCTTGTTCTCGCGCAGGACCGCTTTCTCTTCCGTCGAAACTTGCGAGGCGCGTTTGCTCGTATCCAGGCGGCCGGGCGCCGCGAACGCGGATACGGCGGCGGCGAGCGCGGCGAGGGTAAGGCCGACGACCGGTTTCATGTCAGGCAATGGCATTTGCCCAAAGGGTGGGCGGCAAGGTTATTCCGGCTCGGCCGTGCCCTCGACCACCCAATCCCGCGCCTCCGGCACTTGCTGGAAAAAGCCGGCGAGCGCCGAGGACAAGTGCTCCGCATAACGATAATGCGCGCCCATGCCGGTGCGCAGTTCCGCCTCGTAGATAAACTTGTCCGCGTGCGTGGAGTGCTCGAAGGGGGTCTGCGCGCCAAGCAGGAGCGTGTAGACATAGGCCGGCGACCCGCGGGCAAGCAGCTCACGGGTGAGCGCCGCCTGATCCTGAAGCAGGGCCGCATGCGCCGCGTGGGAGATTTCCGGCGGCAAATAAAAGCCCGCCTGGATGAGCGGCGTGTAACGATGTCCCGTGCGGTGGCGGTTGAGATCGCGGAGCTCGGCGAGGGCGAGGTTGTTCCAAGCGAAGCTCACCCGCATGCGACGGGTGCCCGTGCCCTGCTGGCCGTAGCGGTTGGAGCGGGCGGACAGCGCGTCGGCGACGCTTTGATCTTCGGGGAGAAAGGGCGGCGTGGCGCGGTCGACATGCACCCACGTCTCGTCCGGGAGATGCGCGGTCGACAGTCGCGCGAGACCCAGCCGACAAGAGGTGGCGAGCTCGGCGGCCGCCTGCGACTCGAAGCTTTTTTCCGCAAGGCTGTGCCGCATGAGGCGCGGGGAGATTTTGAGCAACTCCGCGCGAATGAGGTCGGCGGCGGCGCGCGCCTCGGGGTGCGGCAGCGAAGCAAGCTGCTTCACCGTCTGCGCCCACATGCGCGAACTCTGCACAAGGGCGACGTTGGTGCGCGTCGCGAGCGGGATGAAATAGCGGGCGCGATCCAGGGCGTAGTTTTTGCGGATGCGGGAAACCACGGCGGGCTTGGCCCCCGCCGGCACGCGAACGCGCTGGGGCTCGGCTTCCCCGAGCGCGTCGAGACGCGCATACTCGGCCTGATAGGCGGCGAAGGCCCGCCCCATCACATCGCGCCAACGAGGGGCGAGATCGGCCGGGACCCCCAGAACCTCGGGCTCGGGCAACGCGCTGGGGGCCAGCGTGATGTATCGCGTGGAAGACTCCTGGCCGTCCGCCATTTGCGCGATCTCGAAGAGCTTGTAGGCAAGCCACATCGACACGTCGTCGAGCGCGACGGCCAGACCGCCCGTGAGCCCGCCGATGGACGCATGTCCGTAGTCGACGAATTTAAGGATACGATCGATCGAGGCGTCCGGATCGGCGAGATCCACTTTCGCGAGAATCGCGTGGATGCCCTCGTTGCTACGCGAGTAGCGCGCGAGCACGGAAGCGAGAAGCTCGGGCGTCACGCGGGGCAGGTCGGCGGCGGACGGGGGCGGGACGAGGGCGAGGCCGGTGATGCGCATCGGTGGATTCGCGCGCCAGCCAATCGCGGCCAGTCGGCCCGGCGAGCCCAATTCGAGCACGACGCGAACTTCCGGAGCGCGCGCCGCGCGCGGCGCCGTGCAACCCCGGCTTCCCTGCCGCCGCTTTTTCGTGTCCGCTCCTGCCTCCCCTTCCGCCAACTCGTGTCCTCCTCGCCCGATCCCGCTCCAACAACCCCGCCTTCCGGAAATCGCCCCGCCGCAGGCGGCGCGCCGACGGCGCATGTGGTGACCGGATGGCGCCGGTGGCTGGCCGTGCTGGCCGGCTGGATCATGCGCGCGTGGTGCGCGTCGCTCCGTATTCGCTACTCGGAGCAAACCCGCCGGCTGATCACCCAGGACGAGCAACCCACCCTTTTTGTCCTTTGGCACAACCGTCTCTTCGCCGCCATGCGCCTGTCGCGGGCGCTGCGGCCGACACGGCCGTTGCATTGCCTCGTGAGCGCGAGCAAGGACGGCGCATGGCTGTCCGCCTTTTTCGAAAGCGCGGGCGTGCGCGTGGTGCGCGGCTCCAGCTCCCGAGGCGGAAGAGAAGCCGCCGGCGAGCTGGTGGAGGTTCTCCGCGCGGGACACGACGCCGGTATCACACCCGACGGACCGCGCGGACCGATCTATGTGTGCAAGCCGGGCGCGGTCGTGGTGGCCCGACGCGCGAAAGTGCGGGTGATCGTCCTCGGCATCGTCTACGAGAACGCATGGCGTTTGCGCAGCTGGGACCGGTTCGGCATTCCCCGCCCGTTCTCCGTCGTGAATTTCCGCGTCGAGGAGATCCCCCCCGACATGGTTGCGTCCGACGATGCGCGAGAGGTCATCGAAAAACGTCTGCGCGCGCTGAACCCCGAATGCTCAAACGCGACCGCGCCGATCGACGAAAGCGACGCCGGGGCCGTCTGATACCCATTACGAGGAGCCTTGGTTCTTTTGGCGCCTCGTCTCCGTGACCTCCGCGTCCGCGCTCCGGCTCGGCTCCGTGTCTATTATACCAGCCACGTGACGCTCTTGGGATCTAGCTCGGAGCGGGCGGGCGGGCGCGTCCCGGCGCATATGCCAAAGTAGAGCTAGGCCGACTCCATCGCGCCGAGCAGCCGATGCAACAGCGCTCCGGCGGCGGGCCCGTGCTCGCGCGCGCCGTGCAAAAGCAGCTCCGCCGGCTGCACCCAAGCCCCGCCGCCATTCAGCTCCTCCGCGCAGCCCTCGGCGATTTCCCTCACCGCGCCCGCATCCATCTCCAAATGAAACTGCAATCCCAGCACCCGCTCTCCCCAGGCGAAAGCCTGGTTGGCGCAGGCCGCGCTGGTCGCGAGCGGCGTGGCGCCGGCCGGCAAGGAGAAGGTGTCGCCGTGCCAATGAAGCACATGAGTGAAGGCGGGGAACGCGTAGCGGGCCCCCGCCGCGCCCTCGGCCGGCGGCACGGCGCGCACCGGCCACCAGCCGATCTCGCGCTCGGCGTTCTGCATGACTTTCGCGCCCAGCGCGTCCGCGATCAGTTGCGCGCCGAGACACACGCCGAGCACGCGTTTTCCCGCCGAAAACGCCGAGCAAAGGGCGGCCTTCTCCGCCACCAGCCACGGGTAGTCGCGGTGTTGATACACGTTCATCGGCCCGCCCATCACGATCAGCCAGTCGTAGTCGTCCACGTCGGGCGCGACATCGCCCGCCCACCAGCGCGTGAAGGAGATCTCATGACCGCGCGCGCGCAGCCACGATTCGATCAGGCCGAGGCCCTCGAAGGGCACATGCTGGAAGCAGCGGACTTTCATGCGGCTCAAAAGAAAACCCCGCCCGCGCACGAAGGCGAGACGGGGTTGCGGTCCGCCGGGCGCGACCGACCTCGCGTCACTTCCACTCGTAACGCACGCGGTAGGTCACGATCTTCTCCTCGTCGGGCTGGAGCTTCACGCGAAACTCCGCGCTGCTGGCGTCGGTCTTTTCGTGCGGGTCGGACTGCTGGGTGAGCTTCCAGTTGGGCCACGAATAAAAATGCTCCACCACGCGCACCTCGACCGGCTCGGCCTTGCGATTGCGCAGCTTCACCTCGAAGGCCTCCTCGCGAAAATCGTTCCGGCTGCTCATCGAGGTGTCGGTCTGCTTCTTCTCCACCGCGATGTCGAAAACGTCGCCGGTGTAGAGGCGCACCGTCTCGTTTTTCGCGGTGTGATCGAGGTTGTTCTCTCCCACGAACTCCAAGCGATTGTCCGCCGAATCCTGGCGGTAAAAGCGGGCGCGTCCCTTGGGCAGGGGCAGGCCGAGGCCGCCGTTCTCCTTGATGTTCTTGAACTCGCGCACGGTCGCGACCTTCGCGCCGTATTTCTGCTGGTCGAAAATGTAGAGCTGCGGCGCGGTCACGCCGGTGGCGCGGAGGAACTCGACCTGCTTCGTCTCCTGGTCGCGCAGCGTCACCGGCCGCGGGAGCGAGTAGAGATGGAACTCGTCGAAGGCCTTCTCGGTGACCTCGGCGACCGGCGCGGCCATGGCGGACATGACCATGCCCTTGCGTTTTTGCGGCCCGGAAAAATCCATCTCCGGCTGCACGCGGTTCACGTCGCCCGCCATGAGCTTGATCGTCGCCTCGTCGAAGCGTTTCCCGGTGTTGTTGTTCACCGTCACCCAGCCGACGATGTCGACCTGGTCGCCCTTCTCCGGAGCGACGAGATTGTAGGCGGCCTGCCAGCTCATGCCCCCGGTGATGTAGCCGAGCTCGGCCTCGAGCTTCGCGGCGCGGTCGGCGTTGACCTGCCAGGAAAGCGTCGGCTGCAAAATCGCGTCGTCGCCGAGGCTCGGGAAAATCGGCTGGCCGGGCAAAGAGAAGCGCAGCTTCCCGTCGACCTCGATGATCGGCGTGGCGGCCTCGCCGCCCGCCTTGTAACCGCTGCGGATCACGCGTCCTTTCACGGTGTATTCCTTCGCGTTTTGGTCGGTGACGAGAAAGTCCAGCTCCTTGCCCTCGTTGAGCGAGAGGAGCAGTCCCTGCGAAGCCGCGTCGGCCCGGTAGCTTTGCTCAAGAATGCGCAGGCCGACCTTTCCCGCGGCGTCGCGCAAGACGACGGAGTCGGGCTCGACCTGCGTCGTGGCGCCCGAAAAATTCACGGCGTTGACACCGGTTTTTAGATCGAGCGGCAGGGTTTCCCGCACGACGGCGAAGTTTTGGTTGTAGATCGTGAGCGCCGGACCGGCGGGCAGCGCGAGCGGCAAGGCGGCGAGCAACGAAGCGAGGGTGATGGGTTTCATGACGTGGCAAGGAGACTGACTCGAAACGGAGGCGCTTGTTCAGCCGAAAGTTGTCAGGTCTTTGTCAGGCCGTCACCGACGTGGCACGGGGGGCCGTCCATGTCGGATCACGGGCGGGACGCCCGTGCCACGTTTCGCGTTGCCTGCGCCGCCGCCGCCACGAGCGTGGAACTCCAAAGCGTCATGGATTCCCCTTTTGAAAACAGCTCGCCCTTCGACGAGATTCCGGCCCCGCAAATCGATTTCAGAGCGGAGCTGAACGACGAGCAGTTCAACGCGGTGACCGCCGAGCCCGGCCCGCTCCTCGTCCTCGCCGGCGCGGGCTCCGGCAAGACGCGCACCCTCACCTACCGCGTCGCCTACCTTCTCTCCATGGGCGTGAAGCCCGGCGAGATCCTGCTCCTCACCTTCACCAACAAGGCCGCGAAGGAAATGCTCGCCCGCGTCGAGCAGCTCACCGGCCAGGAGCCGCGCCGCTTCTGGGGAGGCACCTTCCATTCCATCGGCGCGCGCATCCTCCGCATCTACGGCGACGCGATCGGCCTTCAGAAGAACTTCACCATCCTCGACGCCGACGAGTCGGAGACGCTGCTCAAGAACGCCGTCGAGGCCGACGACAAGCTGTTCTTCAAGGACAAGACCAACCCCAAGCCCGGCCCGCTGCACAGCGTGATCTCGCTCGCGCGCAACACCCGCCTCGCGCTCGACGAGACGGTGAAGCGTCACTTCCCGCAATACACCGAGATCGCGCACCGCCTGCCGGCCTTCGCCGCCGCCTACGCCGCGACCAAAAAAGAGCAAAACGTCCTCGATTACGACGACCTGCTCGAACTCTGGCTCGATCTGCTCGTGAAATGCCCCGACCTCGCGGAGTATTTCGCCAACCGCTTCCGCCACCTCCTCGTCGACGAGTATCAGGATACCAATACGCTCCAATCCGAGATCGTCGACCGCATGGGCGCCCACCACCGCATCATGGCGGTGGGCGACGACGCGCAGTGCATCTACTCGTGGCGCGGCGCAAACTTCGAAAACATCATGACCTTCCCCGACCGGCACGAGGGAACCGTCATCCACCGCATCGAGACCAACTACCGCTCCACCCCGCAGATCCTCGCCTTCGCCAACGGAGTGCTGGAAGCCCAGCCCGTCGGGCGCCACTTCGAGAAAAAGTTGATCGCGCACCGGGCCAACTCGCAGAAGCCCTACGTCGTGCAGGCCATGGACGACCGCGAGCAAGCCGAGTTCATCGTGAAGCGCGTGCGCTCCCTAATCGAGGACGACGGCGTGTCCCCGGCGGAGATCGCCGTGCTCTACCGCTCGCACTTCGTCGCGCTCGAAACGCAGCTCGCGCTTTCCCGCGCCGGCATACCCTACTCCATCACGAGCGGCGTGAAGTTCTTCGAACGCCAGCACGTGCGGGACCTGATCGCGCTCATCAACTTCGTCTACAACCCGAGCAACACGCTCGCCTGGTCGCGCCTGGCCTGCCTGCTTCCCAAGGTGGGCGAGAAGGGCGCCCAAAAGATCCACTCCGCCGCGCTCGATCACGCCCGGTTTCTCCAGCAGGACTTCGTCGACGCCCTCGCGAGCGACGACGTGAAGGCCAAGGTCCCGCCCGCCGCGAAGGACGACTGGCCGCAGTTTTGCGCCTCGCTCCGCGAAGTGGCGCACGCGATGCGCGACGAGAAGCCCGCGCGCGTCATCGAGCTCGCGATCGACGGCTGGTATGGCGACTACCTCAAAGGCGCCTTCGCCGACTACACCGAGCGTTACGAGGAGTTGAAGGCGCTCACCGGCTTCGCGTCGCGCTTCGACGAGATGCAGGAGCTGCTCGCGCAAATCGTGCTCCTCAACGGCGAGACGACCGACAAATCCGTCGCGCCCGACCAGGAGGCGATCAAGCTCACCACCGTCCACCAGTCGAAGGGCCTCGAATACGACGCCGTGTTCGTGATCGGCCTCGCCGACGGCATGTTCCCCGGTCGTCGATCGATCGAGGACGGCGACGTGGAGGAGGAGCGCCGCCTGTTCTACGTCGCGGTGACTCGCGCCAAAAACGAGCTCTACCTCTGCTACCCCAAGATCGCGTCGCGCGCCGGCCCGGGCGGCATGATGCTCGTCCCGAGCCGCTTCATCACCGAAATTTCGCCCGGCCTCTACGAACCGCTGCGGATCAAACGGCAGTTCGGTTGGTGAAGGCAGGCAGGGCGGGACCGCTCGGGCCCGCCCCACCCCTCAGTGCCCGCCGCCCTCGAGCTCCCCGGGCTTGAGCAAACCGGCGAAGAGCGACTTGTCGGCCGCCTTCATGTAGGCCTCGCCGGCGGCGACGCTGCCGTCCTTCACGCGGGCGAGGAGGCTTTGGTCCATGGTCGTCATGCCGTCGTTGCGACCGTTCTCGATGATGGCGCGGATGTTCGCGATCTGGCCGCTGCGGATCGTGTTGGGAAGCGCTTCGTGCTGGAGCAGGATCTCATGCACCGCCACGCGGCCCTTGGGGATTTTTTTGCAGAGGAGCTGGGAGACGACGCCCGCAAGGCACCCGGACAGCATCACGCGCACCTGGTTTTGCTCGTCCGCGGGAAAGGTGTTGATGATGCGATCGACGGTTTTGGGCGCGTTGTTGGTGTGCAGCGTGCCGAAAACGAGCATGCCCATCGAGGCGCAGCCGAGGGCCAGCTTGATCGTCTCGAGCTCTCGCATCTCGCCGAGGAGAACGATGTCGGGATCGTGGCGCATGGCGCCCTTCAGCGCGTCCGCGAAGGTGCGGGTATGCTCGCCGACCTCGCGGTGGACGATCGTCGACTTCTTGTTCTGATGCACGAACTCGATCGGGTCCTCGATCGTGATGATGTGCCGGGCCAGGTTCGTGTTGATGTAGTCGATCATGGCCGCGAGCGTGGTGGACTTGCCGCTGCCGGTCGGGCCGGTGACGAGCACGAGCCCCTCGTTCAGATGGCAAAGCTTCTTGAGCGTCTCGGGCAGCTTGAGATCGTCGAACGAGAGGATCTTCGAGGGGATCTGGCGAAACACGGCCGCCTGGCCCCAGTGGTTGTAGAGGTAGTTTCCGCGGAAGCGGGCGAGACCGGGGATCTCGTGCGCAAGGTCGAGGTCCTTGCGGTCGAGGAAATCGGCCCAGCGCTGCGGCGGACAGATTTCCTGCAGGAAGGCCTCCATCTGCGCCGCGCCGACGGGATCGGGCCGGATGTCGGTCAACCCGCCGGAGATGCGGGCGCGGGGAGGCTGGCCCACGGTGAGATGGAGATCGGAGCCGCCTCGTTCGAGCATGAGGCGCAGCAATGAATCGATGGCGGGCATTCTGGTAAGCGGGAGATGAGGGCGATGAGCGGGGAACCGAGGCGGCGGAGGAACGAGGCGCTAGACCACGCGGGCCTTGAGGACGCGGTTGCTGATGTTGGCGCGGGCGGTCTCGGCGGAGATGCGACCCTCCTCGTAGAGCTTGAAGACGTTCGCCTCCATGAGGCACATGCCTTCGCGCTGTCCGGTTTCGAGGATGTTGCGCAAGCCCTGCATCTTGCCGTCGCGAATGAGCGAGGACACCGCGGGGTTTCCGACGAGGATCTCGCACGCGAGCACGAGGCCGCCGTCGACGCCGGGAAGAAGGCGCTGGCAGACTATGCCGCGCAGGCTCTCGGCCACGCTCGCGCGGATCTGCGACTGCTGGGACGGCGGAAAGACGTCGAGCAGGCGATTGAGGGTCGTGGAGGCGTCGCTCGTGTGCATGGTTCCGATCACAAGGTGGCCGGTCTCCGAGGCGCTGATCGCCATCTCGATCGTCTCAAGGTCGCGCAGTTCGCCGATCACGATCACGTCCGGATCCTCGCGGAGGGCGCCTTTGAGGGCGGCCGCGAAGGACCGGGTGTGCGGGCCGACCTCGCGCTGCGTGATGTTGCACCCCTGCGCGATTTGCACGATCTCGATGGGGTCCTCGACGGTGATGACGTGATCCTGGCGCTGGGCGTTGATCTCGGCGACGAGGGCCGCGAGCGTGGTGGTCTTGCCCGCGCCAACCGGGCCGGTGACAAGGATCAGGCCGTTGTGATAGGTGAGGAGCTTGAGGATCGCGTCGAGATTGCGCAGGCCGAGTTCGCCTAGTTTGGGAATCTTCGCGGCCACCATGCGATAGGCGCCGGCGGCGCCCCCCTTGTGAAACATGAGGTTCACGCGGTAGCGGTTGCTGGCATCGAGCGCCAAGGCGTAGTCGAGGTCCTTGCGTTCGAGGTATAGCGAGCGCTGATGCGGAGCGAGCAACGCGGTGTTAAGCCGCAAGGATTCCTCCGCGGTGAGAGAATGCGCGCTGATCGGACGCAGGACCCGCTGGCGACGAATAAACGGGGGTGAACCGGCCGAAAGATGCAGATCGCTCACGCCCTCGAGCGCGCAGGTCCGCAGCAAATCGCGGAACATCTTCGCGAGCGCCGCGTCATCCATCCGCTTGAGATCCCCAAACGGAAAACCGTCCAACGCGGTCGCGGGCGCGCGCCTGGTTTCCGCCGCGGGCTCCGGCAGCGGCGCGAAAGGAGGGATGGTCAGCGGCACGTTCGTCGGGATCGTCGCAAACTGCGCATGCGCGGCGGCGGCGCCGACATCCGGGGCGGCCGGCGACGGCGTCTGCGGAGGAGGCGGAGCGGCGGGCGCGGACGGACCCGCGCGATGCAGGGTCAACGCGGGCTTGTTCGGTTCCGTCGGGCGAGGAATAGGCGGATTGGTGCCTTTGGCCTCGGCGAAGGGATCGTCGGCGGGGGGGCCCGCGTTGGACTTGGCCTGCGCAAGGCCTGCGATCCGCTCAAGAATGTCGATCTTCTCCTCGGGCACGTGGCGTGCGTCGACGAGTTCCTGGGCAAAATCGAGAAGATCGACGTCCTCCCCGAGCTTGAAGCGCACGGCCAAGGCCGTCTTGAGCGTGAAGAGCTCCTGATCGATGCCGAGGCGCACCAGCCAAACGATGGACGGCTTCATCTTTCCGACCTTCGACGAGCGCTCGGGGTGTGTAAAAGAATTTTCAAGCATGCGCGGTGTTCTTTTTTCCTCAGTAAGAATGGGCGCGGCTTTTCAGCCGAGCTTGCAAGACTAGGCTCTGTAAATGTTACACGACGCTCACAACCACCTGCAGGACCAAACGCTTGTCCCGCACCTGGCCAAAATCGCGGACACGTGGGAAGGGGCCGGCGGCCCGGGCCGGATGGTGGTGAATGGCACCCGGCCGGCCGACTGGCCGAGGGTCGAGGAGCTGGCGGCGCGGCTGCGCTTCGTGCTTCCCGCCTTTGGACTCCACCCTTGGGAAGTCGGCGCGGGGCCGCCTGCGGGTTGGCTGCAGGCGCTCGACGCGCTGCTCGCGGCCCACCCGAACGCTTCGGTCGGGGAAATCGGGTTGGACCGCTGGATTCTTGGCGATGCGCGCCCGACGGAACCGCGACTCCGCGGACTGCGACGCGCCTCCATCGAGGAACAAATCGAGTCGTTTCTGCCGCAGCTCGCCCTCGCCGCCGCACGCGACCGCGCCGTGACCATCCATTTCCTTCGAGCCTACGACGATCTCCTGCCGCTGCTCAGATCACACCCGCTGCCATCGCGCGGATTTCTGCTCCACGCCTACGGCGGGCCGGTCGAGCTCGTCCGGGAGCTTGCGGATCTGGGCGCGTATTTCTCGTTCAACCCGAGTTTTCTCGACCCACGAAAAGAGCGCCAACGAGAGGCGTTCAAACGGATCCCCGCCCACCGCCTCCTTTGCGAAACCGACGCGCCCGCGATGATTCCACCGCAGCCCTGGCGCACGCACAAACTTCCGCCGACGAAGGACGGTCGTCCCGTCAACCATCCCGGCAACATCGAGACCGCCTATGTCGGACTCGCGACGCTTCGCGGAACCGAGACGTCCGCCCTCGCCGAACAGATCGAACACAACTTCGCGCGGCTCTTTCTGAACGGCTAGCACCGCGCCACGAGCCGTGCCCAGGCCCCGCCAAGACGATCTCGTCGGAAAATCATCGGAAAGAGGGACGGCGGGCCGGCATATTCCTCCGCCTGTAAGTCTTTTCGTTCAGCCTCTCGCCCACCGATACCGCATGATTACCGCCGCCCCTCACTCCACGCTTTCAGACTGGGACCGTTTCCGCGAATGGGCGTGCGCCAGACCGGCCGTCGGCGAGCGATTGGAATCGGAAACCGACGGACGCGCCTTTGCGCGGGCCTGCGTCGACATTGCCTGCGAACACGGCATCTCGCTTGCGGCGGCGGACGTCGCCTCGGCCATCGCTCAAACCCGCCATGCCTGGCTGTGCCGTCACCTCGCTCTGCCGCTCCCGTCGGGCGGCATGCCTGCGTTCGCCGAGAATTCGCCGCCGCCCGCCCACTGGTTGCCCGTGCATCTCGGCGTCGATCAGGAGTCGCCGGTTCTGGACTGGGCGAACTTCCGCGATCTCCGCCTTTCCGATCCCTTTTTCGAGCAAAGCGCGGGCGCCGCGCTTCGCAGCCCCGCCGCCCTGCTCTTTCGACGTCGTTGCAGCATGGATACGCTTGAGGAACGGAACCGGGACGAGCCGCCCGAGCTGAGACCCGCGGGGTTCGTGTTCCATCTCTCCCGGTGCGGATCGACGTTGCTCGCGCAGGTGCTCGCCGCCTCGCCGCGCCACCGCGTGCTCTCGGAAGCGCCGCCCATCGACCAGCTCCTCGCCCACGACGCCAGGCTGGGCTTGCCCCGGCCCCGGCGGGTCGCCCGCCTTCGCGCGCTCATCAACGCATATGCCCGGCGCCGATTCCCCGAGGAGCGTCACCTCTTCATCAAATGGGACGCCTGGCACACCTTGCACCTCGATATCATCCAGGAGGCGTTCCCCGGGACGCCGTGGATATACCTTCATCGCGATCCGGTCGAAATCCTCGTCTCCCAGCGCCGCCAACGGGGCTATCAATTTCTTCCCGGCATGATGAACCCGGCGCTGTTCGGCATCACGGCGGACGAGCTTCCCTCGCTGGATTTTGACGCCTACGCGGCGCGCGTTCTCGGAGCAAGCGCGGCGGCGGCCGTGCGCGTCTTGGCGCGCCCGGGACATCGAGGCCTCGTCTTGGACTACGCACGCCTCCGCGAGTCGTTGCCAACGTTGTTGCGCGCGCACTTCGGCCTGCATGATTGCAACGTCGCCGAAGAAACGGCGATGCGCGCCGCCGCCGGCCGCAACGCGAAGAACCCCATGATCGAGTTCTCCGCCGACATCGACGAAAAGCAACGCGAGGCCGACGCGAAGCTTCGCGACCTGGCGGAGCGCTGCCTCGGCGAAAGCCGGCGGGCGCTGCTCAAGCTCGGTGCATAACCTGCGGACACCCGCCACCGGCTGCGCCCATGTCGCCGTCGGGACAAAACTGCCGAGCTCATGGCCAAGGCCGAGCAAGCCGACGCCATTGGCCTAACGCGCCAAAGCCCGACAACCGCCTCTCCGATCACTTCGGCGTCGCCGTGGAATTCGATCCGATCCTCGCCTGCGAGCCGCTTTAAGCCGACGGCGCCTCTCGCCTCCCGTCCCGATCACCCGCTGCCCGCCGCGTTGGGATGGACGCTAAACCACCAACGCATCGAGCTTCGTTTACCCTCGGCGGTTGAATCGATTTTCTTCGGCGGTTCGGCCCGACCGCCTCGCGTCGTCCGCTCCCCATCCCCGCCCCAGCCCGCCGCCCCGCCGCCCATGTCCACGTCCCCCGCGCTTCTCGCCGTCTTCCGCCTCGCCCTCGGCGCCGGGCTCCTCGGCCTCTTCGCCCCCCTCGCCACCGCCCAGACCTCCAGCGGGCAACCCTCCTCCTTGCCCGAGCTCAAGTGGCACCTCGCCGCCCGCCCGTGGACGCCCCTCGACACCCCGCGCACCGATCCGCTCGACAAGGTCGAGGCCATCATCACCGCCCTCGCCCCGCTCCAGTATTGGAACACCTCCGACCCGGGCGACGTGCAGGACGGCGGCGACGTGCAAAACGGCGCGATCATCGATCCCTTCAACCTTCGCGAGCACCAATACGCCACGCCCTATTTCTCTTTCGCCGTCGCCACCGCCGTCTCCGAGGGCCGCGCCATCTCCCTGCTCGAGTCCGGCGCCCGCGCCCTCGACCACTCCACCGCCGACATCGCCGGGCTCGACGGCTCCGCCAAGGCCAACGACAACCACGGGGAGTTCTTCGGCGCCCCCATGATGAAGGCCCTGCGCCTCTTCAAACAGATCGCGCCGCGGCACCCCGCCATCCTCACCGCCGCCCGCATCGCCCGTTGGGAATCGCGCCTGTCCACCTCGCGCGTCTCCTACATGAACAACGGCGTCGGCCAGAACTGGCGCACCTATGCCATGAAAGGCGAGTGGCTGCGGGTGCAAGACGGCCTCGTGCCCCGCGCCGCCGGCACCGGGTCCGGAAGCTTTCAGGGCGTGAGCTTCATCGAGTGGTATTGGAACAACGAGCAGCGCGCCCGCTACGCTCGCGACCGCGACCAGTTCCTCCTCGAGCCGCATTATCTGATGTATCACGACGATGATACAAACAGCCGGCAGAATTTCGCCTACCACGGCGGCGCCACCGGCAACCTGCTCGACCTGATCGTCCACGGCTACGACGGCCCCTCGCGTAACGACATCTTCGATACGATCGGCCACGCCGCGCGCTCCTCCCTCCTCACCATGTCGGGCAACGGCGACGCCCCCGCCTCCGGGCGCACCGGCAACCACATCTGGAACGACGTCGTCTACGGCAACACCTACGAGCAGATGGCCGAGCTCGCTTGGGCCGCGGGCGACAAACGTCTCGCCGGCCAGTTCCGCCGCGCCGCCCGCCTCGCCTTCCAAAGCGCCTGGCGCTTCCAGCAGGAGCAGGGCTGGTTTTCAGTCACCAAGAGCCTCCTCCCGCCCTCCCACAAAAACGTCTACTACGACTGGAGCGCGCTCACCAACTACAACGGCTACACCGAGATTCACAGCGCCGAGGCCTTCGCCACCCGCCTCACCTCGATTCCCGAGCAGCCCGCGCCCGCCGAGATCGGCGGCTTCGCCTTCAACCTCGATTCGCAGTTCGCCACCTCGTTCGCCAACGCCGGCGGCATGCAGGTGCAGCTCTGCACCCGCGGCTCCAGCCAGTCCGCCAACGATCGTCAGGCGGGCGTCAACAGCTTCACCCTCGGCATCGTGCGTTTCAGCCGCCCCGATTGGGAATCCCGTCTCGGCCCCGCCGACGGCTGGACCGCCGCCGATTGGAGCCAGGCGATCAGCTTCGCGCCGACCTTTCTCGAAAACGGCGTCTGGAAAACGCTCTCCGAGCTGCCCGACCGCTACGGCGGCGTCTTCACCCCGAGCTTCGTCCACCCGCTCCTCGTGCGCGGCACCCTCGCGCTCACGCCCAAGCCCGGCCAGACCGGCCCGGGCTTTGCGCTCAATCTCGTGATCACGCCCGACGGCGTCCTCGTCGACGCCGTGCGGACCGCCGGCGCCGAGGATTTCGGCGTCGTCTGGCCGCTCATGGAGTTCGACGGAAAACACGTCCTCGACGCCCGCGTCGGCTCGCACATCGCCTCCACCGCCTACCCGAAACAGTCCGCAACCCGCCTCGTCTTCGAGGCCGAGTCCGCGACGCTCTCCGGCGGCGCCGCGGCCGCCGCGTCCAACCCCGGCTTCGGCGGCTCCGGCTACGTCGCCCTCCCCGCCGCCTCCGGCGCCATCGAATGGAGCGGCGTGCCCGGCGGCGACGGCGGCTCCGCCGCCATCGGCTTCCGCTACACGCTGCCGCAGGCCGCCGCCGCCTCGCGCACGCTGACGCTCCGCGTCAACGGCGAGGCCCGTTCGCTTCGCTTCGTTCACACCGGCAACGCCAACACCTACGGCGGCGGCGTGCTCGCCTTCCCGATGTATTGGCACCAGGTCCACGTGCCCGTCTCGCTCCTCGCCGGCTCCGCCAACACCGTCCGCCTCGAAAGCGCGGACGGCGCCGGTCTCGCCATCGACGAGCTGCGCGTCTTCCCCGCCGACGCCTCCCGGCCCGAGCCGGACCAGCAAACCTTCGTCGCCCTCGACAACTCCGCCGCGATCAACGCCGCCGCCGCCCCGCGACGCTCGGCCTACGGCGACCAGCGCCCGCTGCGCGTCACCAACGCGAGCGCGACCGTCTCGACCTTCGTCTATCCCCGCAAAGCCTCCGATCCCACCGCCGAGGCAGTGCGCGCGAGCTTCGTCCGAGACGGCGCCGATTTCACCTCGGTGCTCGGTCGCGTCCGCGCCGACACCTACGTCGGCCGCACGTCCGCGGGCGGCGTGGGCACCGGCGTCGATCTCGACGGCGACGGCTCCGACGACGTCACATTCGGCCAAAGCTGCGCCTTTGTTCTTCAGCTCGACGGCGGCGCCGTCTCGGCCGTCGAGGCCGACCGTTTCGTCACCTTCCGCCACGCGGGCCGCGAGATCGCCCTCGCGCCGCACACGCCGGTCAAGCTCGGCGCCTTTGCCGGCTTCTGGAACCACCTCGCCCTGCCCGTTTCCGGCCGACGTTTCGAAACCACCGTGGAGTTCACCCCGCCCGCCGCCCCCTCGGGCGAGATGCTGGCCGGCTTCTCCGGCGAGGGCGTCTCCGACGCCGGTTCCCTGGCCATCGGGCTCAGCTTCGGCTCCGACGCTCGCGTCGCCCCGCTCTCCGGCGCCGCGCTCGTCGACCTCGCCTACTCGGCCGGCGCCCCCCACCGCATCCGCCTGCTCGTCGACTTCATGGAGCGCCGCTTCGACCTCTGGGTGAAGCCCGCCGGCCAGCCCGAACGCCAGCTCCTCGCCCGCGCCACCCTGCCCGCGTCCGTGAAATCGGCCGCCGACCTCGACACCTTCGCGTGGATCAGCGCGCCCGCCTCAGCCGCGGGCAACGCAGCCTCCACCGAGTTCGCCACGCCTTTCTCGGCGAAGATCAACTTCCAGACCGCCACGTCCGCCGGCTACCCGGGCTATCTCGCCGACACCGGCGCCGCCTACGGCGACCGCGGCAACGGCCTCAGCTACGGCTGGATCGGGGGCGCCAACACCGGGCTCACGCGTGATCGCAACAGCGCCAACTCCCCCGACGAGCGTTACGACACGCTCAACCAGATGCAGTATAACAACCCGCCCACCGAGACGCACACGTGGGAGATCGCCGTTCCCGACGGCGCCTACGACGTGCGCCTCGTCTGCGGCGACCCCGACTACACCGACAGCTATTACCACGTCCTGGCCGAGGGGGTCACCGTCACCCAGGGCAACGCCCAGGGCTCCGGCCGCCGCTTCATCGACCAACGCGCCCGCGTGCTCGTCACCGACGGCCGCCTCTCGCTGACCAACGGCCCCGGCTCCTACCGCAACAAGATCTGTTTCATCGAGATCGATTCCACCGCGTCCCGTGCGTATCCGTTCGTCAGTTACAACGCCTGGTCCGCCTCCCGGTTTCCCGCCGGCTCGGACGATCCCGCCGCCGATCCCGACTTGAACGGCGTGCCCAACGCGCTCGAATACGCGTCCCTCGGCTCGTCCTCGGTCGCGCCCCCCGCCCTCGCCACGCTCGTCCGCGGGGCTCCCGGTCTGGCCGAGTTCAGCTTCCTTCGGTCCGCCCGGGCCCTCGACGCCGGCTACAGCGTTTGGGAAAGCGACGATCTCGTTCACTGGAATCCGCTTTGGAGCAACCGGGACGACGCCGATTTCAGTTCGCCTCTCGTCGCCCTCGCCGACCCGTCGGCCGACGGCTGGGTCAAATTCCACGTGCCGCTCGACGCGGAACGCCCCCGGCACTTTCTTCGGCTTCAAGTCGCCATAGCCCGATAAGCGGCGGAGCTTGGAAATCAGCAAAACACTCTCCGCAAATTTACGCTGCGCAACGCCTTCGCGCGCCAAACGCCATTTAATCTCTTATATTACTTTCCCCGCATGAGTTCGCCCCGTTCCATCCCCCGTTTCCTTGTCCTCGGCCTGTCTCTTCTGGCGTTCGCGGCCCTCTCGCGCATCGCGCAGGCGCAGACCATCTCCGAAGGCGTGCAAACCTACACCTCGCTTTCGGGCGCGACGGTCACCCTGAGCGGCAAATCCGAGCTTCGCCTCACCGCCGCCGCTCCCCTCTCGGGCTCCACGGTCAATCTCACCTCCCCCGACTCCTGGGTCCTTTTCACCGCGGTCAAACCCTCCGTCGTCGTTTCCACCTATCTCTCGCAGCTCCGCGTCAACGGCGCCGCCGCCGTGTCGGGCTCCAACGTCCGCGTCGTTCAATATGAACTCGGCGCCGTCGTCATCCCCCACGCGCCCGCCTTCCAGCCGCTCCAGGCCTTCAGCGGCCCCGACTTCACCGGCGCCTCGGCCTCGTATAGCCAATACACCTACTACAACAGCGCCGCCACCCTCGGCTCGCTCAACCGCGCCATCAGCTCCTTCAAGCTCAAGCGCGGCTACATGGCCACGTTCTCGACCCAGGCCAACGGCACCGGCCCGAGCCGCGTCTACGTCGCCCAGGACGGAGACCTCGAGATCGGCCGGCTCCCCGCCGAACTCGACAACGCCATCCGCTTCGTGCGCGTGCTCCCCTGGCGCTGGGTTTCCAAAAAAGGCTCCTGCGACGTCTCCGCCGCCACCCTCGATTCCTCGTGGTTCTACAACTGGAACAACGACCAGAACTCCCCGATCGATTGGGAATACGTGCCCATCCGCCAGCAACGCTGGTGGCCCGGCTACCCGACCAACCAGCCCGGCTCCACGCATCTCCTCGGCTTCAACGAGCCCGACAATCCCGTCGAGGACGCCTACACCTCGCTCAACAACGGCGACGTCGACACCGCCATCGCCGTCTGGCCCGAACTGCTCGCCTCCGGCCTTCGCGTCGGCTCGCCCGCCGTGACCGACGGCGGCGTCAACTGGCTCTACAGCTTCATGGACAAGGCCGACGCCGCCGACCTCCGCGTCGACTACGTCGCCATCCACTTTTACCGCTGCGGCTACACCGCCACCCAACTCTACAACTGGCTCTACGACATCCATGTCCGCACCGGCCGCCCCATCTGGCTGACCGAGTTCAACAACGGCGCCAACTGGACCACCTGCGCCGATCCCACCTACGAGCAAAACGCCGCCCGCATCGCCGAGTTCACCGAGATGATGGACAACGCGCCGTTCATCGAGCGCTACGCCGTCTACAGCCGCGTCGAGGGCGTCCGCCAGATGACCTATGACGAGGGAGGTCTCACTCCCGCCGGCGTCGCCTACAAAGCCAACGCCTCGCCGCTCAGCTACGCCCAGCGCATCCCGAAAACCGGCTCGCGCGGCGTCGCCCAGTTCGCCTTCGACGGCGACACCCTCGACTCGTCCGGCTTTGGCAACAACGCCACCGGCGTCGGCCGTCCCGCCTACACCACCGGCCAGCGCGGCTCCGCCCTCCGCCTCGACGGCGCCAACACCGTCGTCCAGCTCCCGCCCGATCTCGCCGGGTCCACCGCCTTCACCTTCGCCGCCTGGGTCTACTGGGATGGCGGGGCGAACTGGCAGCGCATCTTCGACTTCGGCCGTGGCACCTCGAACTACATGTTCCTCACCCCGAGCTCCGGCTCCGGCACCCTCCGCTTCGCCATCCGCAACGGCGGCTCCGAGCAGATCGTGCAGACCGCCTCCCCCCTCCCCGCCGGCCAATGGAGCCACGTCGCGGTCACCCTCTCCGGCGGCACCGCCCGCATCTACCTCAACGGCGCCCAGGCCGCGATCGGCGCCGTCTCCATCACGCCGGGCCAGCTCGCCGCCGACCTCAATTTCCTCGGCAAGAGCCAGTTCGCCGCCGACCCGCTTTTCGCCGGCCGGCTCGACGAGGTCCGCATCTCCGACTCCGCCTTCACCGCCGCCCAGATCGCCGCCCTTCAGACCAACACGCCGCCCCAATTCTCCACGGCCACGATCAACGGCGGCAACGCCGCGCAAGGTCAGCCCTACTCCGCCAGCGTCGCCGGCGCCGCCACCGACGCCGACGTCGGCGACACGATCATCTATTCCAAATCCGCCGGCCCCGCCTGGCTCGTCGTCTCCGCCGGGGGCGCGCTCTCCGGCACCCCCACCTTCTCCGACGAAGGCGCGCAGGAATTTGTCATCACCGCGACCGACGCCGCCGGCGCCACCGACTCCGTCGTCTTCACCGTCACCCTGCCCTCCGTGCTCGGGAACGGCACCTGGAACACCGACGCGTCCGGAAACTGGAGCGACACCACCAAGTGGACCTCCGGCTTTCCCGCCAACGGCGCCGGCTACACCGCCGATTTTAGCACGCTCAACATCTCCGCCGACCGCGCCGTAACCCTCAACACCTCGCGCAGCATCGGCACCCTCCGCTTCGGAGACACCTCCGGCGGCCAGAACTGGACGCTCAATTCCAGCGGCGGCGCCACCCTCTCCCTCGACACCGGCCTGAGCACCTCGCCCGGCGTCGTGGTGAACCAAAACACCGCCACGATCTCCGCCCCCGTCACCGGCACGAACGGTTTCACCAAGAGCGGCGGAGGCGTCCTCGTTCTCGCCGCCGCCAACTCCCTCTCGGGCACGGTCAACATCGACACCGGCAACACGGGGGCGAACGAAGGCACCGTTCGCCTCGCCCACCCCGGCGCCCTCGCCTCCGCCACCACCCTCGCCATCCGCAACAACAACGCCGGCAGCTCCACCCTCGCCCTGGACGGGACTCTCGGCGAAATCCTCTCGCCCGCCGCCATCAACCTAAGCGGCCGCACCAACACCGTCCCCGCCATCCGCAACCTCGCCGGCTCGAACACCCTCTCCGGCGCGCTCACCCTCCAGAGCGGGGGCGGAAACTATATTCTCCAATCCGACGCCGGCACCCTCGCCTTCGGCGCGATCAACTCCGCCGCCACCGGTGATCGCACCCTGACCTTCTCCGGCGCCGGCAACACCACCCTCGGCGGCGTCGTCTCCAACGGCTCGGCCACCGTGCATTTGGTGAAGAGCGGCTCCGGTCGCCTCGCGCTCTCCGCCGCAAACACCTTCACCGGCAACGTCACCGTCTCCGGCGGCACCCTGGCCATCCTCGGCAACGGCGCGCTCTACGCCGGCGGCTGGAACAACGCCTCCGTTCTCGCCGTCAACTCCGGCGCCGTCCTCGAGCTCGACCGCTGGGGCTACGGCCCGAACGGCGCCTACCGCACCCAGTCCCTCGGCGGCCTCGACTACAACCCCGCCCGCCTCGTCATCAACGGCGGCGCCATCCGCTTCACCGGAGGCGCCGCCGGCGCGCCCCTCAACCCCGCCGAGATCCCCTACGGCCCCGGCTTCACCATCGGCGCGTCCGGAGCCACGCTCGAGGCCGCCAAGGAAAACGACACCTGGACGGTCAGGAACGACAGCCGGGGATTCGGCGTCGTCACGAGCGCGTCCGGCGGCGCCCTCACGCTCGCCGGCGCGGGCAACGGCGTGTTCGACAAGGTCCTCCCCGGCACCGGCGCCCTCGTGAAAAACGGCGCGGGCGTCTGGACTCTCACCCAGGCCAACACCTCCACCGGCGCCATCTCCGTCAACGCGGGCACCCTTCTCGTCACCGGCTCCACGTCCTCCGGCCAGGTCACCGTCAACGCCTCCGGCACCCTCGGCGGCACCGGCGCGCTCGGCGGCGGCGTCCTCGTCCACGGCACCTTGTCGCCCGGCCCCCTCGCCGGTATCGGCCGCCTCACTACACAGGGCCACGCGACCTTCGTCGGCGGCTCGACCGCGCGCTTCGAGATCAACAAGGCCGCCTCGACCACCGACCAGCTCTTCGTCTCCGGCGCGCTGAGCCTCGGCGGCACGCTCTCCGTGGCCAACCTCGGCGGCGCCCTCGCCGCCGGCGACAGCTTCACCCTCTTCCAGGCCGGCTCCATCAACGGCGCCTTCGCCGCCCACGACCTTCCCGCCCTCGCGACCGGCCTGCGCTGGAAAACCTCCACGCTCGCCCAAGGCGTCCTCTCCGTCGAACACGACACCGCCGCCTACGCCGGCTGGCTCGCCACCCAATCGCTCCCGGGCGACGCCAACGGACAGGCCGACGACCCCGACGGCGACGGCCTCGCGAACGCGTTGGAGTGGCTGTTCGGCGCGGATCCGCTCTCGGCCGGTTCCGGCTCCCTGCCCGCCCTGTCCCTTCGTCCCGTGACCACCGCCGAGTGGCCCGCCGCCGTCGAAGGCGAGCGCTACCTCACCCTCACCGCCATCGTGCGCAAGAATCTCGTCGGCGCGACCGTCGTCGCCCAGGCGTCGACTTCGCTCGACACGTTGGACGCCGCGGAGTCTTCCACGCCGATCACCAGCTTCGTGGTCGCCGATCTGGGCGAATTCGAAGAGCGCACCTGGGTCTACACCCAGCCCGTCGAGGACGTCGGCGGCCGCGCTTTCATGCGGCTGAAGCTGTCCTTCCCCTGAGCCTTCGGGGCGAACCCCGGGGATTTCGCTCGAAGCATCCAATTCGCATCCATTGGAAAGGCGACTTCCCCGTCGCCCGCTCCCGCGTCCCGACCGCGTCCCCCCTCGGCCTCCGTGGACGCCGGGGACGGCGTCCCTCAACTTAAGCCGAATTCCCGTCGCCCGTTTTTCCGGGATCGGTCGCCGGCACGCTTTCGCCCTTGGCCTCCGCCTTGGCCTTCGCCGCGCCACCTCCGCCGCCCACCAGCGCCGCCAGCTGCTCCTGGATCGACAGGAAAAACTCCGGACTCAGCTCGGCGGCGTTCACCTCGTGCAGCGACTTCAGCTTCGCGTGCTCGTAAACCTGTTTCGCGTTCGCGCCCGACCCGCTGCGGCCCTTCGGGCGTAGCACGCGCTTCCGCTCCAGCATCATCGCGAGCACCTGAAGCAGACGCTCGTTCTCCGTCGTCCGTTCGTTCGCCGGATCGCTTAGCGCGAGGAACAGGCTCTCCGCCGTGAGCTTCAGGTTGCGCTCCGGATTGTCGCCCGCCTTGCGCGGCTTGAAAATCTGGGCCCATCGGCAAACCACCGGACCCTCCGGCTCGAACTTGCCCTGCTCCTCGGCCGCGACGTCATGCCGCACGATGCCTTCGGCGTCGCCCGAACCGACCGGGTTGCGCACCAGAAAACTCACCACCCGATCACCGTCGGAAAAATCACGACCCGACACCGAACAACGCGACGACAAGGATTGCAGCGAGAGCTCCATAAACGGGCTTTGTTGTTTACCCCCCGAAGCGGACGACGCTAGCACTTTCGCCACCAGCCCAACTCTCCACGCCCCGCATGACAGGCCGCATCATCGCCATCGGAGACATCCACGGCTGCCACCTCGAATTCGCCGAACTGCTTGATCGCCTCGCGATCACCCCCGACGACCGCCTCGTCCTCGTCGGCGACCTCGTCAACCGCGGCCCCGACAGCAACAAGGTCGTCGACCTCGCCCTCCGGCACCGCGCCATCGCCCTCCTCGGCAACCACGAGGCGCGCCTCCTGAATTTCCGCCGCACCGGCGACCGCTCCGGCCTGAAGGAAGACGACGAAAAAACCTTCGCCCGTCTCGAGCCGCGCCACTGGGCCTGCCTCGAAAAAATGCCGCTCACCCACGCCGAGCCGGAGTTCAACACCGTCTTCGTCCACGGCGGCTTTCTCCCCGGCGAGCCCTGGCAAAAACAACCCGCTTCGGTCGTCACTCGCATCCAGGTCCTCGACACCGAGGGCAAGCCCCGTAAACGCGCCGACTGTCCCGACGGGGTGCCGTGGGCCGATCGCTGGGCCGGCCCGCCCTTCGTCGTCTACGGCCACACCCCGCGCCCCGACATCTATAAACGGAAGTGGTCCGTCGGCATCGACACCGCGTGCGCCATGGGCGGCCACCTCACCGCCTACGTCCTGCCCGAGCGCCGCTTCGTCCAGGTCAAGGCCCGCAAACGCTACTACGGCGACTGAGCTCGAGGTAGGGCGGGACCGCCGGGCCCGCCGTTCCGAATTTCGAACCTCGCAAGAATGTCTCGGCGGGCCCAGCGGTCCCGCCCTACCTATTTCCCATGCCGCCCGCCAAACGTCCCGCCCGCCGCTCCGCCCCGAAGACAAAAGCCGCCTCCACGCCCGCTCCCACGGCACCCGCGGTCGCAACCACTCCGTCCGAGTCCGCCGCCCCCGGCGCCGCCCTCCTCGCCGTCGACCTCCAGGACACGCTTCTCGGCATGCTTCCGCGCGCCGCCGCCGCCGAGCTCGGCGCGCGCGCCGGCCTCGCCATCTCCGCCGCCTCCGCCCTCGGCATCCCGGTCCTCTTCACCGAGCAAGTTCCCGCCAAACTCGGCTCGACCTCGGCCGCGCTCCGCAAACTCGCCCCCGCGGCGTCCGTTTTCGCGAAAAACACCTTCTCCGCCGCCCCCGTCGTGCTCGACGCCCTGCGTGACAACCAAATCGAACACGTCCTGCTAATCGGCCTCGAGACGCCCATCTGCGTTTACCAAAGCGCCCTCGGCCTCATCGCCGAAGGTTTTCAAGTCACCGTCCTGTCCGACGCCATCGGAGCCCGCCGCGCCGACGACCATGCCGCCTGCCTCGCCGCCCTCCGCCACGCCGGCGTGCACGTCCTTCCGACCGAGACCGTCCTCTACGCGCTCCTTCACGACGCCGGGCACCCGCTCTTCCGCACCATCGTCGGCCTCGTAAAATCCGTCTCCGTCGCCAAGTAGGCGAGAAGTCCGCTTAATCCGCGCCCATCCGCGAAATCCGCGGTCAACAAGGCTCGGTCTTTTTCATGGCCAAACGCCGCCCGCCGGCTTTCTGCTCTTCCCTTTCGTCCCGACGCCACCATGCCGCTTCTTCCCTTCACCAGCCGCCTCATCGCCGACGTCGGCATCTCCCTCGGCGACGAGGGCAAAGGCCGCCTCATCCCCGAGGTCGAGCACGAGCTGCGCGGCTCCGCCCACCCCGTCACCGTCGTCCTGAAGGTCAACGGCGGCGCCAACTCCGGCCACACCGCCGCCGGCATCAAGCTCAACCTCCTCCCTTCCGGCGTCGTCGAAAAGGGCATCGCGCACCTCGCCATCGGCGCCGGCGTCGTCGCCGATCCCCGCAAGGCCTGGTGGGAGGCCCAGCCCCTCGAGCGCAAGGGCTACAACGTCCTCGCCCGCCTCGTCCTCGACGAGCGCGCCATGGTCTCCGACCTCACCCACCGCCTCCTCGACCTCGCGTGGGAAGACTACCGCGTCAACGTCCTCGCCGAGGAGCCGCGTGGCTCCACCGGACGCGGCATCACCCCCGCCTACGCCGACGAGGTCGGCCAATGGCAGATCACCTACGCCGACTTCCTCGGCCCCCGCGAGGCCTACGCCAAAAAACTCGCGCAGCGCGCCGACCGCGCCCTGCGCACCATCCAGCACGTCTGCCGCGTCTCGCCGGAAACGTTCTCCGCCTTCTTCGACAAGCTCACCCAGGCCGAGCTCCGCGCCAACGCCGAGGCCATCGAGCTCGGCGTGTTCACCGCCGAAGAGTTCGACTTCCTCCGCTTCCGCGGCGCCGCTCCCTTCTCGCTCAACCTTGAGGTCCTCACCGAGGTCTATTGGCAGTCCGGCCAGCGCCTCGCCAAAAACGTCGGCGAAGTCCGCGAGCTCATCCTCCGCGAACTCCACGCCGGCCACTCCATCATCGGCGAATTCGGGCAGGCCTACTGGCTCGACAAGCGCCACGGCTTCTCGCCCAACGTCACCGCCTCGCACACCTTCACGCCCGAGTTTTTCGAGAGCGCCGGCGTCCCGGTGCAGGCCATCCACACCTTCGGCGTCGCCAAGGCCTACGACACCAAGGTCGGCACCCACGTCTTCCTCACCCAGATGGACGACGCGCACCCGCTCAGCGTTCTCCTCAAGAAACTCGAGTTCGGCACCAGCACCGGCCGCCAACGCATGGTCGGCTGGTATGACGCCGTGGAAAAAGGCGACGCCCTCCGCTACGGCGGTTTCCAGGACGTGATGATCAACAAGCTCGACGCCCTCAGCCACCGCGGCGAGTGGAACTCCGAGCTCCTCATCTGCGTCGCCTACGAAGACGCCTCCGGCAAGCGCTACCACCACGTCCCGCGCAACGACGCCATCCGCAAGTCCCTCCGCCCCGTCTACGAAAAATACGCCGGCTGGTCCGAGGATATTTCGGGCGTGCGCCACTTCAACGATCTCCCAGTCAACGCGCGCAAATACGTCGGCGGCATGATCCGCTCGATGCTCGCCGTCGCCTACCACGGCGACCGCTGGCCCAACGAGAGCCGCCTGCCCAACCTCCGCTACCTCGGCGTCGGCCCCGAGCCCTCCCAGATCATCAAGGACGTGCCCCCCGCGTCCGACTTGATCCGGCTGTAAAGCGCAAAGCGGGGCGCTGCTCCGCCCCCCCCTCGCCCGGCCTCGCCGCTCCGGCGGCTGAACACTTCCAGGCCTTGGATCACGGGCGGGACGCCCGTGCCACGTGGCATGGGCGTCCCGCCCATGTCTGAAAACCCCGGCCGCACTCAGCCGCCGGCCTCACTCCGGCTTCGCCGGCAAACCAAGCGCCTCGCGTAGGATTCGGCGTTCCTCGCGGGGCAGAGTGAGAAGCTCGGCCTCCTCCTTGTTTTTCAGCCAGGCGACGCCGGCCCGGAGCAGACGTAGCGGGATGTCGAGCTGGTCCCGAAGCGACTGCTGATCCTTGTCTTTTTCGGGCAGAGCGGCGCGCGCGGATTCCCAAGCGCCCACCCAAGCATCCCAAGCGGCATGGTTCAGCGGGCTGGCGGCGATGGCCGGCAGATGCTTCACGGCCGCTTCGCCCAGTTGGGCCAGTCCGCCAAAGCGGGCGAAGTGACCGGCGAATTCCGTAAGCAGGCTAGTCCAGCGAACGGCTTCGGTGGTCACGGCGAAGATTGCAGTCACGGTATCGGTCGCCTTGAAGGAGCAACGAGAGGCGATGAAATCACGAACGGCTTTCTCACCCGACAACGTAAACAACCGGCCCAGATCTCGCAGCACAGCCTCGCTCTGTCCCTGCCGCGTGAGGTGAAGGGCTCGGTTGTTAAGCGCCTTGGCGACCTGTGTAGGCGGCGCTTCCGACAACTCGATGACACGCGTGTAGTCTGCGATGGCCTCAGCGGTCCGCCCGGCTTTCGCATGCGCGACGCCACGATTGATGAGCGCCTCGGCAACCTGTTCAGACGACACGTCGGGCAATTCGATGGCACGGGTATAATCGGCGATGGCCTCGGTAATTCGGTTGGCTTTCCCATGCACAACGCCGCGATTAAAAAGAGCCGTGGCGACCTGCTCGGTCGGCACTTCGGGCAATTCGATAACGCGGGTGTAATCAGCGATCTCCTCGACGGTCCGACCGGCTTTGCCTTGCGCAACGCCCCGGTTGTAGAATGCCCAAGCAATCTGCCCGGACGGCGCTTCCGGCAATTCGATGGCGCGGGTGAAATCGGCAATGGCCTCATTGGTCCGCCCGGCTTCTCCGTGCGCAATGCCTCGGTTGACGAACGCCCTGGCAACCGACTCACGCGGCGCTTCCGGCAGGTCGATAGCTCGCGTGTAATCGTCGATGGCCAAGTCTTTGAAACCGGAACGATAGTGAGCCAATCCTCGACGAAATAATGCATTGGCGACCTCGGCGGGGGTGGCGGTATCCTGCTCGATCACCTGGGTAAAGGCCTCAACCGCTTTGTCCCAATCTTTACGGGCAATGAAGATTCGCCCGAGACGATTCAAATCCGCCGCCAGGCCGTCCTTCGCAACCGCGCGGGCCTTTTCCAAAGCGACGTCGTCGCACTGCTCCGGTTCCACGAGATCGAGATCACGACGAAACAGTTCGTGGCGCAGATTGGGCCCGGTGAGTAGGAGGCGGTGGGCGGTTTCGAGATAGGCGCGGGCGGGGGAATCGGCCGCGCACCGGGCGATGCGCTCGGCCAGCTCCTGCTGCTCATGCCAGATGCGAAGAAAATCCACGATGAGGGCGAGCGGTCGGCGGTCGTGCGTTTCCTTAACTTGGAGCGCCAGACGCATGAGGGGTTCGGCGAGTTCGTAGAGGACCTCGCGCCCGAGCGGGTGGCTGTCCACGTAGCGAAACTCGCGGAGCTGCTTGAGCTGGCCGGTGATCGAGTTGTGCGTGGTGAAAAGGCCCTCGGCGATGTGTTTCACCGGCACGGGGCCGCTGGCGCGGCAGAGGAACTGGACGATCTCGCGTTGCTGCGGACTGAGCCAGCGCAGGCGTTCCTGATAGTAGCTGGTGAGCTGGCGGTCCACCATCTCCTCGAAGGGCCGCACGAGATCGTCGAGCGCGGCGGCGTTCACCAGCAGATCGGAAAAGATGAGGTAAAGGCGCGGGTTTCCGCCGGCGAGAGCTCGAATGGCATCCACCCGGGCCCGGCCGGTCGACGTGCGGAGAAACTCGGCGAGGTCCCCGCGCCCTTGGAGCGTGGCGATGCGCTCCAGCAGCTCGCGGGCATCGTCCACCGAGAGCGCCTTCAGGTGGCGGGTGTCGAAAAAACCAAAGAAAGGCTCGTCGTGATCCGCGATGCCGTCGAAGAGCGCCTGCGCGGTGCCCACGGTGACGACGACGGGATGGTTTTGAAGAAAGGCCCGCCAGTTCCGCTGCTCGGCCACGTTGAGGCTGCGGAAGAGGCAATCGAGGTTCTCCATCAGGCAGACGATCACGCGACCGCCGAGGTCGCGCAGCAGATC
>CBINJQ010000003.1:0-33375 GCA_966251015.1 uncultured Akkermansia sp. | reverse complement strand
GACGTCGTGATCGCGCGCGGGCGAGGGCGGGGCGGCGGCGGGAAAAAGCGGCGGGGAGAGAGGGAGTGGGCGAACGATCGGCGGACAACGGGGCGGCGAGGCCGATCTCGGAAAGCGTCCCCAGCCGTAGGCCGTCAACACGGGCGCGCACAAGAACGTAATAATGATTTGCGGAAATAAGCTCCGTTTTGTAGATTATTTCCTGAATCCTAAGCACCCCATGGTTTCATTCGACCCCAATCGCCCCGACTTCGCCCCCTACGGTTTTTCATGCGTGCGCTGGACGCCCTCGCCGATGAAGCGGCCCGACCACCACGACGAGATAGAGGTGAACGTGCTGACCGAAGGCTGGGTCACCTACCTGCTCGGCGGGCGAAAAGTTCGCATCGAGGGCGGGCAGCTCGGTGTATTCTGGGCGGCGATACCGCACCAGATTCTTGGATTCTCGCCGGGGATAAACTACTTCGTGGCGACGATCCCGTTCGCATGGTTCCTCCAATGCCAGCTGCCGGACCGTTTCGTGCAACGACTGCTGCGCGGCGAGGTGATTTGCCAAAAACTCGGCCCCGGCCGGATGCGCCACGACCAGGAATTGTTCGCCCAGTGGGAGGAGGACCTCGCCACTCCGGGCGACGAGGTTCGCCGCGTGGTCATGCTCGAGATGGAGGCCCGGCTGCGTCGGCTGATCACCACGCTTCCGGTGACGCGCGAAACCGCCCGCGCGCGCCGCGGACGCGCCGGCGGGCTGCAGGGCGGGGTGTTGAACAAGGTCGAGCAGATGGCCTGCCTCATCGCCCGGCGCTACACGGAGAAACTCACCGTCGAGGAGATCGGCCGTCAGGTCGGTCTGCATCCGAACTATGCCATGGGCCTGTTCAAAAAGACCTTCGGCACCACGTTGATCGACTATCTCACGCACCATCGCGTGTCGCACGCGCAGCGCCTCCTCGCCACGACCGACGAAAAGATCGTGGAGATCGCCTTCGGCTCCGGCTTCAACTCGATCAGCCGCTTCAACGAGGCGTTCCGGCGCGAATGCGGCTGCACCCCGCGGGCCTACCGCCTCCAGCACGCGGCCAAGCCGTAGGCGCGGCGCCCGGGCTTCGCCGGGACGGCGCGCGGAAACCCGCGCCCGGCTCCGTCTTCGCGTTCCGCTCCGGGCCGCGCGCGAGTCGCGGACGGTGGCGGACGTGTTCGGACGCATCTTAGTATTCCGTGCAATCGCGTCTCCTAAGAGGGAGACCGCAAGGGCCGCGCGGCGTAGCGTAGGCGAACCTCGATTCCCCCGGGGGCGGCCGCCGACAGCAAAACGACCTCGCGCCGCAACTTTCGCGCACCGCCCCCGTCTAACTACACCAGCCAGCTCCCGCCACGACCCGCCATGCCCCCCCCGTTTCTGCGCCGGCTTCTTTCCTTGCTCGTCCTGCTTCCCCTCGCGCTTCGCGCGCAAACCCCGCCGCCCGCTCCCGACGCGGCCCTCGTGGAACGCGCGGAGAAAATCGTCGCGGCCCTGTCGCTCCCCGACGCGGCAAAAGCCGGCCGCGTCCGCGATGTAGTTGCGGGCCAATACACCGCGCTCCGCGTCGTGCATGAAGCCCGGGACGCGGCCCTGGAGACCGCGCGCGCCGGCGCCGACAAAGCCGCGAGCGAAGCCGCCGTGCGCGTCGCCCGCGACACCGCCGCCGCCCGCCAGGCCGAGTTGCACTACGCCTTCCTCGCCCGTCTCTCCACCGAGCTCGATCCGGCGCAGATCGAAACGATCAAAGACGGCATGACCTATGGCGTCGCTCCCAAAACGTATCGCGTTTATCAGGAGATGCTGCCCGACCTGAGCGCCGAGCAAAGCGCGCAGATCCTGGCCTGGCTTTTCGAAGCGCGCGAGCACGCCATGGACGCCGGCTCGTCCCAGGAGAAACATGCGTGGTTCGGCAAATACAAGGGCCGCATCAACAACTACCTGTCGAAGGCCGGCTACGACATGAAGAAGGCCGAACGCGAGATGTTCGCGCGCAAGAAACAAACCGCCGCGAGCTCCAACTAAGAATACATCCATCCTTGCCCCGCCCCGAAATGAACCGACGCATCTACCCCGCCTCTCTCGCCCTCCTCGCCACGGCCGTCCTGCTTTCGCCGGCCGACGCCCTCGCGCAGGGTTACCCCCGCATCCCGTCCGAGATCCAGAAAGCAGCGGACGCCAAACGGGCCGTTGATGCGCGCCGCGCCGAGGCGCTATGGGAGTCCCAACAGACGGAACTCGCCGCGTGGGCGGCCAAAGGAAAGCCCTACATCCCCGGCGCGGCGAAACCGTCCGATCTGCCCCAGGCCGCCATTCCCGCCTTCCCCGGCGCCGAAGGCGGCGGCATGTATGCCTTTGGCGGACGCGGCGGTCGCGCCTACGTCGTCACCAACCTGAACGACTCCGGCCCCGGCTCTTTCCGCGAGGCGTGCGAGGCGGTCGGTCCGCGTCTCGTGATTTTCAACGTCGCCGGAATCATCCGCCTGGATAACCGCATCGTCATCCGCGCGCCCTACATCACGATATCCGGCGCCACCGCCCCGGGCGACGGCGTCTGCATCGCCGGCAACACCGTCGAGCTGGAGACGCATGATGTCGTCATCCGCCACATGCGTTTCCGCCGCGGCTCCCTCGACGCCACCGAGCGCAACGACTCCATCGGCGGCAATCCCGTCGGGAACATCATGATCGACCACGTCTCCGCCTCGTGGGGGCTCGACGAGAACATGTCGATGTATCGGCACATGCACGACCACGACGGCGACTCCAAGACGCCCGAGCTCAAGCTCCCGACGGTCAACATCACCATCCAGAACTCGATCTTCTCCGAGGGCCTCAACACCTACCACCACGCGTTCGGCTCCACCATCGGCGGAGCCAACAGCACCTTCCATCACAACCTCTGGGCCTGCAACACCGGCCGCAACCCCAGCGTCGGCATGATCCACGACTTCACCTTCGTGAACAACGTGCTCTTCAACTGGCGCCACCGCACCATCGACGGCGGCGACCACCGCAGCTTCTACACCATCCTCAACAACTACCTCAAACCCGGCCCCGGCACGCCGCCCGACGCGCCCGTGGCCCGCCGCATCCTCAAGCCCGAGTCCGAACGCTCCAAGACCGTCGTCGACAACTTCGGAAAGGCCTACGTCGCCGGCAACATCGTCGAGGGCGACGAGCGCGTCACCCGCGACAACTGGGACGGCGGCGTCCAGCCCGACGTGAAACAGAAACCGCTTCACGAGGTGCTCGCCGCCATCCGCGCCGACGCGCCCTTCGCCCACGCGCCGCTGACCGTCCAGAGCGCCGCCGACGCCTACGAGACCGTGCTCGCCAACGCCGGCGCCACCCTCCCGCGTCGCGACGCCGTGGATACACGCGTCGTCTCCATGGTCCGCTCCGGCAAGGTCGCCGAAGCCCGCGCCACGCCCGAGGACTCGGCCCGCGCCGCCGCCGTCGGCTACGCCGAGAAGTGGGTGAAGGAACTGGAGGAGGGCGTCACGAAGGGCTTTATCACGAACCCCGCCCAGGTCGGCGGCTACCCCGAATACAAGGGCCGGCCCTACAAGGACTCCGACGGCGACGGCATGCCCGACGCGTGGGAATCCAAGCACGGCCTCGACCCCCGATCCCCGGCCGATGGCAACACCGACCTGAACGGCGACGGCTACACCGCCATCGAGGAGTTTATCCACGGCCTCGATCCCCGGTCGCCGAAGGCCGCCGCCCCCGGCTCCAACGCGAAGCCGGGACCGCGTTCGAAATCATAGACCATTCCCCGACGCGCCGAGCCCCCCCGCCCGGCGCGCGGCGCGTCCGTTACCGCCAACCCGGCGCGCCGCCGCCCGCGCCTGGTTGCGTTCTCCTCTCGTTCGCGCCGAGGCGACAGACCAAGCCCGGCTCGACCTTCGCCCGGAAACCGGGGCCTCCGAGGCGGCCTCTCTCCTTCGTCCGCGACCACCGTCCATCCATGAAACCCCGCCCCGCCCCCCGAGCCCCCCTTGTTCGCGCCCGCGCCACGGCGGCCGCCGCCACCCTTTTCGCGCTTTGTTCGCTCTCCGCCGCCGAGCTGAAGGTCGACATCAACAACAGCGGCCGCCCGGTCCAGGAGGGGCTCGATCCGGCCTTCACCCCGTGGTCGAAAACGACCACCTGGCTGACCGGCGGCGACAAGATCTCCGCCAGCTTCGACGGGGTGACCGTCACCCTTGCCCGGGCGGGGGAGGTCGGAGGCTCGCTTCAGACCGGTTACTGGAAGAGCGGCGTCCAGAACGCCACGCACAACCTCAAGCTCACCGCCGACGGCCTGAAGGTCGCGGACGGCGATTCGGGCGCCCGGCTTGAGATGCGAATCGCCGGACTTTCGCCGGGCGCCCACACCTTGCTGCTCTATCTCAACAGTTGGGACGAAACCCCGTCGGTCGCTCCGCTCGACATCTCGGTGAACGGCGCGCAGGTGATAGACGACTTGCCCGTGTCCGTCCGCGTTTTGGACAACAGCCAGGCCGCGACCGCATACCTTTCGATTAACGCCGAGGCCGGCCGGGACGTCGTCGTCCTGTTGAAGGCCGAGACGCGCGGGCAGGCGAAAAGCCGCAACGTGCATCTCAACGGCTTCGAGATCGACACGCCCAACCCCAAGGCGCAGGCGCATCGCCCCTTCCCGGCCCACGCCGACGAACACGTCGACGCGGACAACGGATCGCTCACGCTCGCCTGGGCCCCGGCCCCGTCGGGCGCCGTCTCCAGCGATCTATACCTCGGCACCGACGCGGAGGCCGTGCGAGGCGCCACGCGCGCTTCGCCCGAGTTCAAGGGAGGCCTCAAGGTCGTCCAGTATCCGCTCGAGGGCCTCAAGAGCCATCTCACCTACTACTGGCGCGTGGACTCGCTCGCCTCCGATGGCACCGTGACCAAGGGCGATCTCTGGTATTTTCGCCCGCGCCAACTGGCCTTCCCCGGCGCGGAGGGCTACGGACGTTTCGCCCGCGGCGGACGCGGCGGCGTGGTCGTCAAGGTCACGAATCTCAACGACAGCGGTCCCGGCAGTTTTCGCGACGCGATCGAGGGCGATCATGGCCCGCGCACCGTGATCTTCGACGTCGGCGGTCTCATCACCCTCCAAAAAGATCTCATCGTCGACGGTTCCCGACCCTACATCACAATCGCCGGCCAGACCGCCCCGGGCAAAGGCGTCTGCGTGAAACGCCAGATGTTCGGCATGAGCGGAGCGCGCGACGTGATTTGCCGCTTCATCCGCATCTTTCCCGGCAAGGAGAGCGGCGAGACGCAGAACGCCACCGGCATGGCGGGCGTGGACCATTGCATCATGGACCACTGCTCCTTCGGCTGGGGCCTCGACGAGGCCTTCAGCTCCCGCGGAGCGAAAAATCTCACCCTGCAACGAAGCCTGATCTCGGAAATGCTGAACGTCGCCGGCCACGACAAAAAGAAGCCCGGCGCCGCCCACGGCTACGCCGCCAGCATCGGCGGCGACATCGGCTCCTTTCACCACAATCTCCTCGCGCACAACGAAGGCCGCAACTGGTCCATGGCCGGCGGCCTCGACGGCGACGGGCGCTACGCCGGACGCCTCGATATCTTCAACAACGTCGTCTACAACTGGGGCGGTCGCACCACCGATGGCGGCGCCCACCAGGTCAACTTCGTCAACAACTACTACAAGCCCGGCCCCGCCTCGACGCACTTTGTCGGCCTCACCGCGAACTACGGCGGCTTCCCCGGCACGCAGCAGTATTACGTCGCCGGCAACGTGATGCCCGGAAAGTTCACCGCGGCCAACCAGAGCGCCGCGAAGACCGCGAAGCTCGAAGGCTCGGGCGGCACCTTGCCCGAAGACTCGAAGCCGCCCTATCGCGCGTGGGTGGACAAACCCTTCTTCCCCTCGCACGCGACGATCCACACCGCCGCCAACGCCTATAAACAGGTGCTCTCCGACGTGGGCAGCAATCAACCGCAGTCGGACGACCACGACCTCCGGCTCCTGAAGGAAACCTTCTCCGGCACCGCCACCCACAAGGGCGGCGTCAGCGGCAAACCCGGTCTCCCCGACGCCACCGACGACGTCGGCGGTTGGGAAAACTACGGCAGCCACGCCCGGCCCGCCGGCTGGGACACGGACGACGACGGGCTTCCCGACTGGTGGGAAACCATCAAGGGCCTCAACCCCCGCTCGCCCGCCAAAGACTTTTCGGAGTCGAACGCCGATCCCGACGGCGACGGCTTCACCCGGCTCGAGGATTATTTGAACTGGATGGCCGCGCCAAAGGCGGAATGCCGCGTCGGGGCGGCGGTTGACGTGGACCTCCTGGCGCTGAGCCGCGGCTACTCCGACAAGCCGGTCTACACGTTGTCCGGCGCCAGCGGCGGCGGCGTGGTCCTCGTCAACGGCCGTCACGCGCGTTTCACTCCAAACGGCCGGGGCGACGCCCTCGGCGGCTTCAGCTTCACCGTGACCGACGCGGCGGGGGATTCGATGACGCGCACGGTGGGCGTTCGCATCATCGGCGACACGATTCCCGCTTCGACCGGCCAAGCGCGCTGACGGCGTCCGGGCGCCCGCTGAACCGCGCCCCCCCGGACGCAAAGCCCGCCAAGGACGGCTCCGCGAGGAGCGGAGGGCGCTGCGCGTGTGGCGGGCCGCGATGGCCGCCCGGAAAGCGAGGTGACCGCATTCGCCGGGAAACTCGCGGATTGCCCGGGAGGACCGCGCGCCCAAAGGCTGCGGCATGGATGAGAACCCGGTGCTCCTGCTTCTGATGCTCGTGATGGGCGGCTATTTCGTCTGGATGTGGCGAGGGGATTTGATCGCGGTCACGGCGGGAAAGCGCGATCCCGAACACGCGCTGCCAGGCGCCACGCCCTCCTCGGCGAGAGCCTGCCTGATAGCGACCGGCGGGGCGCTCGTGATCCTGGCCGCGGAAACCTGGGGGGAGATCGCGCTGGGCTTGAGCGAGGAGCAATCGAAGATGACCGGGCTCTTCGCCCTCTACACGCTTGTCGCGGCGATCGTGGAGGAGATCATTTTTCGCGGCTACGTGGGAGACTGGATCGCCAGGCAAGGAAGGTCGGCCCTGTTGGGCGGCGTCATCGGCGCCTCGCTGCTCTTCGCGCTTATCCATCCCTTTCTTTGGAAATGGGACGACGACGGATTCGCCCTTACGTTCACGGCAAAAGGATGGTTCAGCTTTGGCGCGGTGTTCGCCATTTCGCTCTGGTTCTACGCCTGTCGCTTCGCGAGCTGGAACCCGAGGCGCTCGCTTCTCCCCTGCTTCGCGGCCCACCTCGCCAAGAACATCGGGGTGATCGTGATCAAGGCGGCGCAAGGGTTCCTTGTCGGCTTTAATTGAATACGATTTCAGCGGCCGAATCGGGGGGTGAGCAACAGCCCTGTCGTTCAGCAGATGGTCGGAATCTACGGACGGTGCGGGCATCCCCACGCCGTGGGCATCATCTCGATACATCGGCTGCCGCTTGAGCGGCAGGAGCGCGCATCCGTCCAGGGATGCGCAGACGCAAAAAAGCCACCGCCGGCGAGGCGGTGGCCGAAGCGATACGGGCCAAGCGGGAAGCCGCTTACTTCTGGCCCTCCATTTCAGGCATGGGCTCGGGGAGGAACGGATTCGCGCTGGAGCGGCGACCGGGCAGATCGCTCTCACGCATACCGGCGCCTTGGACTTGCTCGACGCTGAAGATGTCCTGCGTCTGGGCGTTTTCGGCGCTCACCACCTTCGACGTGATAAAAATCAACAGATTGCGCCGGGAGTTGTCGTCTCCCTTGCTGCGAAAGGCGCGGCCGAGAACCGGGATGTCGCCGAGAATCGGCACCTTGGTGTTGGATTTGCCGACCGCGGAATCAAGCAAACCGCCGATGGCCAAGGTGTGGCCGTCCTTCATCGACACCTGGGTCTTGGTCTTGCGGGTGCGGATGATCGGAATCTCCGCGCCGCTGGCCCCGCCGAAGGTCACGGGATCGGGGGAACGCGAGCTGATCTCCGGCTCGAGGCTGAGGCGGATGAATCCCTGCGCGTTCACCTGGGGCGTGACCTTCAGGAGAACGCCGATGGGCTTGTATTCGAAGCCGCTGACCTCGAAGCTGCCGCGCTCCTGGTTATACTGGTAGTTGGGAATCGGATACTCCTCGCCCACGTTGATCTCGGCCGCGGTGTTGTTGAGCGTCACGATCGTGGGATTCGAAACGATCCGGCTGTCGCTCGTGGTCTGAAGGGCGCGAAGCGCGACGTTGAACTGGGGGCTGGAGAGCACCGCGCCATAGGCGGTGCCGGCCGACACGGGCGAAGGGCCGGGGGTCAGGCCGCCCGTGTTTACTCCGACTCGCGAGCGATCATTTCCGGTGGTCAGGAGGTCGACCGGCGAGTAGCCGACCTGGTAGTTGCTCAAGGAAGCCCAGTTGATGCCGAGGTTCTTGACGTTGGTGTCGTTCACTTCGACGAACTTCGTCTCGATCATGACCTGGTCGGTCGCCTTGTCGAGGCGCGTCAATACCGGGATGATCCGGGCGAGGACCGAAGGACGCTCGGAAATGATCAGCGCGTTGATGCGCTTGTCGACCTGGAGCTGCCCGCCCTGGGAAGAAACCAGCGGCTTGATCGACCCTTGAATCTCCTCGGCGCGGGCGTAGTTAAGAACGAATACCTCGGTGCTGAGCGGCTCCTGGGTGAGGCTCTCGTTCGTGACGATCTTGATGATGTTGCCCTCCTCGACGAAGGTGTAGCCGACCGGCGCAAGAACGACCTTGAAGATCTGCCGCCAGCTGACGTCGCGCAGCTTGATCGAGGTGCGGCCCTGAAGCGTGTCGGGCATCACGATGTTCAGTTCGAAAAGATCCGCGACGTTGCGAAGGATGTTGCGGATGTCTTCGTCGGGGAAATCAACGGAGAGGGTGTCCTTCGAGGGCGCAGGAGCCGCGGGCGCAGGCGTGGTCTCGACGACGGGCGCGGCGGCGCCCGCGGGAAGCGCGGTCAGCTCGGATGTCGACGGCTCCGTCGCCTGGGCCTCCGTCGCGGCGGGGGGCGTCGCTTCGGCGGGAGCAACGGAAGAAGCGGGCACCGCCGCCGCTTCGGGGGCGGCCGAGGCGGACGCGTCGGTTGATGTTTCCGCAGCGGGAGCGGGCGTCTCCGTCTGGGCTACGGCGAGGAGCGGTGTTACCAGTAGACTGAGCAGCGCGAGTCGACGACGAGTGTGTGGATTCATGGACGGTTGGTGGGGGGGGTGGTCGAAACGGCGGATATGCGAACAGGACGGGTATAAATGTTCTCGCCGCGTTTGACCGTGAACGATGTCGAGGTGACGGCGGCGATTGAGAGCTCGTAGCCCTGGCCCTCAAAGCTAATCGTTACGGTGTCACCTACTTTGAGTCTTTTTTGACCCAGGAGAAGCATCGGCTCGCCCCCGAGATTGACGGTGCCGGTCGCCGGGACGCGCGCGGCCAACGTGGCGAGCAACTCGGCGCCGCCAAGCGCGGGCGCGATGTCCACCGGCGGTGCCACGACGTCGGGCGGGGCCTCCACCTGGCTTGTCTTGGGAACAAAAGGATTCGGAAGGGTCTCGGGCACCGTCACCGCGCCGCCCCGCATTTCGGCGATGCGGATGGCGTCGGCGACCACCTTTCCGCGGATGTCGGGCGCCACGAGGTCGGACTGGGCCCGGGCCGCCGAGCCCAGGGAGATGAACGCGACGGGCAGCGTCAGCAGATGAATAAGGCTGCGGTGAATCATGAGCGGAAACCCAGAAGCTCGACGCTCAGGGAAAGGGACTGCGCGCCCTCGGCCGGACGGGAAATGGCGCCGCTGGTGACGCGGGCGAGCGTGGCCTCGCGATCAAGCCGCAGGAGGAAATTCATGATCTGGGCGTAGTCGCCCTCGATGGTGAGACTGAACGGGATCGCGACGTAGGTGGAGACCGCCGCGCCCTTGACCGGCGGAGCGACCGAGAGCTGGCGCAGATCGAGAAGCTTCACGCCCGTCTCCGCCTCGAGCTTGAAAAACAACTGTTGATTGCGAGCCAGCTCACCGACGCGGAGCGCGCCCTCGGCGATCTTGGCGTTCGCCTTCCTCAGCGACTCGAGCTGGGTGTCCAGCTGAGCCGAGAACTTCGTGTTGTTGGAAAGCCGGACCAGCACTTTTTCCTGTTCGGCGAGCTTGGCCTCCATCTCGCCTTGCACGCCCATGCGGAAGTAGATTCCCAAAGCCAAACCCACCGCCAAGGCGCCGCAGACAAAAAGAAGAGGGCGCCGCTTCAGCGCCGCCACGACATCTTTCGTTTCAATGCTCATTTCTTCGCCCCTCCCTTTTTGCCCTGAGGCTTCTCGGCTTTCTCCGGCTTCTTGAACGCGAACACGAGTTCGAGATTAAGGCTGCCCTCCTCCACATTGCGGCCGAGATTCGTGAGATCGACCGATGAGAAATACTTGGCGAACTCCTCGTCGGTCTGGAGCTGTTTGACGAACCTCGACGCGGCGTCGCTTGCGGTGGCGTCAAGCCCCTTGACCGACCCGGTCAAGACGAGCGTCTGCCCCACCCCGCGAAAATCGACACGACGCACCATCACGTCCACCGGCAAAATAGTCCCTAGGTGAATGAGGAAATTCTGAAGCCTGAAGGCGTCGCCCGCGAACACGAAGGCTTCCTTGAATTTCGCCTCTTCCTGCTGGAATAGCTTGTAGGTCGCCTGCGCCTTGTCGCTGGCGGGAGTGGCGGCGGCGATGCGGGCTTCCACATCCGCGAGCGATCCCTTGATCTCCGCCACCACCCACTCGCGATGGGCGAAGTAAAGCGCCAGGGCGCCGGTGATCGCGATGGCCACGATGTTGACGAAAAACGCCGTGCGGACCGTTTTCGTATCCGGCAGTTGCGACAAGTCGCGGAAATCCGGCCGCCACGGGATCGACTGGAGCGCGGCCTTGTCTCCTCCGGATTTATTGAGCAGCGACAGCATCGGGGGCGGAATTGTTGAACTGCATGACAAGCCCGAGAAGGGCGAGTTTGCGGGCGTCGAGCGAAGCTGCGGAGACCGAGTCGCCCAGCGTGATCTGGCGAGCGGCCAACCAAGGCCCGACATCGGGCTGCAGCACCGCCACGCCCAGCTGGGAAGCGATCACCGCCTCAAGCCAGGCAAGCTTGGCGGACAACACCGGGCAGACCAATTGGCTGATGGACTGGCCGGTTTGCACCTCATAAAAACCCATCGAGGATTGGAGTTCCTTCAGCAAACGCTTGCAAAGCGAGGAACCCATGCCGGTGAAATCGAAAGTGTTCGAAAAAAAGAGCTTTCGGGCGGATTCCTCGTCCTTCAACCCAAGCTCTTTTTGCACCACCGGCACCATCGCGTCCAGACCGACGGCGATCGGGCGCGTGGCCTCGATCCCGCGGGCGCTCACGATATAGGACTGCGTCTGATCCGCTCCGAGCTCCAGCACCAGAGTGGGCTTGGTCGAATCCGTGAACTTCAGGTAGTCGATGATCGCTCCCAAGGCCGCCATGCTGGAAAGCTCCAGCCGCGCGGGAAATAGATTCTGGCGAAGAAGCTCGGTCTGCGCGCGGGCCACCTCGGCGGAGGGCAGACCGCAAAAAACAACCTCCTTGTTGGCGCCTCCCTTCGCGGAATCGTAATCCAGACCGTCAAAAGCGTTGAGCACCGAAATCGCGTTCTGCTGCGGATCAACCCGGAACTGCGTGTTCACGAGCTCGGACAGGTAATCCGCTTCTTTGACGCGTTTAAGATCCAGCGTCGCGCGCCGGATAAACCGCGTGGGAGGACTTATGCCGCAGTGGGCATGCGCATATCCGGAGCCTTTCTTCGGCAACAACCCGGCAAGCGCCTCCGCAAACGCGTCCTCGTCATTCGTGGGGCATTCCCGGATCTCCTCCAAAACGAGTGGAGCCTGAAGCGACGAGACTCTCGCCAAAAGCGTGGCTTGCTCACCACGATCAAGCACAAATCCCTTGGTTTTCGGCGCGAAGAACATGTCTAGAAAAGACCGCGCCCGGGCGCGAATAAAGCGGAAGCGGACATCATGCGAAGGGCGGGAACCCTTCTCGTGCGCCTGGGGAGAGACAAGACTTTTTACAGATTATCCCCCACCATAGGAGCGTAAAAAAACCGCCCCCGAATCCTCGGGAGCGGCGAAAATCAATACGTCTACTTTCGACGCAAGCGGCTGAGCGCCGGTTATTTCTGCCAAGTGCGCTTCTTGTGACGGTTGGCCTTCAAGCGCTTCTTGCGCTTGTGCTTGTTCATCTGGAGACGGCGCTTCTTTTTGAGGTTGCCCATGAGAGTGCGGATTTAGGTTTGTTTAGAGAAAACCGTCTGGAAAACAGCCTTGGATCGTCGCTGTAAAGCCCAATCTCCGACCGGCGGATCGGCGGTGCATGGATCGACCGCCTAGATTTCAACCAGTTTTCCCGCGGCGGTGGAATAAACCCATGCCCTCACCCGGGCTCCAGGGAAGGCGTCCCGCAGACTGCGCGCATACGCGTCCAGCTGCGGTTCATACTCCGCTCGCAGACGCTCCAGCAACCCGGCGTCGTCCTCGTTTCGCCTGCGGCGATTGGTCTTCCAATCCAACACCCAGACCTCGTTCGCCGCAGGATCGTGAAGCACCAGGTCCATCACGCCGTCCATCCAAGCCTCGGCCCCCAACGGCGCGAAAACGGCCAGCTCGGCTTCGCGCGTCCACCGTCGATCCTCCAACGCGCGGCGGGGCTCCGAACCCAGCCACGCGCGCCATTCCCCGGCGGCGCGCTCCCCAAAACCGGCGGCTCTCGCGGCCTCGAGGCGTCGCGCGCCATGCGCCTCGATTTCGGCCCGGGCGGCGCCCCAAGGATAAAACTCGAGCGTCTCGTGCCACCACAAACCGTAGTCCACCGCCTCCTCCCCGCGCGCGGCGCCACCAAGCGGCTCTTCGAGGGTGGACTCATGCCGCGCTGATCGCACCGCGTCCGGCTTGTGCGCCAGTTGATGCGGCAAAAGTCGCGCGGGCATCCGCCGCGGCATCGGCGAGGCCGGGGTTCGCATCGCCTCGACGGGAAAAGCCAACTGCTCCGCCTCCCGCGTTTCCCCCGCGGCCTCCGCTTCCGCTTCGTCACATGCCCCGTCGGCCGCCCACGTCTCGTTCCACTCCGGCACCCCCGCCAGGTCGACGCCCCAAAGCTCCGCAAAACTGCCGGCCTTCGGCTTTCCGCCGAAACCTTCCGCCCAGGGAATCACCAAAGCCCGCCGCGGACGCGTCAGCGTGACGTAGAGCAGACGCGTCAGCTCGCGCAGCCGCTCCCGCTCCCGCGCGTCCTTGGTTTCCACAGGCACGCTTGCCGCGTCGAAAAACACCCGCGGTTGCCCGTCGGCGTCCGGGATCAGGCGCAGGCCGCGCGGAGCCACCGGCCGCAGATCGCGCCAAAGTCCGAGCGTCACCACCACCGGCCACTCCAAACCTTTCGAGGAATGCGAGGTGAGCAGGTTGATCGCGTCGCGCGTCGGCTTGCCGGCCGGACGCCCGTCGTCGACCCCCGACACCAGCTCCCCGCGCCATTCGGACGGTCCCGCCCCCTCGAGCCCGAGTTCGGCCGCCTCCGTCAACAGACGATCCAGCTCCGCCGCCACGCCGCCGCTCGGATCGACTTGCCACGCCTTGGCCTCGAGGCGCGTCGCCGCCACCAGTTCGGCCGCGAAGCGTCCGAGCGCCACGCCTTCGTCCCGCGCCTTCAGCACGAAGGGCCGCAAGGTCTCCAACGCCGCGCGCAGCGGCCCCGCGTCCGCGCCTCCATGCGCCGCGGGCTCGGCCCACGCGAAACCCTCGTCGCCCCGACCGCGCAGCTCCGCCGCCAGCAACGCGTCGCTCACGCCGAAAATCTCCCGCAACACCCCGACCCACTCGAAGGCGTTGTCCGGATCGCACAACACCGCGAACAAGCCCGCGAGCCACGCGTAGGCCGGATTGTCGCCGTTGCGGTTGCGGCGCGTCTGCAACGCCACCTTCAGTCCCTCGGCCTCGAAACCTTTGCGCGCGTCGAGAAGCCAGCCGTTGCGCGGCGCGATCACGCACACGTCGCCCCACTCCGTCGCGCCGACCCCCGCCGGGCCGTGCTTCTTGAAATGCGCCGCCAGCTGTCGGATCTCCTCCGCCTGCCAGGCGTCGACCCCGTCCGGGACCGGAGCCGGCACCCGCAAAGGCAGCCGCGCGGCGCGGCCGACCGCGTTCGTCGGTCCCGGCATCAGCGGCTCGTAGGGCACTTGCAGCATCGGCGCGGGCGCGCCCGCCTCCGGCGGCAAACCGAGATTGTGCGGGCGCCCTTCGCCGAACGCCGCCGGCAACGTGGCGTTGAGCAGATCCACCACCGCGTGCGGCGCGCGAAACGTGACGCTGAAATTCAACAACTCGCCGCCGTCGCCGCGCTCGAACGCCCGCGTGTGGCGCAGAAAATTCCGGATGTCCGCGCGGCTGCCGTAGATCGCCTGCTGCCCGTCGCCCACGAGGCAAAAATGTCCCGCGCGCGGTCCCTCGGCCCCCGGCGTTCCCGGCCAGGCGCCAAGCTCCGCGCCCGCCGGCCGCGCGATCTCCACCAACACCGCGAACTGCTGCGGATCGGTGTCCTGCGCCTCGTCCAAAATCACCCGCCAGCCCTCCGCCCGGATGCGCTCCAGAATCGCGCGGTCGCGCAGCACCGCCATCGCCGCGTCGATCTGGTCCGCATAGGTCTGCACCCCGCGTTCGAAACGCCACGCGCGATAACGACCCGACAACTCCGCCGCCAACACCGCCCCCGCCTCCGCCAGCCAGTTTTTCAACGGCGCGAAAAAGCGATCGAACAAGTCCGGCATCCCGCCGGCCGTCCCGTCGGGCTCGATCAAGGGCAGGTAGCGCGTCTCCTCGCGCCAGCGCCGCGACCACTCCCGGGCCGCGCGCTGGTTCGCCGCGATCTTCGGCAGCGAATCTTTCCGCTTCGAGGTGACCGCGAGGATCTCGCTCAACGCCGCATCGGACGGCCCCGCCACGGGCCCGGGCTCGCGCTTCGCGAAACGTCGCGCCGTCGCGTCGTCGAGCTGGCGCGCCAGGGGGAAAATCCCCTCCAGCGGCGAGTGGCGCAAAAACGCCGCCAGCTGCTCCGGTCGCAACGACGAGAACCGCATCGGGTCCTGCTCGATGAACGCCTCCCACAGGGCGTCGTCGCCGTCCTCCGAGACGACCTCGGGGTTGAGGTTGATGCCGAGGCTCTGCCCGTAGCTCTGCGCCAGCTTGAGACAGAAGCTGTGGATCGTGCCGAAAAACGACCGTTCGAGATGATCCAGCGGCGCCAGATCGCGGCCGCCCGCCTCCTCCACGCGCCGCAGCAACACCGCGCGGGCCCGCTGGCCGATCTGCGCCGCCGCCTTCTTCGTGAAGGTCACCACCGCGGTCTTCGTCAGCAAACGCGCGCCGTCGGGCGCGAGCGCCATCGCCGCGAGACGCTCGGAGATCGCCGTCGTCTTGCCCGAGCCGGCGTTGGCGCTCACCGCGAAATTGCGGTGCCACTCGTCGCGGAAGCGGTCGCGCGCCGCCTGGTCGGCAAGCGGGGGCACGGGGTGCGCGTCAGCCACGTTTCGCCTCCCCGCCTTCCTCGTCGTCGCCGAAGGTGGCGACAAACTTCTCCCGCAGCGCCGCCGCCGGTATCGGCGCGCAGGCGAGCGGCCAGTCGTATCCGTAAGGAGGATACTCCCCCCGGTCGGGCGTCAGGGCGCCGTAACGGCCCGTCTCGACGAACCCCGCCATCCGCCGCAGCGGCGCGAGCGCGAGGTCCAGGTCCTCCATCCCCAGCGCCGAGGTCCCGCCGGGCTCGATCTTCACCATCCACACGCGACCGCGCTCCGCGCCGAGCGAACGGAGCGCCGCCAGGTAGAGCGCGAGCTGCAGCGACTTGCCGTCGCGGGCCATGCGCGCGGCGTTGAGCTTCGCGTCCCCGCCCGTCTTGAAATCCAGCACCTCCACCGCCGCGCCCCGCCACCCGGGCCGGTCGCTCAACACGAGGTCCATGCGGCCGCGCACCCGGAGTCGCCCCTCTCCGCAGCCCACCGTCGCGTCGTCCGGCAGATTTCGCTCCGCGGCCACGAAGACGCGCTCGGCGCCGGTCGTCTCCGCGATCTCGAACGCCTGCCCGAGCAAGGCCTCGCAGACGTGCGCCAGCTCCGCGTGAAAAGAATCCCAGTAGCAGTCGTCCGGCCACGCCCCGCGTTTTTCGGCGAGAGCCTCCGTCAGCCGGCGCGCCGCCTCCTCGCGCCCCGGCAACGGGGCGAAACGCGCCGCGTCGGCGCCGTCTCCCGCCAAGGCCCGCGCGAGCAGCGCGTGCGCCAGCTGGCCGAGCGCCCGGGCGCGGGCCCGCACCAGCGGTTCCCAGGGCACGCGCGCCACGCCGAGCACGCCCTCGAACCACAACACCGCCGGGTCCTGGACGCCCGCCTCGATGCGGCGCGCCGACCAGTCCTTCGGCGTGATCGCTGCCGGATCGCCGCAGAAAAACCACTCGTCAAACGGCCGCGCCGGATCGCGCCGCCCGCTCCACGTCGCCTTCCATTCCGCGTCGTCCGGATTCGGTGACGGAGCCGCGGATACGTGCCTCGCCTTGCGCGCGAAGGCCTCCTCCAGCCCGCCCGCGGCGCCCGCCTCGCCGCCCGCCCAGAGCACGCGCTCCACCCAGCCGTTCGGCGCCAGCGGCAACTCGGGGTTCTCCTCGTCGAAAAGCGCCGCCGTGAAAACGACCTCGCGGCGCGTGTCGCGCGCGAGTTGCGCGTAGCCCGCTTTTTCCAGCGCGGCCTTCTGTTCGCTCGTGAACACCCCGAGCGAAAAGCGCCCCCTCCGGTTCAGCTGCTCGCGTTGCTCGTCGGTCAGCCAGGGGCTCGGCTCGCCCCGTTCGGGCCACACGCCGGCGTTGGCCTCGGCGAGGAAGAGGTGCGACCAGGCCAGGCCCTCCGCGCGACGACGCGTCGTGAGCGTGACGCGCGCGAAAGTCCCCTTGCCCGGCGACACGGCCGGCGGCGCCTTCGCGGGGATGAACTCGTCCAGCGCGGCGAGCACCACGCGGGCGGGAAACGTTTCCCCGCCGCACTTCTCCGCGAACGTCCGCAAAGGGCCGAGTCCCTCCGGTCCGGCCACGCCGAGCGCCGCGCAAACGTCCGCGATCCGTCCGAGCGCATCGAGCAAGGTCAGCTCCTCCGGCCAGGCCGGCAGCAGCTTTCCCGCGATCTCCGCGAGCGGCGGCTCGCGGTCCCGCCACAGCTCCACGTGCGCGGCGAGGGCGTGTGTGTGCAGCTCGTCGAAGGAGCGCTCGCAGGCGCGCCGCACGCGGGCGAGCGTGAGGTTGACGCGCTCGTCGTTGCCGGCGCCGAGCGCGCGCAGGAGCGGCCACAGCTCCAGCAGATCGTCCACGCGCGCGCCTCCGGCGTAAAAGGCGACCAGGGCGCGCTGCGCCTGCACGTCCGCCGCGGGCATCGCCGCGCCCTCCACGAGGTCGGCGAAGGGGACCTCTCGCGCGGCCAGCAGGGACGCGAGCCGCAGGTGCGCGGCGTCGGCGCGCGGAAAAACCACCCCGATGTTTTCGGCGCCGGCGTTCAGCCGGTCCGCGATGGCGTCGGCCAGCAGGCTCATCTCGTCGCCGCGCGTGCGACCGACGAGCACCGTCGCGCGGCGTGTCGCCCCGGGCGCGGGCTCGCGGGTCCAAAGCGCGCCGACCGCGGCGCAGTTCTCCTCCTCGTCCGGCCCCGCATCCGCGCCGGAAACATCCAAGGGGCGCGCGGCGACGCCCAGCACGGCCTGCCAGAGCTCGATCCATTTCTCGTCCGCGTCGGCGCGTCCGCGAAACCCCGGCTCGGGCAGCACGACGGTCACGTCCCGCACGCGCCGCATGAACGCGACCACGTTGAAAAACTCGCCCCACGTCTCCGCGCCGAGGCCGCAGACGAGCAGGCGGCCGGGGATGGCGCGCGCGCCGGGACCCGGCGTCGCCAGGCCGGCCTCCTCCGCCTCGACCGGGGAGAGCGCCGCGCCGTGGTCCTCCACCCAGCGCGAGAGCTCCGTGAAAACGTCGCGGAGCGGCTCGGACGGAAAATCCGCCGCGCGAAAACCGCCCTTCAGCAGGGCGTCGAAGTCGTCGAGCGCGCGCTCGGGATCGCTCTGGAGGCTCTGCCAGAATCCGCGGCGCGGATCGCCCGGCTCCAGCCTCGTCAGGCGGCGCGCGATCAGCGTGCGCAGCCCGAGGAGCAAAAGCTCGCGGCCCAGCACCGGGCGCGGGTCCGTCGCGAGGGCGCGCCATTTTTGCCGCGCCAGACCGGGTGCGAGAAACTCCACCCCGAGAAGCGGCAGGCCCTCCGACAGGCAGCGTCGCTTCCAGCCGTGCGCCTGGCCCCGTGTCGGCACGACCACGTAGCCGCGCTTGAGACGCCCTCGCCCCGCCTCGAGCCAGGGACGCGCGACCTGGGTCCATGTCGCCTCGGCTCCGGGGCTGAGAAACAGTTGGACGGGGGCTTCGCTCATCGCGCCCCACCAGAAGCCGTCGCGGGTGACGGCTCAAGCGCGCGCAGGAGGTTGAAAACAAAAACACCCCGCGTCGTCCGGGACGATCGCGGGGTGAAACTGTCGGGAAGGCCGATCGGCGACGGGCGCCGCGCGGAGGGGGCGAAGCCTTACTTCGCGAAGACGACCTTGGCGGTCCGGGCCTTGGCGCGGGAGGCGGCGTTCTTGTGGACGACGCCGGACTTGGTGGCCTTGTCCATCGCGGAGGCGTAGGCGCTGGCGGCGGCCTTGGCGGCTTCCTTGTCCTCGCCCTTGGCGGCGGCGAGGAACTTCTTGTGGAGGGTCTTCAGCTTGGTCTTGGTGGCCTTGTTACGGGCGGTGAGACGGGTGGTCTTGCGGGCGGCCTTGATGGCGGATTTGGTGTTGGCCATGGTTTAAAGGAGACGAGGGTTTGCTTTTGGAAAACGGGCAGAACCTCAAAGCCGGCCGTCCGAGTCAAGGGCGCATTTCCCCATCGGACGCTTTGAGGCTTGGCAAGCGGCGCCCGTCGTCCCTTTGACTTTCGCCCCGTCCCGCGCCCGGGCCGGTCCATCCGCATGAGCATAAAACTCCGTCTGGCCCTCCTGCTCGGACTGCTCCTGCTGGTCTTTCTCTTCTGCCTCGTGGCGTTGCGCGCGCTCGAGCGACGCCAGATCGCCGAGGCCATCTCCGCCGCGCGTCGCGACGACGCGCGCCTGATCGAGAACTGGCTCGATCTCCGCGCATCCTCGCTTCGGCGCTTCGTCGACGACACGGCCGGCTGGGAAAACCTCGCCGCCTTCGCCGCCGACCCTGCCGCGCGGCGGGATTGGGCGCGCCGAAATCTGGACGTTCTTCTTTCCCGCTATGGTGTCGACGCCTTGTGGTTAGCCGGCCCGGACGGCAAAGTTCTCCACGAGGCGCGCCGCGACGGCCTCCCCGCCCTGGGCTTGCCCGTCCCCGCGGAACACCTGGCCGAGCTGGAGAACCCGGACACCGGGATGCGCTCCTACTTTCACCCGAGCCCGGCGGGCCTTCTCGAGCTGCGCGCGCTCCGCCTCGCCGGTCCGGCGGCTCCTTGGCTCATCGTGGGGCGGGTGTGGGACGAGCCCTACCTCGCCCGCCTTGGCGATCTCACCGAAAGCGACGCCACCCTCGTCCCGCCCGCCGCCGCCGGAATCGCGGAATCGCTGCGCGACAGCTTCGACGATCTGGACGCCCCCGCGCCGATCGTCGTGCAACGCCCCCTTCCCTCCTGGGACGGGAACCCGGTTCGCGCCCTCAGCCTCAGGAAAGCGGCCCCGGACATCTCGTTTCGGCTCGAGACGGACCGGCTGAAGACGCGCGTCTTCCTGCTCTTCGGGCTCTGCCTCATCGCCTCGCTCGCGGTGAGCCTCCACCAATGGGTGCTGCGTCCGCTCGGCTGGATAACGGACAGCCTCTCGCGCCACGACACCGCCCCGATCCAGCCCCTTCTACGGGCGCGCACCGAGCTGACGCGCGTCGCGAGGCTCATCGTCACGTCCTTCGAGCACCGCGAACAACTTCGCCGCGAGGTCGCCGAGCGCCGCAACGCCGAGGCGGCGTTGAAAAAGACCCTCGAGGAACGCGCCCGCCTCGGCCGGGATTTGCACGACGGCCTGATCCAGTCGATCTACGCCGCGGGCATGGGCATCGCGGCCGCGCGGAAACGCGTCTCCGCGGACCCGGCGGCCGCCGAACGCCACCTCGCCCAGGTCGCGGATGTGTTGAACGACACCATCCGCGAGGTGCGGGATTTCATCACCGGCCTGGAGTCCGACCCGCCCGACGACCAGGCCTTCTCCCACACCGTGGAGCGTCTTTTCGCCACGATGAACGCCGACGGCGCGGCGCGCGCGGAATTCACCTTGGACGAGGCCGTAGCCGCCCGCTTCCCCACGCCGCTGCGCACCGAGCTCCTTCTCCTTTTGCGAGAGGCCATCAGCAACGCCCTGCGCCACGGCGGCGCCCGCCTCGTGCGCATCCGGCTCACCCCGGCCGCCGAACCCGCGGACACGGCCCTCCTCGAGATCGTGGATGACGGTTCCGGCTTCGATCCCGCCACGGCCAAACGGGGACGCGGCTTGGACAACCTCTTCGCGCGCGCCGCAGGGCATGGCGCGAAAGCCACCCTCGACTCCACGCCGGGCATAGGGACACGCCTCGCGTTCCTTTTCCCGCTTTCTCCTATGGATGAAGGAGATGAGGACGACAATGACCCGAAAAGCCTGGATCCGGACGAGATTCCAGGCCGGCCGGAGCCGGGACCTTCGCCGCGCCCATAGGCCCGTATATGCTGAGGTTTACCACGTATTCCATAAGCCGATACACCCTCTCGACGCCCGGCTCATAACTAGGTATCTTTTAGGTCTGTTCATGCCCCTTTTACCCGCGAATCCCAAACCTGACTCCGCCGCGTCGCGCGCCGGCCGCAGGTCCGCGTTTTCGCTCGCGGAGGTGATGGTCGCATCCTGCGTGCTGATGCTCGGGATAAGCGGGGCGCTGGTCACCCTGCGGCGCAGCTTGGACACCATCGCCCAGGCCCGGCAACTCGACTCGGCCTCGCAGCTTATGCAGACCGAGCTGGAACGCCTGCGTTTGCTGAACTGGAGCCAGCTCCAAACGATTCAAGCCTCGGGCGAAACCTCGGTCAGAACCCCCGCCGGAGGCGATTTCGCCCGCTTCACCTGCGAGCGCCGCATTCGCGACCTGCGGGACGGCATGAAAGAAATCACCCTCGTCGCCTCTTGGGGGGGGCTCGACGGCCGCGCCCACAGCGCGCGCCTCATCACTCGTTACAGCCGGAGCGGTCTCAATGACTATTTCTACACCACGCGCTGAACCCGTCGCGCCGCCTCCGCGCGCCGACCGGAGCCCCTCGCCTCTCCGCGAGCGGCGGGGGACCTCCGCGTTCACGCTCACCGAGGTGATCATCGCCGCGAGCCTGTCGGCCTTCATCCTCGCCGGCGTCCTCTCGACCTTCCTGCTCCTCGGCCGCGCCGGACTCAACGCGTCGGCCTACTCGGAGATGAACTCCCGTCTCCGCGTGGCGATCGAACGCTTCAACCACGACGTGCGGCTCGCCTCCGGCGTCCGCTGGCAAAACGAGCGCCAGCTCACCCTCGTCCCGCCCGGCGGCGCGGGCCCTTCGGTGACCTACTCTTTCGAGGCCGCGGCCGACCCCGCCGCGCCCGGTAGCCTCGTGCGGCAGGCCGCAGGGGGCGCCCGCGAGGTTCTCGTCCGCGACGTGGCCCCCGATTTCGAATTTCGCCGCTACCGCAAGCCGTCGGGAACCGGCCGGGAGACGCCCGCGCAAAACGATCTCGAAACCAGGCAGCTCGAGATCCGCCTGCGCGCCCTCCGCCCGGACTCCCGGGCGCCCTCCGCGAGCCAGCTCTCCCTCTCCGCCCGCTGCACGCTTCGCAACAAAAGCCCCGGCGCCTGACCCCATGCCCGCCCGCCCCGATCGTATCCATCATACCCCTACGCCGCGCCGCGCTTTCGGCGCGGGGCGGAGCCCCCGCGGCTCGGTGCTCGTCGTGGCCCTCCTCGTCGCCGCCCTCGTCGCCCTCGTCCTCGGCGGCTACCTCAGCCTCAACCTCGGGTCCGCCCGGCTCTCGCAGCGCACCTTCAACCGCGGCGCGTCCTTCCACCTCGCCGAAGCCGGCCTCGAGGAAGGGCTCTGGACCTACAACCGCCTCCTCGCCGGGCAAGGCGACGCGTGGGAGGGCTGGCAACTTTCCGGCGAGGCGGCCTGGCGCCGTCTCGACGGCTTCGCCCTCGCGACGGCCACCTCCGGCGCGATCAAGGTCTACGCCAGCCCGGTCGCGCCGGACGAGCACGCGCGCCCGACCCTCGTCGCCCTCGCCTCCGTGCAGAGCCCCGGCGGCGCCCCGGTCACCCAGCTCCTGGAGGTTTCGCTGCGCCGCCGCTCGTTTTTCGCCGCCGGCCTGGTCGCCCGGGAGAGCCTGGCCTTCAAGGGCCGCAACGCCTCCTTCGATTCCTGGGATTCCGATCCCGACCAAAACTCCGCCACTCCCCCGGTTCCCTATTCGGCCGGCCTGTCGGTCGACACCGGCGAGATCGCCACGGGCGCGAAAAGCGGCGCCGATCTCGATCTCAACCAAGCCCGCGTCTTCGGCTACGTGCGCACGGACGGACTCGTGCCGGTGGTCCGCGCCCCCGGCCTGATCGGCCCCTTCGGCACCGCGGGCGGCGTGATCGACTTCTCGCGCGTCGGGCAGGACTTCAACGACGAGTTCCCGGTCGTCGCGCCCCCTTCCGACGGCGTCTTCCTCGCCGGCTTCGGCGCGACCCTGGGCACCGCGGGACAGGCCAGTTCGTGGCGCGCCGCCTCGTTGCGCCTCTCCGGCAATCAGACGCTCACCATCCAAGGGGACGTCGTGCTCGTCCTGACCGACCCGCTCGACGCGCTCTCCATCGGGGGCAACGCGCGCATCGTCGTCCCCCAAGGCTCCAGCCTCGTCGTCTACTTCGCGGGCGACGTGTTCGTGGGCGGCAACGGCATCCTGAACCAAAACGCCGCCCCGGCCGCCCTCCAGCTTTGGAGCACCGAACCCGGGCTCCGGCTACAGCGAATCCAAATCTCCGGCGGCGGCGGCCTCTCGGGCGTCGTCTACGCCCCCGCCGCGGAATTCACCGTGTTCGGCAACGCCGAGTTTTTCGGCGCCCTTGTCGCCGGGCAGGTCTCGTTCGGAGGCAACGCCGCCTACCACTACGACCTCGCGACCGGGCGCATCGTCCGCCACGCCCCCTATCGCTCCTCCGGCTGGAGAACCGTAGACGATCCCGCGAGACGGGCCGCGCTCCTGCCCTTGGTGGATCGGTGAAACGCGCTTGCGCGCCCCGCCCGACGGGCGCTTTCTCGCCCCTGACCGCTCGCAACCCAACTGTATGGCCTCCGTCGATACGCACCCGCCCCGCATCCGCCTCCTCCTCGTTGACGACAGCGCCCTTGTCCGCAGGGGCGTGCGCGGTCTCCTCGAGGGCCGGCACCCGCAGGCCGAGCTGGTCGTGGCCGGCGAGGCCGGCACGGTCGCCGAGGCCGTATTCGTCTCGCGCTCCTGCAAGCCCGACGTGGTCCTCCTCGACATCCGCCTGCCCGACGGCGACGGCTTCGAGGCCTGCCGCGCGATACTGAAGGACCACCCTTCGGCGCGCATCCTGATGCTCACCTCGTTCGCCAACGACGACTTCGTCCACCAGGCCATCGTCTCCGGCGCCCACGGCTACCTCATGAAGGAGGTCGAGCCGGAGCGGCTCATCGAGGCCATCGTCAGTCTCCACAACGGCGAATCCATCCTCGGCACCGGCCTCGTCGAACGCGTCCTGGACCTGGTCCGCGCCGGTCGCACCGGCTCCGGCCGCGAATCCGGCAACGCCCTTTCCCTTCTCTCCGCCCAGGAACGCCGCGTGCTCGCCCTCGTCGCCGAAGGCCGCACCAACAAGGAGATCGGCGGCCAGCTCGGCCTCAGCGACAACACGGTCAAGAACTACCTCGTGAACGTGTTCGACAAACTGAAGGTCAAACGCCGTTCGCAGGCCGCCGCCCTCTGGGTGCAATCCGGGCCGAAGACCCCGTAGTTTCCCCCGGGTCCGTTCGGACCTGACCCGCAGGCCTGAAAAACAGGGCCCTCCGCCCCTGTGCGGGGCCGTGGCCGATGCGCTAGTATCTGGCGCATGGATACGACGCACCCCCGTCCTCCCCGCCCGCCAAAGCCCCTCCGCGGCGCCAAGGGCCGCTCCGCCGCCGGCTTCACCGTCGTCGAGGTGTTGATGGCGTCCTTCGTGATGCTGTTCTCGATCTCGTCCGCGGTCCTCGTGATGCAGTCGGGCTTCCGCTCCCTCGACACCGCCCGCAAGACCACCCTCGCCGCGCAGATCATGCAGAGCGAGATGGAGCGCATGCGCATGCTGAGCTGGAGCCGCGTGGAGGCCCTAGTCCAACCGGAGCCCGCCCAGATCGATATCGCCTCGATCTTCCCCCAGAACACCGCGGCCGAGAAACAGCTCTTCGCGGAGATGGACCGGACCTTCACCACCCGCACCCGCACCGCCAGCTACGTCGCGGGCACCAGCACCGGCACCGGAGACCCGGGACAGATCATCCAGATAGACGTCGTCATCCGATGGCGCGGCATCGACGGCGTAACCCACGAACGCTCCAGCAGCACCCGCTACTGCAAAAATGGCCTCTACAACTATTACTACACCCTCAACAAGAGCACCACGTGATCGCGCGCGGCCCGGCCGCGGCTTCACCTTGGTCGAGCTCCTTGTTTCCACGAGCCTCGCGGCCATCGTCCTGGCGGCGGTGCTCAGCTCCGTGCTGATGATCAACCGCAGCGGCTACCTGCTGAACAACTACATCGAAATGGAGAAGCAGGCGCGCAACGCCCTGGAGACCTTCGCCATCGATGCGCGGATGACGGAAAACGTCGAATGGACCCGCACGAGCGACGGCACGCTGGTCGCCATCACCCTGATCCCGCCCGACACCAAATCCGTCACCTACACCTACAACTCCGCCGCCGGCACGCTCACCCGCACCGACAACACCGCCCTCACGACCCGCACCCTCGTCTCGGGCATCCAGTCGCTCGCCTTCACCGCCTACAAATACAGCGAGGCCACGGGTCTGGCCGCCATCAACCCCTCCATCGCCGTCACCAGCGATACGCTGCTCAAAAACGACACCAAAATGGTGCAGATCTCCCTCTCCGCCCTGCGCACCCGCAGCACCCTGGCCGACGCCACCAACAACGTGGTCTCCGCCCGTTACGTCCTCCGCAACAAACCCTTTTGACCATGCACCCCCGCCATACCTCCCGCCCGAGCACCCGCCGCCGGGGCTCGGTGCTTCTCGTCGCCCTGATCTTCAGCCTGGTCATCGCGATTTCCCTCCTGTCCTTCCTTCAGGTCTCCACCACCGCGTCCAAACTTTCCTACCGCACCTTTTATCAAGGCGTGGCGATGAACATCGCCGAGACCGGCCTCGAACAGGCGCTCTACGAGATCAACCAAGACTCCTCCTACGCGTGGGGAGGCTGGGAGACCGTTGGCACCAACGCCTACCGCAAGAGCATGGACATGCCCAACGTCGAGGGAGGCGCCACCACCAAGGTCAAGGTCTACGCCAAGAGCGGCGCAGGCGCCTATGTGCTCGCTCGCGCGATCGTCACACCCCCGAAAGGTGCTGGAGACCCCATTGAGAAATGGATCAAGGTCACCCTCGCCAAAAAATCCCGCTACAGCGTCGGCGGCCTCGGCCGGAAGGGCATCGTCGCCAACGGCAACCAGGTCGAAATGGCCAGCTGGAACTCGGATCCCGACAAGGATCCGAGCACAGCCTATATTCCCTTCAGCACCGCGGTGATGGATGACAACGTGCCGCTCGCCACCCTCGCCCTCGACGCCTCGCTCAACTCCGGCCAGGCCGACGTCAACGGCACCGCCGCGGTCGGCGGCGACAGCCTCGATGCCATCCAAGTGGGCACCAATGGCTACATCGGCCCCTTCGGCACCAAGAACGGCGTCAAAGACCCCGGCAGTGTCAGCACCAACTTCTCGACCGACTTGGAAGTGCAGAAGAATCCCACGACCGACGTCTCTCTGGGAGCCATCACCGGAGACTACACACTGCCGCGCGGCGGAGACACCGCCCGGGCGGACGGCTTTTATTACTACCGTGCCTCGGAGCTCTCACTCAACGGCAGCACGCTTTCGATCACCCCCGGAAAGAAGGTCGTTTTGGTGGTCGACGGCATCGGCGGCGTCACCGTGGGTGGCGGCTCCGGCTCCATCAACATCGGCGGCACCTTGGTCACCAACACCTCGACTAAAGAGACCACCTACACCGCCGGCACTCTGCACATCTACACCGACGGCAACGTCGACATCGGGGGCAAAGGTTCCGCCAACGAGGTCATCACCCAAGACTACAGCCCTCCGGCATCCAACGTCGTCTCGGTCCTCACCACGGTCAAGGTGTTCGACGTGGCCGACTTGTATGGAAAGGGCCAGGACAAGAACACGAAGATCGGATGGACCTTCAAGGAGACTCGCACGACGGTCACCACCTACACCGATAAATCGCCCACGACGGTCGGCCCGACCACGACCAACCAGCAATGGCTCATGGCCTCCGGCTACACCACGGCCCCGGTCGCTGGCACCAATACATACGACACCGCCGGCACCTACACCAACACCGGCACCATCCCTGGCCAGCCGAACAACTTTTGGCTCATCGGCACCCGCTCGGACGAAGATCTGGTCACCAAGGGCCCTCAGATCTTCAAGATCTCCGGCAACGGTAATCTCAGCGCCGTGGTCGACGCTCCCAACGCCAAGATCTCCGCCAAAGGAGGCGGCAACTCCGGCTTCATCTACGGCTCGCTTATCGGCTACGACCTCACCTTCACCGGCAACGACGGCTTCTACTACGACGAGTCTCTCGCGAACTTGGACAAGAACAGCAAACTCGGTATCAACGACTGGGACGAACTCGTCACCGACGGCGACCGCAACGCCAAGGTCACCAACGCCAGCTCGACGACCTACGCCTCGCTGATGAACTTCTGACAAGATCCGGGCTCGCATCCGGGAAATACCCCAGCGGGCCCGCCGGTCGTAATCTTGCGCAGCTTCTCCATTCGGGCCTACCGCCCATCGGCGTCTCCCTCGTGGAGACGCCTTTTTTAGGTCCACGCCAGCCGCAAGCGACCAAACCCGTCCGGGCCTAGCCCGTATGCCGGCTTGGGAATCAAAACACGGAAGTTAGTAAAAATGTTATCATGAAAGTCGGCAGCTTATATCGCCCCCTCTCCGCCGGAATCCTCGTGCTCGCAACCGCTGCCGCCGCCTCCGCCCAGACCACCATCGACGTGAACGGCGTCACGCGGACCGGGAGCCTCGCAACAGGCTGGACCTACGGAACCTGGAAGCCGATCTGGGCCAAGTCGGGCAACCCGAACAGCAGCTCCGAAGGCTACCTCCTCGACCCCGTCTACGACCAGCAGACCGGCCAAGGCGATTCCGACTTCGTCTCCTCCACGAACGCGAACGGGTCCGGCAACCCGGGCTTCTTCATCCAGTTCGGCACCATCAACGGAGTGGAACACATCGCGTTCCGCATCATGCTGAACGAGTATAAGGACACCGGCAACTTGGTGAACATCCGCTTCGGCTTCGACGGCAACTACGACGGTCGCCTCGACCTCTACATGGGCCTCAGCCAGCAGAACAACCAGACGGGTCTCGTGTTCCAAGCCCCCGGCAGCGGCCTCCTCACCGAGAACGTCTCTCCCAGCACATCGAGCTACGGCAATCCCTTCTACCCCACCGGCAGCCGCACCGGCCTCCCCGCGCTCAACGCCCAGAACAACGCCCTCCTGCTCACCTCCTCCAATTTCAGCAACATCGCCATCGGAGACGGCGTGAACAAGCTCGGCACCGGCGAAAAAAACCCCGTCGCCGACAATCGCAGCACCTACTATCCCGGTTGGGTCACGCAGGCCGAGAACAACGCCACGTTCGTCGACTCGATGATCACCTACGCGTTCCCGCTCGCCGACATCAACGCCGCCTTGGTCCAGACAGGTTTTGTCGGCCCCAGCTTCACCGTCACCGCCGATCGCCTGATGCTCTGGGCCGCCGTCACCGCGACCCAAAACAACTCCGTCAACCAGGACGCCTACGGCACCGACACCGCCGGCTTCTCCAGCCGCTACGACAGCTTCCTCGGCTACACCTCCCCCAACGGAAATCCCGTGCCCGAGGCCGGCTCCTACGGTCTCGTCCTCGGCGCCGGCCTCGGCGGCTTCTTCTTCCTTCGCCGCCGCCGGGCCCTCGCCAGCGCTTCCTGATTCCACACCTCCGGGCCGGCGCCCCGGCCTCAGCCGCCAATGTCGCTCGACTGGCTTCGCCTCTGGCCGGAGTTGATTCGCCTGAATCTCGAAAAGGCCCGCCACGCCCGCCGCCTGCGCTCGCGCGCCGGTGGTCTCGACAACGCGCCGCCACCGGGACCGTCCCGCTGCCAGTCCGGCTCGGATTCCGGCCGCGCCCTTCAAACGCGGTGCGAAGCCTGCCTTCGCTTCGACCGCGCCCGCCGTTACCGCTTCGTCTGCCCGGCGCTGCGAGTCGGCGGGAAAGACGCGTTCTGCTCGCTTGATTCCCGCGAGATCCGCCCCGCGTGGGGCCGTGTCGTCCTGCTTTTTTCGATACCACCGATCGTCCTCGCCGCGATCCTGATCCTCGGCTCCTGGGGCTTCCTGCGTTTCGGCTCCGGCTTGAAAACGCTCACCCTGACGGACGTCGCGTGGCCCCCGCGCTGGACCAAGATCGCGGAGCACCGCAGAGCCCGCTTTCAAACCCTCGCCCTCGACGCCATCCGCTCGGGCGACTTCACCGCGGCCACGGTGGCGCTCTTCTCCGCCGCCGGCTCCGGTCGGGGCTCGTCGGGCGAAAACATCGCGCTGGCCCGTCTCGCCGCCCTCGGAAAGTTCTACAGCCTCTCCGACGAGCTCCACGCGCGGAACATCGCGGAACATCCCGGACGCGCCGCGGAGCTCGCCCTCGCCTGGCACGACGACCTGCTCCTCGCCGGTCGCCCGCAACAGCTCGCGCGCCTGGCCCTGGACCAACTCCACGTCCCCGCCGCCCCCCGCGAATTCTGGCTCCGCGCTTTCTTCGAAAGCATCCGGCACCCCGACGTCGCCGCCCATCTCCTCGCCGCCGACCCGCCCGCCGCGTTCCCCCATCCGGGACTCGAGCACTCCCTGCGCGCCCGCGCCGCGCTGGACCGTGACGACCGTGTCGCCGCGTCCGACGAGCTCCTCGCGTTCTCCGGCCTCATGCCCGGGCAGGCCGCCCGCCGGTTCCTCGCCCTGTCCTGGGCCGACGCCGGTCAACCGCGGCGCGCCAAGGCCGCCGCGCTTTCCACGCTTCATCCCGCCCCGCCCGGGGAAATCGCGTCCCTTCTCCACGGCCTCCTGCGCGAGGAGGGCCGCGGGCAAGAAGCCCGGGCCGCCCTCCGCGACCTCTTCGATGAGCCCACGCTCCGCTTCGCCGTCCTCGCCGCCCTGGTCCGCGATCCCGACGCGGACCTGCTGATCGAATTCGAAACGACCCTCTCGCCCGTCGAGCGCACCGATGCCCGTTTGCAAGTCGCCCTCTGGATCGCCGCCCGCCGCGCCGGCGTCGCGGAGCTCGTGCGGTCCGCCGAGGCCTCCTTGGAAGAGCTTGGCCACCCCGTCCCCGAAAAACTCCCCGAAGAACCACCGCCGCCCGCCGAGCGGAAAACCCTCCTGCCCGCCGCATCCCTCCTGCCTCTCGACCGCGAAATCCTCCACGCCCTCCGCGAAGCGCCCTGAGCACCACGCTCAAAGCGTCGAAGCGCTTTTGTCCCCCGCTTCCTTAGCCCGCGGAAACCAGCCCAGCCGCTTCGCCTCGCCGCCGAGCGCCGTCGCCCCGCACCGCAGCACCAGCGCCCGGTAAAACGGCTCCGCCGCCTTCGGATCGCGATCCTTGAGCCAGCCTCCCGCCTCGCACAGGACGCTTGCCGTGGCCTCGTCCTGGTCCGGCATCAGCGACGCCGCCCACCACGCCAGTTGCGCCGCCTCGTATCGATAGTGGAAACGTTTTTCCGGCGTCACATGAATCCGGATACGCGCCTGCTCGTCCCGGGTCGGGGCGAACATCCCGCCCTCCCGCGCGGCTTCCCCAATTCTGGCGTCCCCGACCGGATCGGGGCTGAATTTTCCTTCCCACATCTCCCAATCGGGCTCCAAGGCCGTGCCCGCCAACCGCATCCCGCTCCTTCGCATCAAGCGCGCGGCGCGCCACAACGCCTCCGCCCGTTCCTTCGCCGGCCGCGCCGGGTCGAAACCGGTCCGATGATCCGCCAGGTAGGCGCCCAGATCCACGCGTTCCGCCTCCGGCATGTAGACGAGCGCCCGTTCCCCCTGGTTCTCCCGCACCAGTCGCCGCGCGAGCAGATGTCGCATCCGGTCGGCGCGCCCCGTCGGCTCCTCCTGCTCGTCGTCCGGATCCGCCGGCTCGTCGACCAGCCGGGCCAGCTCGTCGACGTCCAGCACGCGTTCGCCGAGAAACGCCGCGTCCTCCTCGTGTCCTCCGCGCAGAAATGCCGTCAGCGCCGCCTGCGGCCGGTCGAGCGCCAGCCAGGTCCTGCCCAGCTCGGCCCACGCCAGGCTCCGGTGCGCGCCCCGCAATCCGCCCGCGCGCAACGCGCGCTCCAGCCACTCCGCGCCTTTCGCCAGGTCGCCGCCGCGCAACGCCAGCTTCGAACGCAGCCAATCCGCCTCGGCCGACGAGCCCGGCGCGAGCCGCAGCCATTCCTCCGCCAGCCCGAAAAGCCCGCCTTCGTAGGCCAGCCACGCCAGCCGATCCGCGCCCGGCACCTCCTGCGCGCCGGCGCGATGGATCGCGAGCGCCCAAACCCGCGCCCGCTCCGGCCACTCCGAATCGCTGCTCCAGTAGTCGTGGATCGGCGCCCCGCGGGACAAAAGAAAGGCCACCACGAGGCCGCGCGTCTTCTCGTCGCGCACGCAAGCGTCGACCACCTCGGCGTCGGACGCGGCGCGCACGATCCGCCGCCCCAGTCGACGCAGCGACTGCGCGGCGGTGTCGTCGCCCGCCGCCAGCCGCTCGAGATACAAGGCCGTCGCGCCGGGAAAATCCGCGCGTTCCGCCAACAGACGCGCGCGCCAGCCTTTCGCCTCGCCGGCCAATCCCGTCCGGTCCGCAAAACCTTCCGCCGCCAGGCGCTCCGTCATCGTGAGCCAGCCCCACGCCTCCGCGGCCTGAGCGGGCGGCGTTGTCGCCTCGTCCGCCGCCCGCGCCTCGCCGGGTTCCTCCCCGTCCAGCGCGAGCACCAGATACGAGCGCCCCAGCATGTAGGCCGCCCACACCGAGCGGTGCCGGCGCTCCGAGGGCGACAAAGCCAGCACCTCGCGCCACGCGGCGCGCGCCGTCTCCACCTCGCCCCGCCTCCACGCCTGCGCCCCGCGCAAATACGACGCGAACTCCGCGGGCGTGCCCTCCGGCGCCGCCAGCCCGGCCGCCCGCGCCGCACGATACGCCGTGGTCAATCGCTCCGCCTCGCCCGGGTCGCGTCCCGCGGACCGCAACGCCTCGCCGAGTTCCCGCGCATCCGCCTCCATCGTGCGCTCGGCCGCCGACGTCCGGGCACCATGCTCGCGCTCCCCCGCGCGTAAGGTTCCCGCGGGCAACAGGCGCGCCAACTCGTCCACGAAATACGCCTCCGGCGCCGCCAGCAGCTCCGCGCCGCTCGCCTCCAGATAGCGATTCGGAAACAACGGGCCGCAGGCCCGGGCCTCGAAGCCGGAACAGGCCGCCAACAAACCGAAGACGAAAAGGCTAAGCCAAAGCCATGCAGTCGAAAGCGGAGCAGCGGGCTGAGATGGCGAGTGCATTTCAGAGGCGAGCGACCGAGGACGGAGCGAAGCGGAGATGGCGGCAGCCCGGAGCCGAAGGCGGAGGGTGAGCCCGTGAGGGCGAACAATACCCGGAGGGTATTTCGCTGGGAGCGCGCCACTGAAAGGCGCCGCCAGATCACCTCGATGCGACCTGCTCGACTGCATGGTTTTGGCTAAGGCGCTTTGTCGCCGCGGGTGAGCTCGAGGGTGGTTTCATCGGCGAATCTCAACCAGCCGATCGCGCGACTTTTTCCCGGCGGAAGCAAATCCTCCCGGGCCTCCTCGGCGATTTTCAGTTCCAACGCGCGCTCGTCCCGCCTCCGCGCCGGCTCGTAGCCGCCCAGCCCGTCCGCGGCGACCAATCGCGCCGTCTCCGGCCAGGCCGCCCTCACGCGCGCCGGGGGCGGTTCCGAGGTGTCGCCGCGGTTCACCGCGACGATCTCCGCCAAACCCCGCCCGCTCCAACGCGCCTCCACCTCGAGACGCGCCCTCGGCGCCTCGCCGGCCAGAACCTTCCGAAAGGTCGCCATGTCCCAGTTCAGCCTGTCCCCCTCGACCGGCAGCCGAAACCAGATCACGCCCTCGCATCCCGGCGGAGGCCCCGCCGCCAGCGCCCGCTCGATCCGCAGCATCTCCGCCGGATCGCTCCGAACCACCCGCGTCCGCGCGCCCGCCGAGGGGCGCGGCGCCGGCCCCTCCGCCGATAGCGCGACAAACGCCCCGTCGGCGTCGAAGATCAGCCGGTAGCCATAGGTCGGCAACGCCACCCGGAACGGCCGCCCCGGCGCCGTCTCCGCCGCCCTCCGCGCCCAGGCCAGCGTCTCCTCGTAGTCGCATAACGAATACGGCGCGTCCGGCCCGCCGCGCGGCTTCTCCAGCGAATGCGCCTGCAGGACGTAGCCGTCGGCCGCCTCCGCCAGCGCCGCGAACTCCGCGCGACGGCCGAGCCAGGCCGGCAGCGCGGTGAACACCAGCCGCGTCTTCGCGCCCGTCGCCTCGCGCAGCGCCAGCAGCCACTCGCGATACCCCGCGAGCGTCCGCTCCGCGCAGTCGAAGTCGATCTGCAGCTCGCCCGGCTCCCAACCCGCGCGCCGGGCCGAGGCCAGCGTTTCGCGCGCCAGCTTCACGATCGTCCGCGCCCGCTCGTCGTCGCGCGCGAAAGGCCCGCCAAACGGACCGATGCGGACAACGAGTCCCGCCGCCCGGCCGGTCGCCTTCAACGCCCCGATGTCGAGCGGCGTGCGAAAAACCTCCGCCCGCCCGCCCTCGGTCCACTTCAGCTCCGCCGCCAGCGGATAGACGCCGTCGACGACATCGCGACT
>CBINJQ010000002.1:0-36476 GCA_966251015.1 uncultured Akkermansia sp. | reverse complement strand
GAAATTTAGCGGTTCAATACACTCCGCCTTTGTTCGTCGAACTGCGGGATTTGGGTTCAAGGGGCGTCCCGCCGGTTCACCTTGCGCACGGAATCCGGTCAAGATCCGCGACGGGAGACGGTCGGCGTCAGAACGGCCAGACCTTGGGGATCACGACCAGCGCGACGGCCATGCAGGCGAAATTCAGCGGGAGCCCGATTTTGACGAAATCGCCGAATTTGTAGCCGCCGACACCATACACGTAGGTGTTGGTCTGGTAGCCGATGGGGGTGGCGAACGCGACGGACGCGGCGAACATCACCGCGATGACGAAGGGCTCGTGGTGGACGCCCAGGCGCTCGGCGATGCCCAGCGAGATGGGGATCATGAGCGCCGCGACCGCGTTGTTGGAGAGCAGTTCGGTGAGCACCATCGTGACGAAGTAGATCGCGCCGAGCACGAAGAAGGCCTTGTGGGCGGGCGGCACCGCGTGTTCGGCGAAGGCGACGATGTTGCCGGCGAGCCAGGAGGCGGCGCCCGTGCTCTCGAGGGCGAGCCCCATGGCGAGCATGCCGAAGATGATGAACAACACGGGCCACTCGATGGCGTCGTAGGCCTCGCGCGGCTTGAGCACGCCGGCGGCGCAGACGATCACGCAGCCGGCGAGCGCGCCGAGCTCGATCGAGACGACCCCCAGGCATTCGCCGAGGATGACCCCCGCGATGACGCCGAGCACGAGGATCGCCTGGCCGGGCTTGGCCTTGGCCGGGGTGCGGTCCTGGTGGTCGAAGAGCGTGAGGTCCCGGTTGCCCGAAAGCGCGTTGATGGCCTGGTCGGTGCCCATCATGAGGAGCACGTCGCCGGCCTCGAGGGGAAGCGAGTCGACCTGTTCGCGGACGTTGCGGCCCTCGCGATGGAGGGCGAGCACGACGAGGCGGTAGCGCTGGCGGAAGTTGAGCTCGCGGACGGTGCGACCGACGAGCTCGGAGCGGGGGTTGACCACGGCCTCGACGAGCGAGCCTTCGTGCGCGGCGATTTGTTCAAGGCCGAGGTTGAGCTCGGCGACGAGATCGATGCCGGCGGCGGCGCGGGTGGCGGCGATGCCCTTGGGACGGCAGGAGAGGATGAGGCGATCGCCGGCGCGGAGGTGGGTTTTGTCGGGCTCGAGGTGGAAGGCGATGCCGTCGCGGACGACCTCGAGGACGCGCACGCCGCGGGACGGGGCGAGGCCGGCTTGGGCGAGCGTCTTGCCGATGGCGGGGGAATCGGGCTGGACGAAGGCCTCGGTGATGTATTCCCGGCGCTCCTCGTCGGTGAGGATAGACGTGAGCATCTCGCGGGAGGGCAGGAGGCGATTGCCGAGCAGGCCGAGGTAGAGGGCGCCGGCGAGGGTCATGGGCACGCCCAGCCAGGCCAGTTCAAAGAGATGAAGCGGAGGCAGTCCGCGCGACTCGATCATGCCCGACACGACGAGATTGGTGCTGGTGCCGATGAGGGTGCAGACGCCGCCGAGCACGGCGGCGTAGGAGAGCGGGATGAGGAGCTTGGAGGGCGTGATCTTCATCCGGCGCGCGAGGTTGAGCACGACGGGCAGGAACACGACGACGACGGGCGTGTTGTTGATGAAGGCGGAGAGGGTCGCGACCGAGAAAACGAGGATGATGATGACGAGCGGGTAGGGGAGCCGGCCGATCTGTTCGACCGCGGTGGAGATCCGGTCGACCGCGCCGCATTTCACGAGCGCGGCGCTGAGCACGAACATCGCGGCGACGGTGAACGGCGCGGGGTGGGCGAAGACGCCCAAGGCTTCTTTTTGCGGGAGAAGTCCGGTCGCGACCAGGGCCACCAGCAGGCCAAGCGCCACGAGGTCGGGAGAATACTTTTCCCAGACGAAGAGCGCGAAGGTTCCCGCGAGAAGCACGAAGATGAGGATGAGTTCCCAAGACATGGTATCGGGGAGCCGGGGCGATGGGGTGAGGGCGGAAGCTAGGCGGAGGCGCGGCGCGAAGGGGCGTCCGCTTGATCGTCGGAAACGGGGGGGAGCGGGCGTTCGGTGTGCTGATACCAGCGGTAGAAAACCCAGATCAGGGCGATGAACGTGACGAACATTCCGCCCAGTTTCATGATCGCGGCTCCGAGCAGCTGGTCCTGGGCGGGGGAGAAATTCGCGAACAGTCGAGGGGCGTATTCGTAGGTCGGATAGAGAATCTCCTTCGAGAAACCGAGGTAGGCGAAAAGCGGGGTCATGAGGATGGTGACGCCGACGAGGTAGATCATCTGGACGGGATGACGCGCGGCGGGGAACTCGCGGCTGGGGCTGAGCAGCGGCCACCAGTAGAGAAGGGCGGCGGCGAAGAACGTGACGTGCTCGGCGATGTGGACGGGACGTTCACGAAGGGCCCAATCGTAGAGCGCGGGAATGTGCCAGACGGAGATGATGACGGTGTAGCCCGCCGCGCAGGCGACGGGGTGGGTGAAGAGCCGAAAGGGCAAACGCAGCGCCGGCCGTGCGGTGAGCCGTGAAACCAGCCAGCGCGGCAGGCCCGTGAGAAAGAGAATCGCGGCAGGATAAATGATGAGCTGGTGCTGCACCATGTGGGCGCTGAGGAGGAAGCGTTCGCCGGCTTGGTCCAAGGGCGAGCCCACCGCCAGGTAGAAGATGAAGAGCGCCGAGTAGAACCGGATCGCGTGCGCGCGCGGAAAAGGCGTGCCGCCCGCGGACAGACGATGTCGAAAGGGACCGATCGCAAGCGCGTAGAGCCAACCGAGGGCGATGAGACCGCCGACGAGGTAGGGTTCGTTGTGCCAATGGGTCCAGTCGAGCATGGGCGAAGGCAAGGAAATGGGGTGACGGCGAGAAGGCGCAAGCGGGACAAAAAAGAAAGGGCGCCCCAGGGAGGAGCGCCCTTTGGAGGACAGGTGGACTCGAGCTCGTTTATTGCGCGGCCGCGGCGGCGCGTTCGGCATAGATATCCTGCGCTTTGAGCGGGATGCTGTCCTTGGCGCTGAAGATCGCCATGAGCGCGGCGACGGTGCCGCCGGCGAGGACCAGGCCGATGAAAAACAGGATCGTGCAGAAGGCCTTGTCGAACTTCAGGTGCATGAACCAGAAGATGACCATGAGGAACTTCACGACGGAGAGGATCACCAGCGTGGAGACGATGAGCCATTTCGCGAGGGGCAGGTAGATCAGCACGATCTCCACGCCGGTGATGACGGCGAGGATCATGGCGATTTGGACGAAGAGGTGGAACTTGCCGTCGTCGTGGTGGGCTGCGTGCACCTCGTGGCTGTCGTGGGCGGTGGCGGCGTGGGCGGACATGGTTTTCAGGAGCGGATTATAAGATCGGTCGGACAGGGTGGATCGGTCGAATCGGACCGATCTTTGCCGTGCCTCAGAGGTATTCGAGGAGGTAGACGACGGTGAAGATAACGATCCAGACGATGTCGACGAAGTGCCAGTAGAGGCCCATCGACTCGACGTCGATGGCGTTGGCCTCGCCGAAGTCGACGGGTTGCTTGAAGCGGCCGAGCACGAAGAGGAGCGCGACGGAAACAGCGAAGGCCGTGGTGGAGATCGCGGCGAGCGGCTTGTGCGTGAGCGCGCCGGCCATGGTGGCCAGGGAGTAGCCGTGCTCGGAGCCGGCGTGGGTGACTTCAAGCATGATGATCATCATGGTCACGGTCGCCACGGCGAAGGCGCCAAACTGGAGGAACGCGCGGGCGATCCATGCACGGGAGGCGTCGGCGGGCTTGAACGTGCGGATATACATGAGCACCAGCCAGAGGACGCCGATGGCGACGTGAACTCCGTGCGTGCCGGTGAGCGTGTAGAAGGTCGAGCCGAAGATGTCGCTGGAGAGCGTCATCTCGAGGTGGACGAAGTGGGTGAATTCGTAGACCTGGCAGCCGAGGAAGATCAGGCCGAAGAAGATCGTTCCAAGCAGCATCTTCCGGGTCGCCTCGACCTTGCCCTTCTGGCTCGCGCCCACGGCGAGGGCCATGAGGAGCGACGACATGAGGAGGATGAAGGTGGAGAACGAGGTGAGTTCGAGGGAGAACACCTTCAGCGGGTCGGTGCCGTTCGGAACCGGGTGAAGGCGATAGATGACGTGGGTGGAGATCAGCGCGCCGAAGAACATGCAGTCGGACGCGAGGAAGGCCCACATGAAGAGCTTCTTGTTGGGAATGCCCGTCACGGTGGTGTGGTCGTGATGGTGGTCGATGGGGCCGGCGTGAGCGCTCATGCGGAGGAGAAGAAGTCGGAGGAGGAGTTTTTAAAGCGAAGCGCGCGACTGGGCGCGTAGACGCGAAGAAAGAGGTCTAGAAGGCTTAGTGGCGGGCTTCGTCTTCGCCTTCGCCGCCGGTGACGGTGCCGTCCTTGTGAACGTGGAGATGGTAGCCGCCCGGGCCTTCAAAGGCCCAGCCGAGGACGCCGATGAGGAGAATCACGCCGCCGCCGATGGCTCCCTTGAAGTTGTGGTGGGCGAAGAAAAGTCCGCCGACGAGGAGGCCGGCCGCGGTGATGATCGGGAACCAAGACTGGCTGGGCATGTGGATGCCGCCATGAGCTTCGGTTTCGGCCGCGTGCTTGGCCTTTTCCTCGGCGATCTCCTTGGCGTGGGTCTTCTCATACCAGAAGGCGTCGCGGGCGTGGACGGTGGGAGTCACGTGGAAGTTGTGTCCCGGGGGCGGCGTGCTGGGCACGGACCACTCGAGCGTGCGGGCGTCCCAGATGTCGTGCGTGGTCTTCTTGCCCTTGAAGTAGGTGTAGACAATGACGGCGAAGTAGATGCCGATGCCGATGGCGAGGATGAAGGCGCCGATGGTCGCCACGAGATTCGCGCTGTTCCAACCCATGTTGCCATCGTAAACGGCAGTGCGGCGGGGCATGCCGTTGAGGCCGAGGAAGTGCATCGGGAAGAAGGTGGTGTTGAACCCGACGAAAATCACCCAGAAGGACAGCTTGCCCCAGAATTCGGAAACGATGCGGCCGAAGACCAACGGGAACCAGTAGTGGATGCCGGCGAGCAGCGCGAAAATCGAGCCGCCGATGAGCACGTAGTGGAAGTGGGCGACGACGAAATAGCTGTCCTGCTGCTGCGCGTCGGCGGGGGCGGCGGAGTGCATGACGCCGGAGAAGCCGCCCATCATGAACATCCAGATGAAGCCGAGGGCGAACATCATGGGAGTGCGGGTGTGGATCTGGCCGCCCCAGAGGGTGCCGACCCAGTTGAAAATTTTCACGCCCGTCGGCACGGCGATGGCCATCGTGGCGAGGGAGAACGCGGCGGTGGCGACGGTGCCCATGCCGGTGGTGAACATATGGTGCGACCACACGCCGAAGCCGAGGAAGCCGATGACCGCGCCGGAGAAGACGACGATCGGGTAGCCGAAGAGCGGCTTGCGCGAGAAGGTGGGCAGGATTTCGGAGACAACGCCCATCGCGGGCAGGATGAGGATGTAGACCTCGGGGTGGCCGAAGATCCAGAAGAGGTGCTGCCAGAGAATCGGCATGCCGCCCTTGGCGACCTCGAAGAAGCTGGTGCCGAAGGAGCGGTCCATCATCAGCTCGACGAGCGCGATGGTGATGGCGGGGAAGGACAGGATGATGAGGAAGGCGGTGAAGAGCGTCATCCAGGTGAACACGGGCAGACGCATCATGGTGAGGCCCGGGGCGCGCATGTTGATGATCGTGACGATGAAGTTCAGCGAACCGATCACCGAGGAGACGCCGAGGATCTGGAGGCCCATGATCCAGAGGTCGGTGGAGGAATCGCCGACGAACTGCTGGGAGTATTGGTTGGACGTGATCGGCGCGTAGCCGAACCAGCCGACATCAGGCGCGCCGGCCTTGGTGAACCAGCCGACGTTGAGCACGATCGCTCCGGCGAGGAACACCCAGAACGCGAAACCGTTGAGACGGGGAAACGCCACGTCGCGCGCGCCGATCTGGAGCGGCATCATGTAGTTGAAGAACGCGGCGGAGAGCGGCATGACGGCGAGGAAGATCATCGTCGTCGCGTGCATCGTGAAGAGCTCGTTGTAGAGCTGATGCGAGATGAAGGTGTTGTTCGGGACGGCGAGCTGGACGCGGATCATCAGCGCCTCGACGCCTCCGACGATGAAGAAGAAGAGCGAAAACACGGCGTAGAGCAGGCCGATCTTCTTGTGGTCGACGGTGGTCAGCCAGGAGACTAGGCCGGTCTTGGCGGCGGGGCGGGTGAAGAACCACGGGCGCGCCGCGGACTTGGCGGCGGGTGCGGTGTAGGCGGCGTTGGTGGCGGTGGAGGCCATGGCGTTTTTAAAGCGGGGGGCTGGGAGCAGGAATGCTGGAAGCGGCGATCGGGAAACTCCGGACGGCGCGCGTCGGGATTACTTCAGGCTTTGGAGATACTCGACGATGGCGCGGGCCTCTTCGTCGTTCAGATTGATGATCTGCTTGATCTTCTTCGGATCGTTCTCGTCGGGGACGTAGGATTTGGTGTCCCCGTCCCATTCGAGGTATCCCTTCATCGTCACACCCGTGTGGGTGCCGATTCCCATCCACATCTTGTTTCCGGGCTTCACGCCGTTGGGATCGACGATCCAGCGATGCACGTTCTCCTTGGTGTTTTCGAGGAGGCCGCCGGCGAGCGTGGTGCGGGAGCCGAAGTGGGTGAGGTTGGGGGCGGTGGTGCCGCCGTAGTCGTGGCCGCGGACCGCGTGGCAGTTGGCGCAGCTCTTCTGGCCGAAGAGCGCACGGCCCTTCGCGACGAGCGCGGCGTCCTCCTCCTTGTTGGGAAACTGGAACGCGGTCCACGCCTTCATTGGATCTTGATCGAATTCGGGCGACCAGCCGGGGGCGTTGCGCCCCCATTCCTTTTTGATCTCGTAGCCGGCCAAGGTGGCTTTCGGGGCTTCGGCGGCGGGGGCCTCGACCACGCGGGCGGGATTCTTTTGGTTCTCAAGCCAGGCGGCGAATTCGTCGGCGGCGAGGGCGATGACGCGGAAGCGCATCACGGCGTGCGATTCGCCGCAGTATTCGGCGCATTGTCCCCAGAAGTAGCCGGGTTCGTCGGCCTGGAGCCACATGTGGTTGCCGCGGTTCGGGATCATGTCGACCTTGCCCGCGAGCTTCGGGACCCAGAAGGAGTGGATCACGTCCTCGGTGCGGAGATTCACGCGAACGGGCCGGCCGGCCGGGATGACGAGTTCGTTGGCGGTGACGAGTGGTCCCACGCCGTCGATTTGCTCGGCGGGATACTCGAACTTGAACCACCATTGGAGACCGTGCGCGTTGACCTCGTAGGCGTTGGCGCGCTGCTCCTCGGGGACGTCGTAGCTATACCAGATCGCCCTGAGGGTGGGGACGGCGATGATGACGAGCGCGCCGATGGAGGCGGCGATCAGGGAGAGCTCGATCAGCGGGTTGCCATGACCTTGGTGCGGGTCGGCGGGTTTGGTGCCCTCGTTCTTCTTCACGCGGAACTTCAGCGTGGCGTAGGTGAGGACCGCGGCGACGATCACGAAGATCACCAAGGTGACCCAGACGGTGACGTAGAACACCTCGAGCTGCGTCTTGGCGACGGGACCTTTCGTGTCGAAGGTCGACTGCGGGCCGTGGATCCAGCCGCCCGTCAGCAGGGGAAGGGCGAGAAGGGCGAGCGAGGTCGCGGCGCGGCGCAGAGGGAGAGCTGGGCGGAAACGCATGGTCGTGTGGTCGAAAAAGGGAGGCGGTGCTAAGTGCCAAGCGGGCGAGAGTCCGAAGGCATAGGGTGTAAGCAAGCTAGAATCGGAGGATCACTTTTCCACTCGTCTCTTGGCGAATTGCCCGCGGAAGCGAGTTATTAGCTGGCGTGAAGCAGTCGTAAGCCGCGCTAACTTGATGTGAGTCCGGCCCTGTTTCCGAGGAAAGACCCCTCGTCCTCGCGACGACCGTCGCTCCTCCCGCGCGGTTCACGACAGGCACTTTCTGCGCGAAAACGGGTCGGATTTTTATTTGCGAACGGATTGCCGGACCGGGCCGCCGACAGCGCCGGAGTCAAAAGGTCACGCGGTCCACCGTGGTTTTGGTGAAATATTCCCGATCAGGGAACTTGCCTGAAGACGCCGTAGTGGAAACTTAGGTGAAAATGCGAAGCGACTCCGCGCAACGCCACTGGGAGAACGCCGTGCGAGCCTTGGCGCGCCGTGTAAACCTCGCCGCGTGGTTCGACCGGGCGGCCCCCGGATTTTTTGGGGTGGGCGTCGCGAGCGGCTTTGCGGCCTACACCTTGCGCCGGGCCCGGATCGACGCTCCCGAGGCGTGGGTCTGGTGGAGCGTCGGCGCGGCCGGGGCGGCGTTGGCCGGGGCGGGTTGGGCCTGGTGGAAGGCGCGCCGCGATTTTTTCAACGAGGCCGACGCCCGGACTTTGTTGGAGCACCGGCACAATCTCGACTCGGCGCTGAGCGCCGCGAAGGACGGAGTCGGGGCCTGGCCGGAGCCTCGCCCCACGCCGGCCACGCTGCGGTGGCGGGCTCCGGCGGCGTGGGGCTGGCTCCTCGGCGCGGTGACGCTTTTCATCGGCGGCGCATTTCTGCCGGTGCCCGCGCGCTCGGCGTTCGATTCCGTTCGCGGGACGGAAAAGCCGCCGGCGCTCGCGCAGACCGAGGAGTGGCTTGCCCAACTCGCCGAGCAGCAGGTCGCCCAACCCGAGGATGTCGAAAAAATGGCCGAGCAGGCGCGCGGTCTGGGCGAGCGCACGCCGGAGGAGCGATATTCCCACTCCGCGCTTGAAGCGGCGGACACCCTGCGTTCGCAGACCGCGGAGGCGATCCGCGGACTCGGCGCCAACCTGGAGGACGCGGCTTCCGCGCTCGAACCCTTGGAGCAACCCGCTTCGCGCCTCAGCGATCAGGAGCTCGGCGCCGTCGCCGCGCGTCTCGGGGAAGCCTTGCGCGGGATGCAGGACGGTCCGATCGGCGCTCGCGAGGAGCTGATAAAGAAACTCGCCGCCGCCGCGAACGCGGCGGGTCGGAAGAGTCTTTCGCCGGAACAGGCGGCGCAGTTGCGGCAACAGCTCGCCAAGGCCGGACGCGCCGCGACCGGCGTGCTCGGCGCCCAAGGCGCGGGAGCCCGGGTCGCCCAGGCAGATCCGAACCGGCCGGTTCGGCCCGGCAAGTGCAACGGTAGCTGCCAGTCGTCACAGAACGGCGAGCCTTGCGATGGCTCGTGCGAACACGGCGGCCGGGGCGGTGTCGGCCGCGGGCCGGGGCACGCGCCCCTGATGTTCAGCGAGGCGGCGAGCGACGCGGGCGCGGGCCGCACCGAAAGCGCCGGCTCGGACGATCTTTCGCGCGCCGCGCTGGGCGAGCTGCTGGGAATGGAACGCGGAGAGCACGAGCTCGATCCCTCGAAGAGCGCGGGGCCGTCGGCGGCGGGCGCGGTGGCAGCGCCCGCGCAAGGCGGCGACGTCGTGTGGGTGGACCGCCTTACCCCGAAGGAGCGCGCCGCGCTCAAGGAATTTTTCAAGTGACCCTCTCCATGCCGACCACGCCTTCGCCGCTGCAAGATTCCGAAATATCCACCGCGAAAGAACGCTTTGAGCGCCTGCTCGGCGCCCTCGACACCGTCCTTTTCGGGCAGCGCGAACTGATCGAGCTCGTGGTCGTCGGCGTCGCGGCGCGCGGCCACATCCTGCTCGAGGGCTTGCCCGGCCTCGGAAAAACCGAACTTGTGAAAGGCTTGGCGCACGCGCTCGGGCTCGAGTCGCGTCGCGTGCAGTTCACGCCCGACCTTCTGCCCGGCGACATCACGGGCAACCCCGTGCTGCAGGAGGTCGAGGGCCGGCGCGCGTTCGTGTTTCAGCGCGGGCCGATCTTCGCCAACATCCTCCTCGCCGACGAAATCAACCGCGCTTCGCCGAAGACGCAGTCGGCGCTGCTCGAGGCGATGCAGGAGCGGCGCGTCACGGCCGGCGGCGACACGCACACGCTGCCGGAGCCGTTTTTCGTCCTCGCGACACAAAACCCGATCGAGCTCGAGGGCACCTATCCGCTGCCGGAGGCGCAGCTCGACCGTTTCCTGTTCAAGATCGAGGTGCGGAGAAACGCGCCCGAGGTGCTGGCGCGCATCGTTCTGGCTCGCGAGATCGGCGTGTCGCCGACGGTCGCGCCGGTGATGAGCGCGGCCGAGTTTTCCGAGTTGCTGGCCTGGACGCGCCGCGTGCACGTGCCGGAGTCGGTCGCGGGCTACATCGCGCGACTGGTCAACGCCACGCACCCCGGCGAGTCGGCGGCGTCGGCCGGCGTGCGCTACGGCGCCAGCCCGCGCGCCGCGCTCGCGCTCGCGGCGGCGGCCAAGGCCCGGGGCCTGCGCCACGGCCGCCCGCACGCCAGCCTGGAGGACGTGCAGGCCGCCGCGCGCCCGGTATTGGCGCATCGGATACTTCTCGACCACGCGGCCCGGCTCGACGGGGCCACGCCGGCCCAGGTGGTGGACAAGCTGCTCGCGGAGGTGCCGGTGCAGGCCGCCCCGTTGCCGGGCTCGCTGTCGCTCGCCGCGGCGAAAGTCCGCTGAAACCTGTCCCGAGCCTTTCCCTTTAACCGATGTCATCGTTCTTCGCCGGTATGCGCGGGCTTTCCCTTAACGCGCTGTTTTCGCCAGGGGCTTCGCCGGAGGGACGCCGTCCCCGGCTTCCGGGGCTCGTTCCGGGTGGTCGCGACCCCGGGGACCGCGCGGGCGGCGGGGACGCCGCCCCTCCAAAAGCGACCTTTGGGCTCGCGGCGGTCCTGTTTCTCCTGGGACTGATCGCGTCGCCTGGCGTTTCATTCGGCGCCGGCACGCCGGGCAATTCGGTGATCCCGCTCGATTCCGAACTGCCGGCGAGCATCACGATCACTCCGGTGACGGAGCGCTGGGACGGACGCGGCTTCATGCCGCTGATCGTTCGCGCGGAAAACCGGGGCGAGCGCGCCTTGGCGTGGAACCTGTCGTTCACCAGCGGCATCGGCTTTGGCGGCGATTCCCTCACGCACCAGGTGGCGCTGAGGGTGGAAGGCGGGGACCGGATCGAGGCGGTGGTCTACGTGCCCGGCACGGGGGCGCTGGGTTCCGGACAACGCGCGACCGTGAACATCCGCGCGGAGGGGCCGGGCGCCGACCGGGCGCGTAGTTACATGCTCCACGGCAACAACGATTCGGTGGTGAACACGGCCGTGATCCCGAGCCTGGAGGCCGCGCTTTTCACCGCGACGAACGGGGCTCCGGGGGAACGGACCGAGATAACCCCCGTCGAGCCCGCGCGCTGGCCGGCGGACTGGCGGGTGTGGGCGCCGTTTCAGCGGGTGGTCTTCACCGAGGAGGCGTTCTCGGCGCTGGATAGCGCGAGGCAGGGCGCTTTGAACGACTGGGTCTCGATGGGCGGCGTGTTGGATCTTTATCCTGCGGAAAGCCGTGCGAACGACCAGTCGGAGAGCCGCGGGCTCGGCGTGGTCCGCCGACGCGCCCGGTCGCTGGCGGACGAGGCCACGGATTCCAAGCTCGCGCCGATGCTTCCGAGTTCGCGGATCGTGGATCTTTACAGCGCTCGCCGGCCCGAGGTGTCGGTCGAGCGACGCGCGTCGCTCGCGCCCAAGCGGGGGACTTTGGGCGTGGCCTTGTTCCTCCTCGGCTTCGGCGTCGTCGTGGGGCCGCTGAACCTTTTCGTGTTCGCGCCGTCGGGACGCCGGCATCGGCTGTTTTTCACCGTGCCCGGGATTTCGCTCGCCGCCTCGGCCCTGCTCGCGGGCTTTATCGTGGTGCAGGACGGCTTCGGCGGCGAGGGCGCCGTGATCGGCACCGTTTGCCTGTTGCCGGATTCGAACCAGGCCGTCGTCACGCAAACGCAGATCGCCCGGACGGGCGTCCTGGCCGGCTCCGGATTCGAGTTGGCGGACGACGTGGTCCTGGAGCACACGAGTTCCCGGTCCGGCGACTGGCCGAACAGGTCCGGCGAGCGGGCCAATCATTACCAACGTTCGCAGGGACGCGTCGCCGGCGATTGGTTCGCCAGCCGACGCGTTCAGGAGCATCTCCTGCGGCGGCTGGCGCCGACGCGGGCGCGCGTCGAGCTGGTGGGCGGAGGAGAGGGCGCGGCCGCGCCCGTCGTGCAGTCGAGCGTGGGGGCGGTGCTGAAAGATTTTCTCTACGTGGACGACAAGGGAAGCGCGTGGGGCGCGGAGGAACTCGCCCCCGGCCAGAAGGTGACGCTTGTGCGGCGACAGGTGTTTCCGAAGTCGGGCCGCGCGCATTGGGGCTTCTTCAGCGCCCGCGGCGGCGCGGCGGAAGGGCTCACGCCGATTTCGACCCTGGATTCGATTCGTTGGGATGAACCGGAGTTTCTTTTCGTCGGCCCCGTGGTCGGCGCCCGCAAGCCATGAGCACGCCTCTCGTCGAAGTTAACAACATCACCCGACGCTTCGGTCCGGTGCAGGCGCTCAAGGGCGTTTCCTTCACGCTTGAGCGCGGCCAGGTGGTCGGGCTGATCGGGGCGAACGGCGCGGGCAAGACCACCGCGATGCGCATCCTCGCCTCGCTGGATCTGCCCGACGCCGGCACGGTCCTCGTCGGCGGCGTGGACATCGTGCAGGAGCCGAATCTCGTGCGGCGTCGCGTAGGCTGGATGCCCGATCATTTCCAGGCCTACCGCGACATGAACGTCGGCGACTACCTCGACTTTTTCGGGCGGGCGCACGGCTTTCGCGGCCACGAACTCGTGCGGCGCGTGCTCGAGGTGATGGACTTCACCGATCTCACCAGCCTGGCGACGCGTCCGATGGACAAGCTGTCCAAGGGGCAGACCCAGAGGCTCTGTCTCGGGCGCACGCTGCTGAACGACCCCGAGTTTCTGCTCCTCGACGAGCCGGCGGCGGGGCTCGACCCCAAGGCGCGCCTCGAGTTCAAGAACCTCGTCCGCATTCTGCGCGAACGAGGAAAGACGATTCTCATCAGCTCGCACATCCTGACCGAGCTCGGCGAGATGTGCGACACGCTCGTGTTCATGGACCAGGGGCGGGTGGTGCATCACGGCGACAAGGAGGACCTGCTGCGCCACGACGTGGAGACGGGCGCGATCTTCGACATCGTGGTGCACGGCCCCGCGGCGGCGCTGGTCGAGTGGATGGGCAACCGTCCCGGGTGGCGGATGGTCGAGCAGCGCCGCGATGGCGCCCGCGCGGAGTTCCATCGCGGCGATCCGGAGTCGGTTTCCATGGAGTTGCGCCGATTGGCCAACGATCTTCCGGTGCTGAGCTTTCAGCGTCAGGAACGCCGCCTGGAGGAGGCCTTCGTGGACATTCTTCGCGGCGGAGCCGGCGCCATCGCGGCCAAACGTCGAGGCGATCCGCAACGGCCTCCGCCCCTTCCGCCCGCGGTCGTGGCGGGGAAGGAGGGAGGCGCATGAGCACCGACACCACGGTCACCGCGCCCGCGGCCCCCTTGCCCGAAGCGCCGCCTCGCCTGGATTTTCCCGCCTGGATGCCGCCGATGCTGGTGAAGGAGCTGCGGCAGGGGCTGCGCCAGCGCGGCTTCGTCGGCGGGCTCATCGCCGCGCAAGTCGTCCTCGTGATCATGTTCCTGTCCGGTTTCGCGACCGACGTGGGCAACGGGTCCTCGTCGCGCAACATGATCGACGGCTTTTTCTGGAGCACGATGTTCGCGACCCTGCTCCTGCTCGCTCCCTTGCGCGCGCTGACCGCGCTCAGCGCCGAGATCGAAGGCCGGACGATGGACCTGTTGTTGCTCACCCGGCTGGACTCGTGGCGCATCGTGTGGGGGAAGTGGGTGTCGCTCATGGCGCAATCGATCCTGCTCGCGGTGGCGTTGCTGCCCTACGCGGTGGTGCGCTACTTCTTCGGCGCGGTGGAGATCCTGCAGGATCTGGCGATCATCGCCTTCATGCTCGCGGCCTGCGGCGTTTTCACGGCCGCCGGGCTGTGGGCCTCGGGCATGAACCGCGTGGTGCGGTTGCTGATCGTGATCGGGATGGTCCTCGCCGCGTTCTCGATCTTCGGGGTGGTCGCCGGCCGCCATTTTTTCGGAGGCTTCGGCGTGAGCACCTCGAGTTCGGGGCCGGGGGCGGTGTGGCTGGGGATCGCCTGGATGGCGTGGACCACGGCCGCGGTGACCGTCTATTTCCTGATGATGGCCGTGCGCTGGTTCGCGCCGCTCGCGGAGAACCACGCGATAGGTCCTCGCCTGATGCCGCTGATCCTCGCGGCGCCCCTTCCGCTCTTGGCGTGGGCGAACGGCGGGCGCGACATGGACGAGGTCGTCCCGGCCTGGTTCGTGGCTTGCGGCGTGATCGCGCTGATCGAATTCGCCTGCGCGCGCGAAGTGCTGGCGATCCACCTGCGCGGGCGTCTCGGGCGCGGCGGGCTTTGGCGCGTGTTCGGATCGGCGTTGTTGCCCGGCTGGCCGAGCGCGGCGCTGTGGCTCGCCCTCCTTCTGGCCGCGACCGGCGCGGTGTGGGGAGTCGTGGACATGCTTCTGGCCGCGGATCTGAAGACGGCGAAGATCCTCTGGCTCGGGGTGCTGGCGTGGAGCGGCCTGGTTTTTCCCGCGGCCCTGGTTTCGCTGGTGCCCTCCGTCGGCCGCGTGGCGGGCGTGTTGTATTTCATACTCCACATCCTGCTCGGCATCTTCGCGATGATGGCCGGGAGCGACGCGCTCAGCCACAAGGTGCCCCTGGTGATGCTGCTGCTCGATTGGATCTCGCACGCGATTCCGACCACGAGTTTCTGGCACGCGATCAACGAGTTTGACCGTCCGAGCGAGCTTGTCGCGGTCGAGTTCGGCCAGGCGCTCGGCGTGGCGCTCGCGCTCGCGCTGATGCTGTTCACGGGCCGCGGCTACTGGGCGGTCGTGCGGCGTGTCCGTTCGCTTCGGGTGGATCGGGCCGTCCGGGAATGAGCGCCGGGCACGATCAAACCGGCGGCGGCGTCGCGGAGGCGCGGCGCGAGGGCCTGGAGGCCGCGCGGCGATTCCGCCTGCCCTTTGCGCGCCAAGCCTGGCGCGGCGCGGCCGGAGGCTGGCAAGGTTCCGGCGCGGGCAGCTCGATCGATTTTCAGGACCATCGAGCCTACGTGCCCGGCGACGATCCCCGGCATCTGCACTGGGCGGCCTACGCGCGCACGGGGCAATTGACGATGAAGCTGTATCGCGCGGAGGTGTCGCCGATGGTGGATCTGGTCGTCGACGCGTCCGGCTCGATGCGCCACGATGCGCCGCGCGCGAGCAGGACCGAGGCGCTGGTCGCGTTCTGCCTCGAAAGCGTCGCGCGCGCCGGCGCGCCCGTGCGCTTGCACGCGACCCGCGGAAAACGTATCCATCTCGTGGCGACGGAGCGGGCGCGGGCGCGGGGTTTTTGGGCGGCTCTCGGAGACGATCCCGGGGAACCGGCCGCCGGGGCGACCGCGCACGTCGGCGCCACGGCGACGCCGCCCTGGCGCGCCGGGGCGATGAAAATCTGGATCAGCGACCTGCTGTTTCCCGGCGAGCCCTCGACCACGCTCAACGCCATGGCGGCGGGCGGGGGCTGCGCGCTCGTGTTTTCCCCCGTGCTCGCCGCCGAGGCGGAGCTCGCGGAGCGGGGCAACGTGGAACTCGCCGACCACGAAGGCGGCGCGCCGCGACGCCAGCGGATCGACGACGCGCTGGCGGAGCGTTACCGCGCGGCCTATGCGCGGCATTTCGCGTTGTGGCGCGACGCCGCCCGGCGCGCCGCGGCGGGCTTCGCGCGCGTGGATTGCGCGGGCTCGCTTGCGGCCGCGTTGGCCGGCGAGGCCCGGGCGCAGGGCGTGGTGGAGGTGTTGGCGTGAATCTCGGCCCCCTGAGCATGGGAAATCCCGCCGCCCTGTGGGCGCTGCTCGCGCTGCCGGCGCTGGTGGCGGTGCATTTTTTCCAGCAACGCTCCCGGCGCGTCGCGTTGAGCACGCGTTTCCTGATCGAGTCGCTTTCGCCGGAAAGCCAGGGCGGCAGGACCTGGGAACGCTTTCGCTCGTCGCGGAGCTTCTGGCTGCAAGTCCTGGCCGTTCTTCTCGTGACGTGGGTGTTGCTCGAGCCGCGTTGGCCGCGGCCGGACTCCACGCAAACGGTGGTCGTCGTCCTCGACGACGCGCTGGCGATGCAGGCGGTCGAGACCGAGGCGCGCGAGGCGGCGGGCCGCTTGATCGCGGAGGCGGCGAGCCGGGCCGCGAAGACCGAGTGGATCGTCATGGGCAGCAACCCCCGCGCCCCGTTGCGTTATCGCGGCGCGGAGATCGCTCGCGCGAAGGCGGCCGTGGCGGCGTGGCGGCCGGGCCTCGGCACGCACGATTACGCGACGGCGTTGCGCAACGGACGTTCGCTGGCGACCTCGACAAACGCGGGCGTCTGCTGGTTCGTGACGGACCGCGAGGAGAAGGTCCCTGTCGATCAGGCCGCGCTCGGCGTGGGCCGGCCGATGGCGAACGCGGGCTTCGCGGGCGGCGAGGTTTCGCGCGATCCGAGCGGGGCGTCGATGTGGCGCGCGGTGGTGAAAAACGCCTCGGGCGAGGCCCAACGCCGGAGCTGGTGGATCGAGGGCGCGACGGGGGCGGGCGAGCGCAGGAGCCTGGAGCTGCCCGCGGAAGGCGTGCTCGAATTGAGCGGCGCATGGCCGGCGGGGGCGGAACGCGCGACGCTGCGTCTGGAGGACGACGGCTTTGGCGCGGACGACAGCCTGCCCCTTGTTCGTCCGGAATCGAAGCGCGTGCGCGTCTTCGTGGGCGCGGGCGACGAAACCGGTGCGTTTTTCAAGCGACTTTTGTCCCGGATCCAGGGCTCGGCCGAGGCGTCCGCGGACGCCGCCGATCTGCGCGTCGCGCGGACGAACGACCCGGCGACGCTCCCGGAGGGCGCCGCGGTCGTGTTGCCCGCGAAACGCGACGAGGAGGCGAAGACCCTGAGCCGCGCGCCGGTCGTGGCCGAGCGTCATGCGCTGGTGGCGGGCTTGAACTGGCAGGGACTGCTGGGGCCGGGGCCGGCGGGATTGGCGATGGAGCCGGACGGCGAGGGGCTCCTGTGGCAGGCGGACAAGCCCCTGGCGTGGTTGCGCCCCGGCGGCGAGGGGCGGCGTCAACTGGTGTTGAACATCGATTGGGAGAACGGAAACGCCGCCCGTCTGCCGGCGATGGTGCTGTTGTTGCGGCGTTATGCGGAGGCGACGCGGGATGCGCGTCCCGGAGCCTATGCGGCGAACTTCGACGCGGGCGCGGCGGTGCGTCTGGCGGAGGCGGACCTTGCGGCGGACCCCGTCGCGGAATGGAGCATTCAGCGCGAAGGCGGCGAGCGGCGCGTGCTGTCGCGCGAGGAGCTGGCCGTGCTCCGCGCCCCGGAGGAAGCGGGATTCTTCGCCGTGAAACGCGCCGAAGAGACCCTGGTCCGCGGCGCGGCGCAGTTTGCCGATCCGCGGCAGGGAGATTTTCGGGGCGCCTCGACCTTTCGCCGCGAGCCGCCCGCGGAGGAGTCCCGCGCGGCGCTCGCGCGCAACACCCAGGGAGACCCGCTGGCCAACGGCTGGCTGGCGCTCGCGGGCGCGGCGCTGTTGGCGAGCTGGTGGCCGCGACGCGCGCGCGCCGAGGCCGCGAGCGAGCGCGAGGGGACCTTCGTCGCGCCGGGTAACCGGAGGAGAATTTCATGAACTTCGGATTGGCCGCGCCGGAATGGCTTTTCTTGATCCCCGCCCTGGTCGCCCTGGGCTGGCGGGTGAAGGCGTTGCGACTGGGCGAGCCCTTGCGCGCGGGCCTGCTGATTTTGCTCCTGCTCGCGCTGTGCGATCCGCAGCTGCGCGTCGGCGGGGGCGGGCTCGATCTATGGGTTTTGGTGGATCGTTCCGATTCGGCGGCGGCGGCCTCGACGGCGCAAGCGCCGGAGCTGGCGGCGATCTTGGAGAAGTCGCGCGGGCGGGACGACCGGATCTACTACGTGGACTACGCGGCGGACGCGCAGCGCCGCGACCAGGGCGATCCGGTGCTCCGCGGCGGAACCGCGCGGACGAACACCGCGAACGCGCTGGATTTCGCGCTGGGGCAGATGCGGGACGGACGGGCGGCGAGGTTTCTGGTTCTGAGCGACGGATTCTCCACCGAGCCGCTGGGCGAGGTCGCGGAGAAGGTTCTACGCCGGGGCGCGCCCCTGGATTATCGTCTGCTGGGCGAAGGGCTGGGCGAGGACGTGCGTGTCCAGGGCGTGGATACGCCGGCCCGGGTGCTGCCGGGGGAGGCGTTCCTGGTCGAGTTCACCCTGCTCGGGCGCGGCGACGGCGAGGTGCCTTGGGAGGTGTGGCGCGGCGGCGAGAAGCCCGCCGCAAGCGGGGTCGCCCGGCTGGGCGACGGGGTGGCGCGCGTGCGATTGACCGACCGTCTCGGCGGCTCGGGCGCGGTGCGTTACGAGGTGCGGATCTCGCCGGCGCAGGACGCCCATCCCGAGAACAACCGGGCGGGCGCTTGGGTCGAGGTCGCCGGCGGCGGACGCGTGCTGCTGGTGAGCAACTATCCGGACGACCCGCTCGCCAAGCTGCTCGGGGAGCAGGGGCTGAAGGTGGAGACGGTGGCGAATCCCGGCGCGTTGACGGCGGCCTCGCTGACCGGCGCGAGGCTGGTGGTGTTGAACAACGTGCCGGCCCATCGCGTGGCCTCGGAGTTCCTGTCGGCGCTGGACTTTTTTGTGCGCGAGCAGGGAGGGGGGCTGCTGATGGCGGGCGGCGAGAACAGTTTTGGCGCGGGCGGCTATTTTTCTTCGGCGGTGGATCCGCTGCTGCCGGTGTCGATGGAGCTGCGAAAGGAGCATCGGAAGCTGGCCACGGCGATGGCGGTGGTGCTCGACCGCTCGGGCAGCATGGCGGCGAGCGCGGGAGGCGGGCAGACGAAGATGGATCTGGCCAACACGGGCACGGCGCGGGCGATCGAGCTTTTGGGCAACTTCGACGCGGTGTCGGTGCATGCGGTGGACTCGGCGCCGCACGAGATCGTGGGGCTCGCGCAAGTGGGGCCGAACCGTCAGCGGATGCTGGATTCGGTGCGGCGGATCGTGAGCACGGGCGGCGGTATTTTCGTCTACGAGGGGCTCAAGGCGGGCTGGGCGCAGTTGCGCGGGGCGGAGACGGGGCAGCGGCATCTGGTGCTGTTTTCCGACGCGGCGGATTCGGAGGAGCCCGGTGACTATGTGAAGCTGCTCGCGGAGATGCGCGCGGAGGGGGTGACCGTGAGCGTGATCGGGCTCGGGACGGAGAAGGACAGCGACGCGGCCTTGCTCAAGGACGTCGCGGCGAAGGGCGGCGGGCGCATTTTTTTCACCCAGGACGCGGGCGAGCTGCCGGCCATCTTCGCGCAGGAAACGGTGTCGGTGGCGAGGTCGGCCTTCGTGAAGGAGCCGACGGGCGCGGCGGGCACGCCCGGCTGGGCGGAGATCGCGGCGCGCGCGCCCGCGTGGCTGTCGTCGGTCGATGGATACAATTTGAGTTATCTGCGCGAGGGGGCGACGGCCTCGCTGGTGACGACGGACGAGTATCAGGCCCCCTTGGTGGCGGCATGGGCGCGAGGCGCGGGCCGGGTGGCGGCGGTGTCGTTTCCGCTGGGCGGGGCGTATTCGACAAAGGCGCGGATGTGGCCCGACTACGGCGATTTCGCGCAGACGCTCGGGCGCTGGCTGGCGGGCGAGGACGCGCCGACGGGGATGGCGGTGCGTTCGGAGATTCGCGGAGAAACCCTGAGCGTCGAGCTGCTGCACGACGAGTCTTGGAACGGCCGGATCGCGCGGACGCCTCCGGCGGCGGCCCTGGCGTCGAAGGCGGGGGCGGCGCGGGCGCTGGTGTGGGAGAAGATCGAGCCGGGGCGTTTTGTCGCCACGGTGAAACTCGACCCGGGGGAAGCGGCGCGCGGCGTGGTGCGGGTCGGCGCGAGCGCGATGCCCTTCGGCCCGATCGCGGCGTCGGGGTCGCCCGAGTGGAGCTATGATCGCGCGGCTCTTGAAGAGCTGCGCGCGCTTTCCGCGCGAAGCGGCGGAGGCGCGCGTTTGGATCTCGCGACCATCTGGGACGCGCCGCGCCGGATCGAGGCGCGGAGCCTGCGCGCCTGGTGGCTGGCGGTGGCCGCGCTGCTTCTGGTGATCGAGGCGGCGACGGCGCGCTGGGATTTGAGGCGGGCGAGGCGCTGGAGGTTTTGGCGGATCGCTCCGGCCTGACCGGGCCGCCGGGCCCGCCGCCCTTGCCGCTCAGTCCCTTGCCTCTCCGCCGCGGCGGTCCCCGGCGGTCCCGCCCACCTGAACATCTATCGCAGTTCGAAGGTGGCTCCGACCGTGCAGGTGATGGTCTTTTCGAGGGAACCGGTGTCGTTGTTGCCCTCCCAGCTCGTGGCCGTCGAGTAGAGCGGGTTGATTTGGACCACGCCCATTCTCGCGCTGCGAAGGACGCGGATCTCGCGGCCGCCGTTGCGCGCGATTTGTTCGGCGCGGTCCCGGGCGTCTCTGGTGGCGGCGGCCATCATCTCGATCTTCGCGTCCCCGGCCTTTGTGTAGATAAAATCCATGTCGTCGGAGGAGAGCGAGACGCCTTGTTCAAGAAGCTCCGCGGAGGCGCTGGCCAGGGCCGGGAGGCTCTCGACCCGCGAGGAGCGGACTTTCAGCGATTGGCGGATGCGGTAGCCGGCGGGCTCGGTGGTCTCGCCGTCGGCTTTGCGGACCCGGCGCGTGAGCTCGCCGACGGTGACGGGTTGGATGGCGTAGTCGGTTTGGCCGGCGGCGCGGAGAAAGGCCTCCACCTTGGCGAGGTCCGCCTTGGAGCGCGCATGGGCCTCGAGGAGGGAGCCCGCGTCCGAGACGAAGCTGCATTCCCAGAGCACGAGATCGGAGCGCACGTCCTTGCGGGCGGAGCCGGTCACGGAGACGACTTGCGACTCGCTGACGCGCATCCAGGCGCGGGTGACGAGCAACGTGGCCGCGCAGAGCGCGACGGAGAGGAAAAGGCCGGCGACGAGGCCGAAGAGATGGGGGCGGGGAAGGGTGGACATGGTGAAGGGCGGAGCGTCGCATCGCGTTTGCCCGGCCGCCGGGGGGATGTCGCGCGGAGCTTATTCACCAAGTCGTAACGGGTTGGATTCGAGGAGGAAGGGGCGTGGTTTTCCGTCGCGAGAACGCGCGGCGGGAGAGCGCGGCATATTTGGCTTGGAGCGGGCGGGGGCGGGGCGCACGGTGCGCGGATGTTAAGACTTTTGTTCGTCGGTGACATCGTGGGGCGGCCCGGGCGGGAGATGCTGATGGAGCGTCTGCCGCGGCTGCGTTCGGAGCTGAAGCTCGACGCGGTGATCGCCAACGGGGAGAACGCGGCGGCGGGCGCGGGCATCAACGGCGGCATCGCGAAGGGGCTGCTGCAGAGCGGAGTCGACGCGATCACCCTGGGCGACCACGTGTGGGACCAGCGCGGCTGGGAGTCCGAGATCGACGATTTCGCCAAGGTCTGCCGGCCCGCGAACCTGCCCGGCGCTTGTCCCGGGGCGGATCATGTCGTGGTGAACGTGAAGGGCACGCGGATCGCGGTGTTCACCGTGCTCGGGCGCACCTACATGGGGTTGAAGGCGGAGTGCCCGTTCCTCTGCGCGGACGAGATGTTGCGGCGACTGGCGGCGGACGCGGACGCGTTTTTCGTCGAGGCGCACATGGAGGCGACGAGCGAGAAAATCGCGCTGGGCTGGCATCTCGACGGACGCGCCCTGGCGGTGCTGGGGACGCACACGCACGTGCCGACGGCCGACGCGACGGTGTTGCCGAACGGCACGGGTTTCATGTGCGACGTGGGCATGACCGGGCCCTACGCGTCGGTGCTCGGGCGCGAGGTGAAGCCCGTGGTGGAGCGGTTTCTCGACGGCATGCCGCGGAAGTTCGAGGTGGCGGAAGGCGACGTCCGGATTTCGGGCGCGATCGTCGACTACGACGAGGCGGCGAAGCGCACGACGAAAGTCGAGCTGCTGCACCTGCGACGCGGACGCTGAGCGGCCGGGCCGGTTCTACGCGCGCGCGACGGCCGCCTCGTTGGAGAGGCGCGTGATGTAGGCGGCGAAGTCGGGGTCTTCGCCGCTTAGCAGCGAGGGCAGGGCTTCGCGGAAGTCGGCGCGCCGGCACCATTCGCGCATGTAGTCCTCCCAGGAGGCCCACAGGCGGGCCTCGTCCTTGTCCATGTCGGGCTCGTAAACGAGGATGTAGGCGCGCTCGAAAAGGGCGACGAGGATCTCGAAGAGCACCATGCGGCGCTCCTTCTGTTCGTCGCTGAGCTGGGCGCTGGGCGCCTTGCGGGTGGTGAGCTGCAGGTCCGCGTTCTTCAGGACGAGGCGGAGGAAGTCGGCATACTGGTCCGAAAGCCGGACGTAGACCTCCTCCTCCTCGTTTTTGCGCTCCTTGCGTTGGTCGCGGAGGTAGACCCAGATGCCGAAGGGCAGTCCGATGACGGTGACCAGGTAGCTGAGTCCCTCCAGCAACTCCATCAGGTTCATGGCGCGAGCGTAAGCCCGCGCCGGGCGGGGTCAAACCGGGGCGGAGAGCGCGCCGCGCATGTCGCCGGTCTTGAGGAACTGGCGGTGGAAGGCGAAGGCGTGCTCGGGGTCGAAGGGCTCGTGGCCGTCCTTGGCGATGGAGAGGTAGCGGCGGAGCTCGGGGCGGAAGTCCGGGTGGGCGCACTTCTCGATGACGACCTCGGCGCGCTGGCGCGGGTCGAGGCGGCGCAGGTCGGCGACGCCGTGCTCGGTGACGAGGACCTGCACGGAGTGCTCGCTGTGGTCGGCGTGGGTGACGAGCGGGACGAGCGTGCTGATCTTGCCGCCCTTCTGGAGCGAGGGGCAGGTGAAGATCGACAGGTGGGCGTTGCGCGTGAAGTCGCCCGAGCCGCCGATGCCGTTCATCATCGTCTTCCCGAAGAGGTGCGTGCTGTTGATGTTGCCCTGGAGGTCGGCCTCGATGGCGGTATTCACCGAAATAATACCGAGACGGCGCACGATCTCGGGGTTGTTGCTGATCTCCTGGGGGCGGAGGACGATGCGGCCGCGAAGGGAGTGGAGATCGGCGTAGAGGTCCTTGAGGGCGGGCGGGCTGAGGGTGAGGGAGCAGCCGCTGGCGAACTTGAGCTTGCCCTGGCGGAGGAGCGCGAGCGTGGCGTCCTGGAGCACCTCGGAATACATGGTGAAGCGCGGAATCTCCGGGTGCGCGCCGAGGGCGCCGAGGACGGCGTTCGCGATGTCGCCGACGCCGGATTGGAGGGGGAGGAACTCGGCGGGGATGCGGCCGGCGCGAAGCTCGGCGGCGAGAAAGTTGGCGACGTTCTCGCCGATCTTGGTGGTGACGGCGTCGGGGGCGGCGAAGCCTCCGACCTCGTCGTCGCGGTCGGTGTGGACGATGCCTACGATTTTGGACGGATCGAGCTGGAGCCACGGCTGGCCGATGCGGTCGGAGACGGAGTAGAGCGGGATCTCGTCGCGGTAGGGCGGGTCGATCGGTTCGTAGATGTCATGCACGCCGCAGAGCGTGGCGGGATGGCGTTTGTTGAGCTCGAGGAGTATCTTGTCCGCGCAGCGCGCGAAGGTGGGCGCGGCGCCGACGCCGCTGGTGAGGACGACGCGGCCGTCTGGGGTGACGTCGGCGACCTCGAGCACGGCCCAATTGACGTCTCCGAGCGCGCCGGTGCGGACGTGTTGCGCGAGCTGGCTGAGGTGAAGGTCGAAGAAACGCACGCGGCCGGCGTTGATCGCCTTTCGCAGATCGGGGTCGGACTGGTAGGGGGTGCGGAAGGAGATGGCCTCGGCCTTGGCGAGAGCGCCGTCGAGGGAGGGTCCGGTGGAGGCGCCGGTGATCACCCCGATTTGGAACGCGCGTCCGGCGGCGTGCTCGCGCGTGGCGAGCGCGGCGAGGGCGGTCGGGATCTCCTTCGGCGCGCCGGCGGGCGTGAAGCCGCCGAAGGCGACGGTGTCGCCGTGGGCGATGAGCTGGGCGGCCTCGGCGGCGCTGAGCGAGGGGAACGGGAGTGACATGGCGAGATGGGATGGATCTTTGCGACGCGGACGTCGCGGTGAGGGTTCCCGGAGGATAGCCCGGATCGGCTTTCCGGGCTATGCATTTGTTGGCGAGGGCACGGCGCAAAAAGGCCCGGTTCGCACGAGGCGGACCGGGCCGGGGGAATCTCGGAAGATGCGGTGATGCGCGGGAGTTCAGTAGAGGCGGACGTAGGCGCCCTTGCGCAGGCGCTCCAGCCACTTTTCCTGCGCTTCACGCGTCATTTGCTGCGCGAGGGTGGTCTCGATCTGCTCGCGGACCTCGGCGATGGGCGGCACTCCGGCGGCTTTGCGATCCTCGGCGTAGAGGAGGTAGACGCCCTCCTTTTGGACGACCGGTTGGCTGACCTGGCCCGTTTGGAGGGCGAAGAGGGGTTCGCTGAACTCGGGTTTGAGATCGGCGCGCTTTTGCCAGCCCCAGTCGCCGCCCTTGGCTTTGCGCGCGTCCTGGGTGTATTCCTTGGCGAGGTCCTCGAACTTGGCGCCGGCGCGGAATTTCGCGACGATCTCCTCCGCCTGGGCGAGAAGCTGCGCGTCGGTGAACTCGGCGCGGTTGAGCTGGATGAGGCGGAGGCGGACCTGTTCCTCCTGGTGGAATTTTTGCTGGTTGGCGCCGTAGTAGGCCTCGACCTTGGCGGGACTGACGACGTTGGCGCTCTTGCGCTGCTGGCCGCGCATGTAGCCGAAGATGATCTCGTCCTCCATTTCCTTGCGGTAGTCGCGAAGGGTGAAGCCGCGGGACTTCAGGTAGGCGAGGAAGCGGGCGCGATCGCCCTCGAACTGGGTGGCGAGCTGCTCCTGGATCGCGTTGTCGATGTAGCTCTCGGGGATCTTCCGTTTCTCGTCCTTGCGGAAATCCTTAACGATGAGATAGCGGTCGATCAGGTTGCGGATGATCTCGTCCTGGACTCGCTCGAGCTTCTGCGAGAACTCCTGCTGATTCTTGGAATCGCGGCGGATCTGGGGCAGGATGGGGGCGAGCTCGCGACGGATGTCGTCCACCGTGATGACCTTCTCCTCGACGACTGCGGCGATGCCGTTGGCGAAACGAAGATTGAGCCCGTCGTCGACCGTCACGACAGACGGGGCGGACGAGGCGGGCGCGAGGGGGGCCGAGGATTGCGCGAGGGCCGCGGCGGAGGCGCCGAAGGCGCCGATCAGGACGAGGCGGGTTGCTAGGCGACGAAAGGCTTTGGGCATGAGGACGGGACGGAGTCGGGCTGCGGCGGCGAAAGGTAAATTTCGTGGAAGCTAGGAGCAGGAGGCGGAGGGTCAATGGGGGAAACGTGCTTCGCGGCGCCCGCGCCGGACACGGGAGGCGGTCGGGCTTCTTTCCGCTCGCGAGAGACGACCGGGAGTGAGATTCAATCATGAGCTCCCTTCATGAAGCTGCTGCCCCTTCTCTTCGGTTTGTCCTTGGTCGCCAATGCGGCGCTGCTGATGGCGATCCGCGGGAGTTCGCACGCCACCGCGGGCAAGGCCGTCGGCGGCCCGGCGGCGCGGGGCGACGACACGACGCAGCCGCTCCGGTATGCGAAGCCCGTCGGGCCGGCGACGGGTGAAAACGTGGCGATAGCCGACTCCATCCGGGGCGACGACCTCGCGCGCCTGCGGGACGAATTGCGCGCCGCCGGCCTGGACGAAACGAGCATCCGCCTGATCGTCGGGGTGCGTCTGTGGAAGCGCTACGAATCGCGCATGAACGCCTTGCAGCCCGCGCCCGATCCGGATCGGCCGTGGTGGAAAAACGACGACTATCGAGGCCAAACGCGGGAGCAGCGCGAGCAGGCGAGGGTGCTCCGCGACGAACAGCGGGCGGAACTGGAGGCGCTGTTGGGCAAGGATCCCGACGCGGCGGGCGCCAACTCCTGGCTGGCCCGCCAATACGGATTTCTGCCCGAGGAAAAGCGCGAGGAGCTCCAGCGGCTCGAGCAGGATTACAACGACCTCGCGAGCGAGACGCGCCGGGAAGCGCGCGGATTCCTGCTGGCCTCGGACATGGAGAAATTGCGTTTCATCGAGGAGGAGAAGCGCCGCGATCTGGCGGCCTTTCTTTCCCCGGAGGAGTTCGCCGACTACGAGATGCGCCATTCGCGGACCGCGCAGAATCTTCGCCAACGCATGACGCAGATGGACGCGACCGAGGCGGAGTTTCGAACGATTTTTGAGATCCAGAAAGATTTCGACGAGCGCTTCACCGAGCCGGATCGCCACCGGGCGGTTCCCCGCACCCAGGAGGAGCTGAAGGCCCGCGCGGAGGCCGAGCGGGCGATGAAGGCGCAGATTCGCGACGCGCTCGGCGCGGACCGCTACGCCGCCTACGTTCGCGCCCAGGACAACGATTACCAACAGCTCAGGAACGCCACTCAGCGCTTCCAATTGCCGCCGGACACGCCGGACCGGATCTACGCGCTTCGCGACGAGGTGCCGCTTCGGGCGACCCGGATCGCTGACGATTCTACTCTCTCGCCGGAGCAGAAGAGGGACGCGCTCAAAAAGCTCGCGGCCGAAACGCGCGACAAGGTGAGGGCGACGCTCGGCTCCGAGGTCGCGCAGGTCTATTTCGGCAACAACGGCATGTCTTGGGTAAACCACCTCGAGAACGGCACGATCGTGAGTTTCAACGAGGACGGCGGGCAGTCTCAGCGCCGGATACCGCCGTCGCCGAAAAAGCCGGCCGCGAAGCCGCAGTGATCGCTCCGGGCGGGCGGATGGGCGGGCGTATGCGCGGCGGCCTGGTGTTTGGCTCAGTCGGGCAGGGTTTCGCGGAGCGCCTCGCTGTCGACCAGCGCGAGCGCTTCGCGACGGATCAGGACGGCGGTCTCGCGGTCGCCCGTCTCGCGCAGCGTCACAACAAGGCGGGCGACGTTTTCGCTGAAGATCTTCTCGACCGTGGCGCGGGTCGATTTCGGATCGCGACTGGATTTGGCGTGGTCGAGCCCCAGTGTCAGAGCGATCTTGGCGGAGGCCAGGACCTTTTGGGGATCCCCGAGGTGTTTGCGGAGAAGCGCATATTCGCCGCGGCCGACCAGGGCTTCGTCCGCGATGTCGGCGACCTTGGAGGCGAACGCGGGGGAGTTCTTGTCCAAGCGACGGAACAACGCGACGGTCGCCGCGTGGTCGCCGAGGGTTCGGTTCATCGCGAAGACGTCGTGAAAGAGGTCGCGGTTTTCCTCCCCCTCCGCGAGCCGCTTTGTCTTCTCGTCGCGCACGCGACGAAAGGCGTCCAGGGCGGGCGGATACTGTTCCCCGAGCCGGTGCCAGTCGGAGAGCGCGAAGGAGAGGCGAACGCCGTAATGGCTCGGGGCGGATTCCAAGGCGTGCTCGTGATACCAGAGGTGCCGTTCGAGCGCGCCGGCATAGTCACGCGTCGCGGCGAGGCGACGCGCGTCTTTCAAGGCGACGTCCGCCGCCCGTTCCCGCGTGGTGTCCGCCCTCGCGGGTGAAAGGCACAGCAGCAGGGCGAGAAGAAAAGCGAGAGGGCGCGGAGTCATGGGTAAGCGGGAGTCGTCGGCGGACAACCGTCGACGACTTGCGTCGAGGCTCCTTCCCGCGTCAACGGCGACCCGGTTACAAACGGGGGCGTCGATGAGAGCCGGGTTTCCGCCGGGTCCGGCGCCCGACGTCGGGGGCGGGGATCGGCGGCGACGCAAGACGGTTCGCTTTCTCGCGTCGGCTTCTCCGCGCCCCGGCGGTCCTTCATGCCCGCGCGGGTTCCGGCAGGTTGCCGAGGAAGACGAGGATCTCCTTGAGGCGCGCGAGCGGCTTGGGGGCGGTGAGGCGCGGGAAGCGGCCGCCCAGCTGGACGAAATCGTCGCGCCGGCCGGCGCCGGCGCGGATGAGCTTCAGCTTCGAGCCGTCGGTCTCGACGCTGACGATGGCCTTCTGCTCGGCGGCGACGCGGATGGCGGTGACCTGGAGCAAGGCGCGCACCTCGTCGCCGAACTTGCCGAAGCGGTCGAGCAGCTCGGTCTCGATCTCCTTGAGTTGCGAGGGCGAGGACGCGAGCGCGAGACGGCGATAGAGGTCGAGACGAAGGCGGGTTTCGCCGACGTAGGCGACGGGCAGGCGGGCTTGTATCCGGTCCACGGTGACGGCGCCGGCCTCGGCGTCGGCGGCGGCTTTGATCGCTTGATAGCTGGAGGCCGCGGACGCCGGTGACGGCGTCCCTCCAGGGCCGGAGGCGGGCGGGCTTCCTTCGCCGACGAAGACGAAATCGAGTTTGACCGCGGCGCGGATGGAGGCGGCCTGTTTGTCGCCCTTGAGCCGCGCGACGGATTGGCGGAGGAGCTGGCAGTAGAGCTCGAAGCCGACGCCGACGATGTGGCCGGACTGCTGCGCGCCGAGCAGATTTCCCGCGCCGCGCAGTTCGAGGTCGCGCATGGCGATGCGGAAGCCGGCGCCGAGCTGGTTATGGGTGCGCAGGGCGTTGAGGCGTTCGCGGGCGATCTCGACGAGGCGGGTATGGCGATGAAGCAGGAGATAGGCGTAGGCCTGGTGCTTGAAGCGTCCGACGCGCCCGCGGAGCTGGTAGAGCTGGGAAAGGCCGAAGCGGTCGGCGCCCTCGATGATGATCGTGTTGCAATTCGGGATATCCAGGCCGGTCTCGATGATCGTCGTGCAAACGAGCACCTGGTGGCGGCCGGCGACGAAGGCGGTCATCATCTCCTCGAGTTCGTGCTCGTCCATCTGGCCGTGGCCGACGCCGATGTCGACGTCGGGCAACAGCTCGCGGAGCCGCGCGGCGACGAGGGCGATGGTCTGGACGCGGTTGTGGAGGTAGAAGACCTGGCCGCCGCGGCGTAGCTCGTGGCGGATGGCGTCGACCACGAGTTGTTCGTCGTAGGTTTTGACGATGGTCTGGATGGGGTGCCGGTCGACGGGCGGCGTCTCGATCACGCTCATGTCGCGCGCGCCGGTCATCGCCATGTAGAGCGTGCGCGGGATGGGCGTGGCCGACATCGACAGCACGTCGACGGAGACGCGCAGGGCCTTGAGCTGCTCCTTGTGCTTCACGCCGAATCGCTGCTCCTCGTCGATGACGACGAGGCCGAGGTCCTTGAAGTGGATGTCCTTGTTCAGGAGCCGGTGCGTGCCGATGAGAATGTCGACCTGGCCGGCGGCGGTGGCGGCGATGATGCGCGTGGACTCGGACTTGGAGCGGAAGCGGGACAACATCTCCACGGCGATCGGATACCCCGCCATGCGCTCGCGGAACGTGTTCGCGTGCTGCTGGGCGAGGATCGTCGTCGGAACGAGGATGGCGACCTGCTTGCCGGCCTGCACGGCCTTGAACGCGGCGCGGATGGCGACCTCGGTCTTGCCGAAGCCGACGTCGCCGCAAACGAGGCGGTCCATGGGACGAGGGCGCTCCATGTCGGCCTTGGCGGCCTGGATGGCCTTGAGCTGATCGGGCGTTTCGGTGAAGGGAAACGCGCCCTCGAACTCGCGCTGCCAGTCGTTGTCGGGCGGGCTGGAGAAGCCGGGCTGGGCGTCGCGCGCGGCCTGGATGCGGAGCAACTCGGCGGCGAGGTCGAGCGTGGCGCGTTCGGCCTGGGCCCGGGTCTTTTGCCAGCGGTCGGAACCGATCCTGCCGAGCTGGGGGCGGACCTTGGAGAGGCCGACGTAGCGGCTGATCAGGTGCGCCTCGGGGAGGGGGACGTGGAGCGTGACGCCCTCGTCGAATTCGAGCGAGATGACCTCGCGCAAACCGTCGCGCGTATCGAGCTTGGTGATACCGCGGAAGAGGGCGACGCCGTGCTGGATGTGGACGACGAAGTCGCCCTCCACGAGATCGGCGAAATCGAGGAGCTGGTCGACCTGCGCGCGATGGACGACGGCGCGGCGTCCGGTCTGCGCGCGGCGGGCGCGTTGGCGGCCGAAGAGCTCGGTTTCGGTGACGACGATCTGGACGGGCGAGGGAGGGGGGGCGTCCGGGAGCGGACGATCCGGGGCGGACGGCGCGTGGCGGGGCGGGACGAGGCGAAAGCCTTCGTTGAGTTGTCCGCGAAGAAAACGCGGGCGGAGTTTTTTCGCGGCGGGGTGGGCGGAGAGGATTTCCCGGACGCGTTTCTCCTCGGACTCCTTCGGGACGACGATCGAGAGGTGCGCGCCGTCGGCGTGCCAGCGGGCGAGGAGGGCGAGAAAATCGTGGCGCGCCTGCTCCTCGGCGGCGAGGCGTTCCTGGGCGATGAGGTCGTCCGGGGGATAGCGGCGATGATGGGCCAGACTCTCGGTGTCCCAGGTGGTTTCGGCGACGGCGGCGGCGGACGAGCCGGGCGCTTCGTCGAAGAGCGCGGCGGCCTCGTCGAGGTCGGCGATGGCGTCGAGGGCGGCGATGCGGGAGAGGATGGGGGCGAGCGTCGGGGCGGCGGAGTTTTCGCGCGCGAGGAGGCTGAAGGTTTCGTCGAGGAGCGACGGCTCGACGAGCACGAGCCGCGCGGCGGGGCTGAGGTAGGGCGCGAGGCCGGAGAGCGACGGGGCGAGGGCGAGGCGAGGGGAGGCGGCGAGGGTGAGTTTATCGACGGCCGCGCCGGAACGCTGCGTGACCGGGTCGAGCTCGCGGATGTCCTCGAGTTCGTCGCCGAAGAAATCGAGGCGGTAGGGCTGCCCGGCGTTGACCGGATAGAGGTCGATGATGCCGCCGCGCACGGCGTAGGTGCCCGGCGCCTCGCACAAGGCCTCGGCGTCGTAGTCGAGCGCGCGGAGTTTTTCGAGGAGGGGCTGGAACGGATGCGTCCCGCCCTTGGAGATGGTGAGCTCGTTGGCGGCGTAGTCCTCGAGCGCGGGCACGCGTTGGAGCAGCGCGGCCGGGGTGGTGAAGACGACGAGCGGGGGGATGTTTTCCGGCGACGCGGCGATGTGGCGGGTGGCGCGCAGACGGGAGAGGACCGCCTGGCGATCCGCGGAGGCGGCGAAGGCCTCGGCCATGTCGCGGGTGTCGGCGTGGGCCTCGGGGAAAACCAGAGTTTCGAGCGCGAGCCCCGAGGGGGTGATGGCTGCGGAAGCTTTTTTTCCTTTCGCCGCGGCGGCGCCGGGGAGAAGCGCGGCGTGGAAGAGGGCGGTGTCCTCGGCGAGTTGCTCGGCGGCTTTCAGCGTCTCGGCGACGACGAGCCAGACGGGGGCGGGGTGCCGCGCGAGCAGCCGTGCCAGGACGGCGCCTCGCGCGGGAGGGCACACGCCCGTGTGCTTGGCGCGGGGGATCGGGGGGACGGCGTGGGTGGCTGAGTCGGGCACGGGCGGCGAGAGGGCAGGGAAGAAAGAGCGGCGGTCGCCCCTTGTCCAACGGCCAATGATTGTTGCGGACGCGGACCCGTTGCTGCATCGGGTGGGACGTGTCCTCGCTTCGCCCCTCGCGTTCCCTGCGCGCCACGCTTTGGCTGTATCTGAGCCTGGTCGCGCTTTCGTTGTTCTGGCTGCTGCTGTCGCAGTGGGGGGTGTTGCGGCCTTTCGAAAGACTCTCGGTTGACGCGCGTTTCCGCATTCGCGGTCCGCTCGAGTCGCCGGCTCGGGTCGTGTATGTGGACATCGATTCGCCCGCGATGGAGATGTTTGGTAATTTTCCGTGGAACGAGGCGTTGTTCTCGCGAGTCTGCGCCGGATTACTCCAGGAGGGAGGCGCCAAGGCGATCGGCATCGATGTGCTTTTTTCCAAGGCGGGAGTGCCCAATATCGCGGATATGGCGGTGGTGCAGCGCGGGAAGGCGGAATTTGTCCGGCAGCTTTTTGCCAATCCGCCCATCGTGCTGGCGGCAAGTTACGCAGGGCGGGGGCGCTATGAGCTGGATGATGGCACCGTGCTGGACGAGTCCTTTCCGCTGGTGAGCCAGGGGCGCAAGGGGCCGCCACCCGAGATGCCCGACTATACAATAGGGCAGGCCAAGTTCATGCCGCAGGTCGGGTTGATTGACTCGATGTTCGGCGACACGAGGCAGGTGCCGGTGTTCGTGTCACTGGAGGAGGGGGATCTTTATCACATGTCCGTCGAACTCGCGCGGCTGCACTGGGGATTGCCGAGAGACGGTATTCGGATCGACGCGGATCGAGTCGAAATGCGCGACGAGAACGGGGGTGTTGTTCGGGAAATTCCGCTCCATGGCGGGCAGATCGCGGACATCAATTGGTTTTCGCCCTGGGCGGATCCTGAGCGGAACCCGCGCGTCAGCATCGCCCAGGTATTTGTGAAACTTCGGGATTTGAAATCCGACGATGCCGACAAAGTGGCGGAGGCCAGGGCGTTTTTCGACGACGGATATTTCAAGGATGCGATCGTGCTTATCGGCCCCGTCGATCAATTGCTTCAGGATTTGGCCCCCACGCCTTTTGATCGTTCGCCGGTGCCAAAGGTCGGAGTCCATGGGAACATGGTTAAGACGATTATCTCGGGACGCTTCCTCAAGACGCCCCCGCCATGGGCCTTGCCTGTCATCACCATCGGTCTGACCGCGCTGGTGGTGGGGCTTTCCTTGGCCACCGAAGGACAGCGCAGCACCGTTCGTCGCGCGATCGCGGCCGGCGTTCTGCTGGGCTATGTCGTGCTCTGTTTCGTGTCGTTTGCCCTCGCGGACTGGGTTCTGCCGATGGTGGAGCCGTTGGGCGCGGCCTTCAGTTCGGCATTTATCGGAGGCGCCGCGCAACTGGTCCTGGCCCAAAAACAGAAGAGCCGGATCAAGGGTTTGTTTGGAGCCTACCTCGCCCCGGCGGTGGTCAACGAGATGGTCGAGTCCGGGCAGGAGCCGAAGCTCGGCGGCGTCGAGGAGAACATCACCGCCTATTTCAGCGACGTGGAGTCCTTCTCCAGTTTTTCCGAAAAGCTGTCGCCGACGCAGTTGGTGGAGTTGATGAACGAGTATCTCACGGCCTGCACCGATATCGTGCAGTCGGAGGGGGGGACCCTCGACAAATACATCGGCGACGCCGTCGTCGCCATGTTTGGCGCGCCGCTGGCCTTGCCCAATCATCCGCTGCAGGCCTGCGTGACGGCGCTTCGTGTCCAGCGACGTTGCGCGGAGTTGAGGGAGAAGTGGCGCCATGAGCCGCAGAAGAACTGGCCGGACATCGTGCTGGGCCTGCGCACACGCATCGGGCTGAACACCGGGCGCGCCGTCGTGGGCAACATGGGCAGCGCGTCGCGTTTCAATTACACGATGATGGGCGACACCGTGAATCTGGCGGCGCGAATGGAGTCAGGAGCGAAGGCCTGGTGCGTCTACACCATGTGCGCCGACCCGACCCGGCGGGCCTGCGAGGCGGCCGATCCGGAGCGTCGCGTCGTGTTCCGCACCCTGGGCCGAATCGTGGTCAAGGGGCGGCACGCCCCGGTGCCCATCCATGAACTCGTCGGGCTGAAGGAAGACGTCACCGAACGCACGAGGGAGGGAATCGCGCGTTTCGAGGAGGGCCTGGAAAAATTCCACGCCCAGGATTGGGACGCCGCGGAGGCTTGTTTCCGTGCGAGCGCGGCCCTGGAGCCCAACCAATCCGCCTCGAGTTCCGGGCATGGCGGCAACCCTTCGCTCGTGTATCTCAAATTGATCGAGGAACTCCGCTCGAATCCTCCCGGGCCGGAGTGGAACGGGGTTTATGTGATGAAGGAGAAATAGACCGGGAGCCGCGGGCGGCTCGGACTCGCCGCGGTCCCGCCGCCTCCGCTCGTGCATGGACGCGGCGGGCGATCACGGGTCAGGATGGCGAAACCGGAGCGGGCCCGGAGCAAGGCGGGACCGCGCCGTCCGCACGCAGGCGGGCCAGCTGTTCGGCGGTCGGGCGAAGGTCCATTCTGGCGAGCCGAAGCGACGCCTCCTCCATTAGTTTCGTGTAACGGTCCAAGGTGGCGAGCGCGGCGTGGTCCCCCCGCGCGGCGAGCGCCGCGAATTCCGGCAGCACCCGCCCGCGCAACGTGGCGGTGTCCACGGGTTCGAATTCGAGCGGAAAGGCGTCGTGCAGATTGCCGCCGCATGCCTGCTCGACGATCTGACGGTAAGGCGCGGGCAGGGATCGTTTCGTGAACGCCGGATCGTCGAGCAAGGCGTGGGCCCGGCGCATGCCTTCGCCGAGGTCTTTTAAAAAGACCACGTTCTGGGCCAGGAAAAGGTCGATGCGTCCGGAGGCGCGGATCGCGAAATAAGGGGCGGACGGGAACGCGAGGGGAAAGAGGAGATTGGGATAGAGCTCGATCCCGTGGTAACGGCGCCCCACCTCGGCGACGGCGGGCCAGCTGTCGGCGTTTTCAAAGGGAACGTCCCTGATGCGCGCCCACTCTATCTTGGCCTTCTCGGAGAACACGGTGTCGTTGGCCACGTCCACGTAAAGATTTCCGAGTTGAAGCGCGTTTTGGAAGTATGCTCCTTTTAGGAGGATAAACACTTTCTTTAGGACAACCTCGGGGCCGGTCAGGGACTGGAAGACGCGGTCCTGCCGCAAACGGTCGAACACCCGGTCACGAATATCCCCGCAGAATCCTATCGGGTAGGCGGCCAGCGCGGCCTCGCCGTCGGTGGAGCGGGGAGACGCGCTCAGACCGTGTTTTCTCGACAGGAAAAAATCATCCACCGCCGCGCGGTGCGTTCGCAAACGGGCCACGATGGCCTCGATGTTGGGCAGAAGGCGTCGGCGAGTCGGCGCCTCCTGGTCGGGTCTCGAAAACATGTCCAGAGCCCGTGCTCCGGCGATGGCCTGGGTCAGTGTCACGAAGAGGCGGGGAGCGCCGATCGGCGACGGCTGCGCGTTCTCGTCGCGACGACAAGGGCGGCGGCTCCCGCCAATGCGGCGGCCGCGGAAGGTTCCGGAACCGCCGAGCCGACGGAGATGCTTTCGCCGACGACGGTCTCCCATGCTCCCGAGACGGCGAGTTTCGGGTCGCCGGTGAAATCCAGCAGCAACCAGCCGGTGTGGGTCTGGCCGCTCCGCGTGAAGCTGATCCCGAAGTAACTCGCGCCGATCGACGGAACGCCGACCTCTTCCAACTCGAGGGACGAAGTGTTCGGATCGCCGGCGGACACCAGGCTGCCGAAGGATCGCGGGGTGTCGGTGAACATCGTGTTGTCGTAGGCCTCCAGCCTTACGAAGACCGAATTGGAGAAGATGTAGAAGTCGTTCGTGCCGTCGCCGTCCATGTCGACGTCGACCGAGCCGGCCGTGTCGTAGGGCAGGGCAAGATTGCTAAAAGAAGCGGCCGCGGGTGCGGCTTCCATGGCCGCGGGTATCGTGAAGGCCGCCAAAGCGGCGAGGGAACCGATGGAGTTTTTCATGGGGCGGGAAGCGGGATGTAAGGGACTTGTTAAGTCTCCCATCAAGGCACTCCACCGGGGGAGCCGTGTCGAGTATTCAAACCTAGGGTATATTTCCGGGGATCATATGGTTGTGCGGATGACGCCGAGCAACCTGGATAGGGCGGGCGACGGCCGCGGCGGCCCGGTGTATCTTGTTGCTGAATACGCGTGTGCCTGGCGCCGGGTTGAATCGGCCCGGGACGGCGAGCCTTCGCGTCTCCCTGTGTTGAAATGCTTCGCGAAGCGCCGGGACGTGCGATTCCGCAACTGTCGTTTCCAGAGGCAATAAGGGGCCGGAGGTTATCACCTCCGACCCCTTAAAAGTGGTGGACCCTAGCAGGTTCGAATACGCTGAAGGTCAACCAGATGCGTCTGACATCCAAAAACCTAATACACATCAGACCATGCCCGCAACACCCCCCGCAACACCCGCCGCCGAGACGTCAGAAATTGACGCGCTCCGCCAGCAACTGACCGCCGCCGACCGTAAGCGCCGAGAATTATTAGTCGCGCTTTTTCTCAAACACGGCGGAGACACCGGCCCGATCATCGATTTGCTTTTCGCAGAGGTTCCGGCCGCGACCCTCGATCGCATCGAGGCCATGCTTTCGGAAGGCGGTGCGTCATGAGTCGCGAATTCGATCTGGAGGCTTTCCGCCAAGATCGAAGCGCGGTCCGTCGTTGGGAAGACGAGGAGCGCAACGGCGTCGCTGATTCCGGCCGCGAAAGTAACCCGCTCGCCGATCTGCTTGTTTTCCTCTCGGACGGCTTCCACACGGGGACCTTGCTGGCTCGTTCGCTGGCGTTCCTTTGGGTTCTGCGGCCCGATTTGGTGCAAGGGGAGGGTGGGGCCGCATCTGTGGATGCGGTGGCCGAAAAAGCGGGGCTTTCGCGCCTTCAGCTTTATTCCGCCGTTCGCCAGCTCCGCACGACTGCGCCGGAATTGGATCAGGTCATGCGCAATGTTCGCACTTCCCGCACCCGCTTCCTTGCACTCGCCGAAATCAAGGCTCGGCGCCGCAAGCTCGATCTTGCGGACAAGGAGGCGATGGCGGGTTTCGAGCACGACTTCGTGCAGGACGCGCTCACCCCCGTCATGGAAGGCCTGTTCTTCGCCGCCTGGCGCGACAAGTTCGAGGCCAACCCGTCCGCCGTCTCCGGCACCGTCTACACGGTGAC
>CBINJQ010000001.1:0-42422 GCA_966251015.1 uncultured Akkermansia sp. | reverse complement strand
TTCCGCCAAATAAATCCCACTTCCAACACTGGAGCCGATGGTCGGGATCGAACCGACGACCAGCGGTTTACGATACCGCTGCTCTACCACTGAGCTACATCGGCCAAGCACCGGCTTTCACCGGCTTGGAAACCTGACAAGGGAGCGGGTTACTACGGCTCCTTTTTTCCGGGCGGCAAGACAAAGTTTGGACTTCGCCGCGCTTCTTCCCGCGCTTCCTGTCTCGCGCATCTGTTTCCGCCCGCTACGCCAACCGCGCCGACAGCTCCCGCGTGATATGCCAGCGCAGCGCCTCGCCTCGCGCGTAACGTCCGAGCTCCTCGACCATGTAACGGCCGAGACGCCTCAACTCCCCGTCGTGCGAACCCGCGATGTGCGGCGTGAGAATCAGATTGGGCGTCGACAGCAGCGGACTTCCCGCCGGCGGCGGCTCCTGCACGCAAACATCCAAAATCGCCGTCAAATCCGGCCGCGCTCGCAACGCCTCCACGAGATCGCCTTCGCGGATGATCGGGCCGCGCGCGGTGTTGATGAAGGTCGCCCGGCGGCGCATCGACATGAAGTGCGCCCGGCCGACCAGCCCCTGCGTCTCGGCTTTGTTCGGCGCGTGCAGCGAAACGATGTCGGCCAGCCTGAACGCGTCCTCCAGCGTGCAGCGCTCCACGCCGATTTTCGCCATCTCGTAGTCGTCCACATACGGATCGTGGACCAGCACCCGCAGATCAAACGGCCTCAACAACTCGACCAAACGCCTCGCGATCATCCCGCACCCGATCAGGGCCACCGTGGAGCGAAACCCTCCCGGCATCGGAGCATCCGTCCCCGGCCAGTCGGCACCAGCCCGCGCGACCGCCGCATAGGACCAAAAATTGCGCAGGCTCAACAAGATCGTTCCCAGCGCGTATTCCGCCACCGGCAGCGCGTTGGCCGCGTATGCGCTGCTCAACGTGATGTCCCGCGCCCAAAACGCGTCGGTCGTGAAATACCCGGTCGTTCCCGCCCCGTAAAACACCGCGCGCAAACGGGGCGCCGCCGCCAAAAACTCCGCGTCCATCAACGGCGCGCCCCAGCCGGAAAAAATCACCTCCGTCTCGGCCAGCAGCCCCGGCTGCGCATGAATCGATTCCCGCGTCTGCGGCCCCGCGACGATATCCACATGCTTTGCGATATCTCGCTGCTCCTCCGGACCGTAGACCCGCGAGAACGAGCGGGTTTCCAAGATGTAGAGGCCTTTGAGACGTTTCATGATCGGCGAAACCACGGCGCGCGACACCGGGCGCCGCAGAGTCCGCCGAGTCAGGCTCTCATCCGGAACCAGTCCCATCGCCGTCTTGCGTTAACTATAACCGGGCGCGAACCTCGCGCCGCCTTGCGCCACCCGGCAGGTTCGTCGTCACCCCACCCGCAGCCCCAATGCCCGCCAGCGCCAAATCCCGGATTTCGCCGTCTCCGCAATGCATGGCCCACGACGCCCCGACCAGACGGGTCACCCTGAGCGATATCGCCGCCTCGCTCGGCATCTCGACCATGTCCGTCTCCCGCGCCATGCGAAACCAGCCGCGCACCTCGGCGGAGCTGCGGGACCGCGTTCTGCGCAAGGCCAGGGAAATGGGCTACCGCCCCGATCCCGCCCTCTCCGCGCTCGTGCAATACCGCCAGGGCAAAGCCCCCGCCTCGATCAATTCGGTCCTCGCCTGGTTCAACCAGTGGCCCGATCCGAAAAAGCTGCGCGATTTCCGCGAGTTCGATCTCTACTGGCGCGGCGCCCAGGCTTCCGCCGAAAAGCTCGGCTTCCGTCTCGAGGAGTTCGTCGTCAACGACGCGATGCCGCCGGACCGGTTGAAAACCATCCTGCAAACACGCGACATTCGCGGCATCCTCGTGCCGCCCGGCCCCTTCAATCACGACTGGATGGGACGCTTCGACTGGAGCGGGTTTTCCCTCGTCGGGCTCACCAAGATGCCCGAATCGCTCCCCATCCACTCGGTCACCTCCCACCAGGTCCACAATGTCATGCGCGCGATGGCCGAGATGCGCTCGCTCGGCTACCGGCGCATCGGCCTCGTCGCCAACGCCTGGACCGCCCGCGGCTACTACGCCGGCCATCTTTGGGACCAGCTCGCCCACCCCGACGAGACCCGCCTCCCCGCCTGCCTGCTCAACGAGGAGACGCTCGCGAGCGAGATGCCCCGCTTCGAGGCCTGGTGGCGCGAGCACCGGCCCGACGCCATCCTCACCGAGTTCCCCTCCATTCCCGACCGGCTAAAGACGATGGGCCTGCGCGTCCCGCGCGATCTTGGTCTCGCCGCGCTGACCGTGCTCGATTGTCCGATCGACGCCGGCATCTACCAAAACCCCGAGGAAATCGGCCGCGTCGGCGTCCTCGTGCTCGCGTCCCTCATCAACGACGGCGACATGGGTTTCCCACGGGTCAAACGCCAGATCCTCATCGAGGGCACCTGGATAAACGGCAACAGTCTCCCGGCGCGAAAGGCCCGGCCCGCCGGCCTCGGCTGACTTCCACCCGGGGCGACGCTCAAGTCGCTCCGCCCGCGCATCGGCTCGCGTTGGACCGGGCGCCTCCCCGCGCCCGTTTTCGCACCCGCCACAGACGGCGGCACCCGCCCCGCGTTACAGTTAACATCGCATCATCCTCGGCGTCGCGCCCGGCGCCCGGGAACCTCCCCCACCCCGGTCCGTCATGCCCCTTCTTCCGCAGCGCCTCGCCCTGTGTTTGTCCGCCCTCGCGCTCTGCGTCGGGTGCGTCTCCTTGCGCGCCGCGGTCTGGCAATGGTCCGCGCCCGAAGGCGACTCCCGCGCCTACCTCTGGGTCCCGGAAAACTGCGAGCGCGTGCGCGGCGTGGTCGTCGCGAACCACAACATGGTCGAGCAGGGCGTCCTCGAGCACCCGACGATGCGCGATACGCTCGCCCGCCTCGGGTTCGCCGAGCTCTGGGTCGTGCCCTACCTCGACGCCACCTTCGACTTCCACGCCGGCGCCGGCGCGCGCTTCGACCGCATCGTCTCCGCGCTCGCCAAGGCCTCCGGCTACGACGAACTCGCCGCCGCGCCCGTCGTCCCGCTCGGCCATTCCGCCTGCGCCACGTTCCCGTGGAATTTCGCCGCCTGGGCGCCCGACCGCACCCTCGCGCTCATCTCCTGCAAAGGCGACTCCCCGCGCACCACGCTCACCGGCAACGGCCACAAACGCATCGACTGGGGCGACCGTTCCATCGCCGGCGTCCCCGCGCTCATCGTCATGGGCCAATACGAATGGTGGGAGGATCGCGTCGCGCCCGCCTTCGATTTCATGGCCGCGCACCCCGACTGCCCGGTCGCCTTCCTCGCCGACGTCGGTCGCGGCCATTTCGACTGCTCCGACCGCACCGTCGCCTTCCTCGCCCGCTTCATCGAAAAGGCCGCCGCCGCCCGCCTGCCCGCGCCCGGCTCCGACTCCGCCCTCTCCCGGTCCGTGAAACTTCGCCCGGTCGATCCGCGCGACGGCTGGCGCATCGACCGCTGGCGCCCCGACGCCCCGCCTTGCGCGCCCGCCGCGCCGCACGCCGACTACGCCGGCGACGCGCGCACGGCCTTCTGGTGCTTCGACGAAGAGATGGCCCGCGCCACCGAAACCATCCACGGCGCCTCGCTCGGCAAACGCCCCGCGCTGATCTCCGTCACCGACGACCGCGGCCAACCCCGGGAACAGGGCAACGGCGAGCCGGTCACGCCGCGTTTCCTGACCGAGGCCGACGGCGTGACCTTCCGCCTGCGCGCCGACTTTCTCGACGCCGTGCCGGGCAACTCGCCGAAGGGCGCGCTCTGGACCGGCCTGCCCGTCGGCGCCGCGCTCACGCCGCCCGCCGACGGCGGTCCGATCACGCTCTCGCGCATCGTCGGCCACTTCGTGCAAACCGGCCCCGAGACCTTCCGCCTTCAGTTCGGCCGGGCCGAACACACCGCCGACCGCCGCAACCACGACCTGTGGCTCGTGGCCGCCCACCCCGGCGACGCGCATGTGCGCGGCGTCGTCCAGCAAGCCATGCTGCGCGCCACGCCTCGCGCCACGGGCGCCCCGCAGACGATCACGTTTCCTCGTGTCCCGGACCGCTTCGCCGACGACCTCGGTCGCTCGACCTCGCTCGATCTCGCCGCCACCAGTTCCGCCGGCCTTCCCGTGGGTTACTACGTGCTCGAAGGACCCGCCGAGATCGAGGGCTCCACGCTGCGCTTCACCGCCGTTCCGCCTCGTTCCAAATATCCGCTCAAGGTCACCGTCGTCGCGTGGCAATTCGGCCGCGATGGCGAAAGCCCCGTTCGCACCGCGAGCCCGATCAAGCAAAGTTTCCATATCCTCCGCCGTTGATCGCCGCGTCCCTCTTCGAACGCGTCAACCTCGCCGCGCCCTCCGCCCGCCACTAGCCCGCAGTCCATCCCCCCGTGGCGCGAACCCGCGCAGCCCATCCCCGTTTTCCCATGTCCGCCTCCTCCTCCGGCACGTCGACCCGTTTCACCGCTTCCGCCCGTCTGCGGCTCTGCTGGTTTGTCTTCGGCTGCCTGCTCGCGTTCGCCTCCGGCTCGCGGATCGCCGCGCAGCCGTTCGTCCACCCCGGCCTGCTGCACACCGAGGCGGACTTCGACCGCATGCGCACCAAGGTGAATCTCGGCGCCGAGCCCTGGCTCTCCGGCTGGAACGCGCTCACCAGCCACGGCTACTCCCAGCTCGGCGCGAGCCCGCGTCCGTTGGCCGAGGTCACCCGGCCCGGCAACGTCGCCCAGATGTATATCGACATCTACCGAGTCTACCAATGCGCGCTCCGCTGGAAGGTCTCCGGCGACACCCGCTACGCCGATCAGGCCGTCGTTTTCCTCAACGCCTGGTCCTCCACCATGACCTCGCTCACCGGCAACGCCGACCGCTTCCTCGCCTCCGGCCTTCACGGCTACCAGTGGGCCAACGTCGGCGAGATCATGCGCACCTACCCGGGCTGGGCGGCCGCGGATGTCACGCGGTTCCAGACCATGCTGCTCAACATTTTCTACCCGATGAACCACGACTTCCTGACCCGGCACAACGGCGCCGCGATCACGAACTACTGGGCCAACTGGGATCTGTGCAACATGGCCTCCATGCTCGCCATCGGCGTGTTCTGCGACCGCCGCGACATCTACGACGAGGCCCTCGCCTACATCTATAACGGCGCCGGCAACGGCTCCTTCGACAAGGCCGTCTACTACCTCCACCCCGGCAACCTCGGCCAGTGGCAGGAATCCGGCCGCGACCAGGGTCACACCACCCTCGGCATCGCGCTCGCCGGCCCCATTTGCGAGATGGCCTGGAATCAGGGCGTGGACCTCTACGGCTACCGCGATAACCGCTTCCTCGCCGGCGCCGAATACGTCGCGAAATACAACGCGTGGATCGACGTCCCCTTCACCCCCTACATGTGGGGCACCGGCCAGTCCGGTTCGTGGCAGGCCCATTGGGGCGTCTCCGGCGCGGCCCGCGGCATCAATCGCGTCGGCTGGGAACTCGTCTACAACCACTACGTCAACCGCCTCGGTCTCGCCGCGCCCTACACCAAAGCCGAGGCCGCGGAGCTCCGCCCCGAAGGCGGCGGCGGCAACGGCGACCAGTTTGGCCTGGGCACGCTGACCTTCACCCGCGAGCCCATCGCCGCGGGCGCCGCGCCGAAGCTCTCCGCCGTCCAGCGCGCGGGCGACGTGATCCTTTCCTGGTGGGGCTCCGCCTACGCCGCGAGTTACCACGTCAAACGCGCCACCCAGCCCGGCGGTCCCTACGTCACCATCGCAACCAACGTCCCGGTGCTCCACACCACCTACACCGACGTCAACGCCGCCGCCGCCGGCTCATCCTATTACTACATCGTCACCGGCGTGCTGCCTTCCGCGCAGGAGACCGCTCCCTCCAACGAAATCCGCGCGTCCTTCCCCGCCGCGCTCGATACCCACCTGCTCTTCGACGAGACCGGCGGCACCACCGCCGCCGACGCCTCCGGCCGCGGCCACGTCGGCACGCTCGTCAACGGCGCCTCCTGGACCGCCGGAAAAACCGGCAACGCGCTCAACCTCGCCAACACCTCCGGCCAGCACGTCACCCTGCCCCCCGACGTCGTCTCCAAGCTTTCCGATTTCACCATCGCGAGCTGGGTCTATCTCAACACCACCCAGAGCTGGGCGCGCCTCTTCGACTTCGGCGGCAAGCCCGGCGCCTACATGTTCCTCACGCCCCGCTCCGGCGGCGGGAAAACCCGCTTCGTCATCGGCACCACCCATGGCTACAACGACCAGGTCGTCGAGGGCGCCGCGTTGCCCGTCGGCCAGTGGACCCACGTCGCCATCACCCTCTCCGACCGCGTCGCCATCCTCTACATCAACGGCGTCGAGGCCGGCCGAAACACCGGCTTCTTCCTGCAACCCGTCCAGCTCGGCGAGACGCCCCAAAATTTCCTCGGCCGCTCCCAGTTCGCCGCCGATCCCTACCTCAACGGTCGCATCGACGACTTCCGCATCTACGACTACGCGCTCTCCGGAGGCGCCGTCTACGATCTCGTCGGCAACGCCAACCGCGGCCCGGTCTTCTCCGGCGAGCAGATCACCACGGCCGACGCCACCGAGGACGCCGACTACGCCGGCGCCGCGCAGACGCTCGCCGCCAGCGCCAGCGACCCCGACGGCAATCCGCTGACTTTCGCCAAGCTCGACGGCCCCGCCTGGCTCTCCGTCGCCGCCAACGGCGCGCTCTCCGGCACGCCCGCGAACGGCGACGTCGGCCTCAACACCGTGCTCGTCCGCGTCACCGATTCTTCCGGCGCCGGCAGCATCGCCCGGCTGAAAATCGCCGTCGCCAACAGCAACGACGCCCCGGTCTGGTCCGCCGCTTCGCTCACCCGCCCCGCCGTCGTTCGCGACCAGCCCTACTACGCCGGCGTCTCCCTCGCCGCCGACGCCTCCGACGTCGACGCCGCTTCCGGCGACACCTTGTCCTTCTCCAAGGTCTCCGGCCCCGCCTGGCTCGTCGTCGCCGCCGACGGCACGCTCTCCGGAACGCCCGGCGCCGCCGAGGTCGGCGTCAACACCTTCGCCGTCCGCGTCACCGATTCTTCCGGCGCCTCCGCCGACGCCACGCTGACCATCGTCGTTTACCCCTTCGAGCAACGCGCCGGCCTCGCCTTCGAGGACAATTTCTCCGACACGCTCGGCAACTACGCCGCCACCGCCACCGGCTCGCCCGCCTTCGGCGTCGGCCGCATCGGACGCGGCCTGGTTTTCGACGGCGTGGACGACACCCTCACCCTGCCCGCCGGCGTCGCCGATTCCCAGGACCTCACGATCGCCGCGTGGGTCTACTGGAACGGCGGCGCCGCGTGGCAGCGCATCTTCGACTTCGGCACCGGCACCGACCGCTACCTGTTTCTCACGCCTTCCAGCGGCGGCAATCTTCGCTTCGTCATCTATCGCGACGGCGTCGGACAGGAGCTCAACACCACGATCATGCCGACCGGCCAGTGGGTCCACGTCGCCGTCACCCTCGGCGGCGACACCGGCCGCCTCTACGTCAACGGCGCCCTCGTCGCGACCAACGCCGCGATGACGCTCAACCCGTCCGACATCCGCCCGACGCAAAATTTCATCGGCGATTCCCAATACGCCGCCGACCCGCTCTTCAACGGCCGCATCGACGACTTCCGCGTCTACAACCACGCCCTCGCCGCCGCCGACATCGCCGCGCTCGTCGACCTCGTCCCCGCCGTCCCGCTCGGCGTCACCGCCACGCCGCGCACCGGCCGCATCGACCTGTCCTGGGCCGCCTCCCAGGGCGCCCAGAGCTACGCCGTCAAACGCTCTCTCGTATCCGGCGGCCCCTACACCGTTCTCGCCGACGGCCTGACCTCGCCCGCCTACGCCGACACCGCCGTCGTCAACGGCACCCCCTACTACTACGTCGTCAGCGCCACCAACGCCAAAGGCGAGAGCGCCGACTCCCCCGAGGCCGTCGCCACGCCTTCCGATCTTCTCGCCCGCATCCAGTTCGACGAAGCCGCCGGCACGGTCGCCGCCGACACCACCGGCAACGGCAGGGACGCCACCTTCGTCAACTCGCCCGCCTGGACCACCGGCTACCTCCGCCACGGCGTCAACTTTCCCGCCACCGCCAGCCAGCACGCCACCTTGCCCGCCGGCATCGCGAGCGGCCTCACCGACTTCACCGTCTCCACTTGGGTAAAGGTGAACGCCTTCGCCACCTGGCAGCGCATCTTCGATTTCGGCTCCGGGCAGACGAACTACATGTTCCTCTCCACCCAATACACCGCGACCGCGCCCAACGCCGCCAAGCTCCGCTTCGCCATCCGCACGCCCTCGATCGGAGAACAAGGCGTCAACGGCGCCAACATCGCGCTCGTCGCCGGCGTCTGGACCCACGTCGCCGTCACCCGCTCCGGCAACACCGTCACGCTCTATGTCAACGGCGCCGTCGCCGGCTCCGGCAACGTCACCATCAATCCCTCCGCCCTCGGCGCCACCGCCCAGAACTACCTCGGCAAATCCCAGTGGCCCGATCCCTACCTGAACGGCTCCCTCGACGACTTCCGCGTCTACAGCCGCTCCCTCTCCGCCTCCGAACTCGTCACCCTCGCCACCCCCGCGCCCGAGCCGACCACCAGCCTCGTCGCCCGCCCCGAAAACACCGGCGCTCGCCTTTCCTGGACTCCCGCCAACGCCGCCGCGTCCTACCTCGTTCGTCGCGCCACGACCAGCGGCGGCCCCTACTCAACCATCGCGTCCGGCGTCACCTCGCCCGCCTACCTCGACACCGGCCTCGCCAACGGCGCGACCTACCACTACGTCGTCCGCACCGTGAACGCCTCCGGAGCCGAAAGCGCCGACTCGTCCGAGGCCTCCGTCGTGCCGGGCGCGCTACACGTCCACCTCAAGCTCGACGAAAGCTCCGGCGCCGTAGCCGCAGACTCCAGCGGACGCTCCGTCAACGGCGCCGCCATCAACTCGCCGACTTGGACCGCCGGTCGCATCGGCAACGCGCTCACCCTCGCCTCGGCTTCGTCCCAGTATGTCGCGCTCCCCTCCGGCTCGGTCGACGGGCTCGCCGACATCACGATCACGACCTGGGTCAAGCCGACCACCATCACGACCTTCGCCCGCGTCTTCGACTTCGGCGGCGCCACCGCCCCGACCGCCACCGCCGGCTCCTACCTGTTCCTCGCCCCGAGCATCGGCAGCGTCGTCCGCTTCGCCATCACCGGCGCCGGCTACGACAACGAACAACGCATCTCCGGCTCCGCCCCGCTCCCGGCCGGAGTCTGGAGCCACGTCGCCGTGACGCTCTCCGGCGGCGTCGGCCGCCTCTACGTGAACGGCGCCCTCGTCGGCAGCAACACCGCCATGACGCTCACCCCCGCCTCCCTCGGCGCGTTGCCGAATCTCTACCTCGGCAAATCCCAGTTCGCCGCCGACCCCTACCTCGACGGAGCCATCGACGATTTCCGCATCTACAGCCAGGCTCTCTCCGCCTCCGAGATCGCGCTCTTCGCCTCCCCGCTGGCCGCGCCGCAAAACCTCGCCGCCACGCCCGGTCCTCTCTCGCTCGACCTCTCGTGGAGCGCGGTCGCCAACGCCGCGGGCTACACGGTGAAATACGCGACCACCAGCGGCGGCCCCTACTCCACGCTCTCCGCCGGCCTCCCCTCGCCCGCTCAGACGCACTCCGGCCTCGGCTACGGCGCGACCTACTACTACGTCGTCTCCGCGTCCAATCTCGCCTACGAGAGCCCCGCCTCGACCGAGATCGCCGCCACGCCGGCCTCCGCACTCCTCTCCGAGGCCGAGAGCGCCGCGCCCCACTTCACGATCACGCCGGCCTCGGGAGAAACGCCCGCCTCCGCGAATCTCGTCACCGCGACCAGCGTCCTCGGTCATCTCTACCAACTCCAGACCAGCACCGACCTCGCCGCAGGTTCGTGGACCGACGTCGGAGAGCCGGTCGAAGGCACCGGCGCGCCGCTCCTGTTCTCCACGCCCTACGACCCCGCCGAGACCCGCCGCTTCTACCGCGTCCTCGTCACCCGCTGACGCGGCTGGAACGGAGCCGCATCCGCCTTCCGGGAGGGGCGACGCCCTCGTCGCCCGCGCCCGCGTCGGATCCACGCGGACGCGGGAACGACATCGCCCGTCGATCACCGCGCAAGATTGTCGATCCAGTGGCTGTGCTGGGCCTTGTAGGCCTTGAAGCCCTCCTCGCCAAGCACGCCCGTCAGCTCGGATTTCACCTGCTCAGCGAGCACCTTGAGCGACTCCTTACGATCCTCATCGCCCAGCGATTTGTCCGAACGGATCTTCTGCGCCGCCTTCTCGGTCTCCTGATGCAGTCCATAGACCTTTTCGGCGGAACCCTTCGGTAGCTGGAGCCGGTATTCCAGATTGGAAAGCGTGCCGAACTCTTGGTCGGTTGCCTTCTCGTAGTCGGCCGCCCGCTCCGGCCCGAGCAGATCCACGATCTGCTTCTTCATCTCCCGCTCCGCTTCGCTGCGCTTCTGCCAATCTGTTTTAACGCCGTAACCAGTCGGCCAGGCCTCGTCGAACGTCTCCTGCAGTTTGAGGATCTTTTTGAACTCATCCTCCGTCGGAGACATGTAGGCGAGCTGCATGCGGAGGTTCCGGGCCGTATCCGAGCTGTGCGCCTTCCAAGCGTCGAGTTCCTCGGGCGAGAGCAACGCGGCGAGGTCTTTTTTGAACTCTTCGTCGATGTATTTGAGCCGCTCGTTGTCGCGCTCGAGCATCATGCCCGAGGCCTCGGTGTGGACTTGGGAACGCAGATCTTGGCGATCCTGTTCGATGCGCGCGATCTGTTTGGCCTTGTCTGCGGAGATACCTGGAACTTTGTCGCCGAAACTCGTGAACCAGTTCGAATCGACGCCGGCCTCCCGGGTTTCGTCGCTTAACTTTCGCAGGGTCTCCTGCATCTTCTTCTGCCGCTCGCGCTGGGCATCGGTCAGCGCGTAATTGCTGCCCCACATTTGGAGCATCCCGTCTGCGCCGCTCTCCTCGAAAGCCTTTTTGTATTTCTGCAAAATCACCACCTGCGCGATCAGGTTCACCGTCTCCTCGGGTATCCCCGAAGCACGCAAACGCGACACCTCCGCGCCTAAATCGCCGTCGATCAGTTGCTGAAACAAATCGGGAATCGCCTTCGCCATCTCCGGCGAAAGCGCGTCGGCGGGCGCCTGCGCCGCGGCCGCCTCGACCGGAGAGGCGGCGCGACCGACCGGTTGCGAGACCGCGGCCGGACCGGCCGCGGGCGAATCTTTCGGATGGTAGAACCAGACAAAAGCCAGGCCAAGATTGGCGGCGAGCGAGACTCCGAACAGCACGGGAGGGATGCGCATGGGGTGCTTGGTATCCCGCGATCCGTAGATCAAACCACCGGAAATTGAAAGAGCACCGGAAGAATTCCGCGGTGTTCGGCGATGAACCGCTCGACGCACGGTAAACCAAGCGAAGAATCGCGCCCCGCGCCTCGCGCGTGTTTGTCGTATCCCTTTCCCGTGAGCTCACCGCATCGCATCCTCCCCGGCCTCGTCTCCGTCACTTTTCGCAAGCTCTCGCCCGCCGAGATCGTCGCGCTCGCCGGACGCGCCGGTCTCGTCGGCATCGAATGGGGCGGCGACATCCACGCGCCGCACGGCGATGTCGCCCGCGCTCGCGAGGTCCGCGCGCGCACCCTCGACGCGGGCATTCGCGTCGCCGCCTACGGCAGCTACTACCGCGCCGGCGGCGAAAATCCCGACAACCCCGACTTCGCCCGCGTGCTCGAAAGCGCCGTCGCCCTCGGCGCGCCGACGATCCGGGTCTGGCCCGGCGGAAAGGGCTCCGCGCACCTCGACGCCGACGCCCGCCGCCGGGTCGTCGACGACCTGCTCCGGATCGCCGACCTCGCCGCGCCGGCCGGCGCCAGCATCTCCACCGAGTTCCACGACGGCACCCTGACCGACACCAACGAGTCCGCCCGTCGTCTCCTTGCCGAGGCCGCGCACCCGAATCTCCTCACCTGCTGGCAACCGCACAACGGCGAGCCCACTCCCGACTGCGTGGACGGCCTCCGCGCCGTGCTGCCCCGCGTCGGCAACCTCCACGTTTTCCACTGGTGGCCCACCGCCGCCCAGCGTCACCCCCTCGCCGCCGGCGGGGAACGCTGGGTCGCGTTCCTCCGCGAGTTCGTCCGTTCCCCCGTCGAGCGCTTCGCCCTCCTGGAGTTCGTGCGCGACGACGCCGAGGCGGCCCTGCTCGAGGACGCCGCCACGCTGCGCGAGTGGCTCCGCCAATGGAGTGCGGCGGCATGACGCCGCTTTCGACGACGAGCCTCGGCGCGTCGCCGCCCGCCCTTCCCCGCTACGCGCCGGCCCTCGGCGGCAGGCTCTTCCCGTCCACCCAACGCCCCTCGACCAGGATGCGTCGCTGATACCGCGGCGGCCCCCGTTCGTTGTCCAAGATCAAGCTCGCCAGCGTGCACACCGCCACGCGTCCGATCTCGATCGAGTTTTGATCCGCGCCCGCGTCGAAGTTGCCGTCCCACACGCTCGTCGTCGCGACCGCGATGTCCTCCGGCACCCGCAGGCCCAGCTCGTCCAACAGCGAGCGCAACGAAATCGCCGTCGTCACCAACGCGTCCGGGTTCTTCGCCTTCAGCCACGCGCGCAGTTCGCCGATATGCCGGCGCGCGTCGCCGGAGAAAAGCAACGGCGCCGGCCCCGCCCTCGGCCCGGCTTTCGCCTGGGCGCTTAGAAACCCCTCCCGGAAATGCCCCCCGGTGTTCTTCTCGAAACCGAGATCGCTCACGTATCCTATCCGCCGATACCCGCGCGCCAGCGCCTTTTCATAGGCGAGCCGCGCGCAATGGCCCTGGTCGCTCGTCACCGAGTGCGCGGGCAGGGTCGCGACCGAGGCGCCGAAGCGCACCAGCGAAAAGCGGCTCCAATCGAAGTCCGGGATGTCGATCCCGTCCCGGTGAGGCGGGATCAGCAGCCCGCGCACGCCGCGGGTTTCCAGGATCGCCTGCAACCGCTTTCCCGACTTGCCGAGCGGCCAGCGAAACTCCTCCAGATTGTAGCCCATCCGCTCGGCGGCGGTCTTCGCGCCCTGCCAATAGTGGTCGAACTCCTTGAACCCGCGCAGATCCCCGGGGCGGCTCCACTGGTTGATCCAGCCCAGGCACGCCCGAATCATCGTCCCCCGGCGTCCCCGTCGGTAGGCGAGCAATGAGGCCAGCATCGGGTCCGGCCGATAGCCGAGTTTCCCGGCCATCGCCTTCACCTCCGCGCGCCGGGCCGCGGAAACGCGCGGCGAATCCCGGAGCGCGAGCGAGACCGTCACGTGCGACACCCCCAGGGCCTCCGCGATGTCGCGCAGGGTGGGACGAGGATTCGGGGCGGAGGCCATTCGCGCCATTCAACCCGCGCACGCCCCGGCGGAAACGGTAAAACACGCCCGGCTCCTTCGAGTCGCGAATCCCCGAAGACGCGTCTCCTCCCCGCTACCTCAGCTCGAAAAACTCGAAATCCGCCCGGGCCCGCTGCCCCGCGACATCACGACACGCGACGCCGATCATCGCCCCGGTGAAGTGCAGCGCGGAGCCATAGTCGTCCGAAACCTTGCTGGCGTCAAAGACCCCGCCGACCTGCGTCCACGACCGGCCGTCCGGCGACGCGAAGAACCGCAGTTCCGCTCCGGCGATCTCCGCGCGCAACCAGACCGCCGCCGGCCAGCCGGCTATCGGCAAACGCGCCTCGGGCGGCTCCGCGTAGGCGAGGTCGTCGCTCAGCTGCACCGCCACGACGCGCCCAAGCTTCTCGTCGTGGGTCACGTTGAGCGCGAAGTTCGTGCGGATATCATACCAGAACACGAGGCCCGCGAACTGCGTGAAACGCGCGGGCGCGAACTCGACCCTCGTCGTCGCCACCGAGTTCAACGTCTCCAGCCGTCGCGCCAGCAGGCTCTGATCGTGCAACGAGTGCGGCGACTCCCCGCCCGCCATCCGCATCCAGCCCGGCCGCGCGGCAAACGACACCCAGCCGTCGTCCGCCGGGCGCCGCAGCGACTGCCAGCGCGGATCGAGCGCCGCCGCGCCTGAGAAATCCGTCCGCTCGGGGAGCGCCGGCCAGGGATGCGGCGCAAGCCCGACGGGCGCCGGCGCCTCCACCGCGGGCAAAACGCCGCCATCAGCCAATCGCAGCCAACCGTCTTCCGACCACGTCACGCGCTGAAGCGCCGTTTCCCGCCCAAGCACGCAACGGTCGCCCGCGTGCGCCGCCGCGCTCGCGGTCTTGTCCGGCGAGCCGGCGTTCGCCGCCGCCCCGGTGCGCAGGGGACGGCTGCAAAGATGGGCGAGCCACCACTCGCCGGCCTGCGTTCGCACGAGCTCGCCGTGACCGGCCTTTTGCAGCGGATGGTCCGGGGCGTGGCGCGTGGTCAGCACCGCCTCCTCCGGGTCCGGCTCATACGGCCCCGTCAACGCGCGCGACCGCGCCATCGAGATCCCGTGGTTCCAGCCCGTGCCGCCTTCGGCCAGCATCAGGTAGTAGTATTCGCCATGCTTATACAGGTTCGGTCCCTCGCAGAGGATGCTCTCCTTGCGCAGGAGCTCGTGCACCGGGCCGATGAGGCGCCGCGCCGCCGGATCATACTCCTGCGCCACGATTCCCGCGAAGCGGTGCCGCCCCGGACGAAAATCCCACTGCATGTTGCAGAGCCACTTCCGGCCGTCGTCGTCGTGGAACAGCGACGGATCGAAACCGATCGAGTCCAGCTTCACCGGCTCGGACCAAGGCCCCTCGATGCGCTCGGCCGTGACCAGAAACACGTGCGGGTCCTTGAACGGACGGCCCATTCCCGTCGTCACCACGTTCGTGTAGATCAGCCAAAACTTGCCGTCCGCGTGGCTCAACGACGGCGCCCACGACCCCGCCGAGCAGGCCACGCCGCGCAAATCGAGCTGCGAGCGCCGCGTCAGCGCATGGCCGACCGGACGCCAGTGCGCCAGATCGCGCGAATGATGCAGCGCCACGCCCGGGAACCATTCGAAGGTGGACGTCGCCAGATAGTAGTCGTCGCCGACCCGGCAGATCGACGGATCGGGCCGAAAACCCCGCAGGACGGGATTGCGTAGGAGGTGCGGTTGCGTGGTGCCGGACAAAGACATGCGAGGGGGGAGCGGGAAGCCTGCGCGGCCGGTCGCGCACCCGGCAAAGCCGGATGCGATTTCCCTGTTAACCGCATTGTCCCGGACCGGGCAACCTCCAGCTTAACAGGGAAACCGGCCGGGACGTTTACCACCCCCGCGCCGGCTCGTAGACAAGCTCGTTTCGCAGGTATTCCCCATCCCCACCGAGCATGAGCGCCACTTCCTCCCCGAAGCCCTACACCGCCCCGTCACGCCAGATCTGGGCCTGGGGCGTGGGCGCCGTGGCCAACCACATCCTCATCTGCACCTACGGACAGGCGACGAACATCTTCACCATCGGCTTCGCGCTCAACGCCGCCCTCGTGAGCTGGGCCATCATGCTGCCGCGTCTCATCGACGGCATCACCGATCCCGTCCTCGGCCACCTTTCCGACAACACCCACACCCGCTGGGGCCGTCGCAAGCCCTTCCTCGTCGTCGGCTCCCTTCTCGCCGCGGTTTCCCTGGCGGCCCTCTGGTGGGCCGACCGCTCCTGGAGCCCCACCGCCCAGCTCGTCTACCTCTTCGCCGTCGGCACCCTCTTCTACTGTTCCTGGGGCCTGTATTCGATGTCGTGGAACGCCATCGGCTACGAGCTCACCGACGACTACCACGAGCGCTCCAAGGTGTCCGCCATCGGCAGCTTCTTCCTCGGACTCGTCCTGCTCGGCAACGCCTGGGTCTACTGGTTCGCCCTGCGGCCGATGTTCGAGCATGGCGTCTTCAACACGTTCAAGGACTTCTACGCCGCCGGGCTCGACTGGGATCTGTTCGTCGCCGCATGGAATCGCGCCTTCGTCTCCGCGCCCGGCGCCACCACCAACGAGATCAACGGCATCCGCTGGATCGCCTCCGCCGCCGGCGCCATCGCCATCGTCACCGCGCTCGTCGCCGTCGTTTTCTGCAAGGAGCGGTTCAGCGACGCCAACCCGAGGCGCCAGCACGTGCCCATGCTCCCCGCGATCAGGGCCACGATCAAAAACAAGCCCTTCTTCAACCTGCTTCTCATGAAGCTCTGCCAGACGCTCGGCGAACGCGCCGGCGGCGGCATCCTCGTCTTCGTCGGCATCTTCTACGTCTGCCAGGGCGACAAGAGCCTCGCCACCAAGATCACCGGCATCGGCAGCACCGTCGGCACCGTCTGGGGCTTCGCCATGCTTCCGCTCATCAAGCCGATCAGCCGCTGGATCGGAAAAAAGGGCGGCATCATCCTCGGCGCCAGCGGCAGCCTCGCCGCCGCGGTCGTCACCCCGTTCGCCTACTCGCCGGCCAACCCCTACTGGATGCTTCTGCCCGCGCTGCTCACCATCACGCTCATCGCGATCAGCAACACGATCGTCCAGGCCGTCATGCCCGACATCTGCGACGTCGACGAGCTCCAGACCGGACACCGTCGCGAGGGCCTCTTCACCGCCGTGATGGGTTTTGTGCAGAAGATCGAGATCTCCCTCTGCGCCCTTCTCGTCGGCTACCTTATCGTCTGGTCCGGCCTCGACACCAAGATCGCCGCCCAGCCCCCGGAGGTCCTCGACCGGCTCTTCTGGCTCGCCGTGCTTCCCAACATCGTCTTCACCGCCGGCTACTTCTTCTTCGCCCTGCGCTTCCCCCTCACCGAGGCGATGATGGCCGACGTCCGCCGGCAGCTCGACGCGCGCCATCAGGCCGCCGCGTCCTCGGCGCCCGCGCCCGAGGCCGGGATCGCCGCGGAGCGCGCCGGAGAGCCCGTGCCCGCCGCCTGAGCCGCGGAGCTTCGACACCTTCATGTCCCTGTCCGTTCTCTCCGCCTGGACGATCGCCGACACGCTCGTCCGCTACCTTCACGATCCCGCCACCGGCGCCGTCGCCCTCCAGATGGTCCCGTCGGCTCTGCTGGACAAAGTCGCCGCGCGCCGCTCCACCCTCGCGGGCGAGTTCTACATCGACTCCGGCCCCGAGCCCGTGCCGCCCCTCGCGACCGTGCCCGACCCCCTGGTCCACGTGAAACGCGTCGGCGACAGCTACCCCGGCGCCTTCGCCCAGGGCCACACCCTCCGCTCCGCGCCCGCCAACGCCGACTTCCGCTTCGTCGACCAAAGCCGCTCCCGCGACGGCGACCGCCACCAGGTCCTCACCCTTCTCGCCGACGCCGCCCGCGGCCACCGCATCGAACATCGTCTCTCCTGGCACGAGGGCGACGCCGCTTTCACCATCGGGTGCGCGTTCGTCAACGACGGCCGCGAGCCGGTCACGCTCGAGCTTCTCACCAGCTTCTCCCTCGGCGGCCTCACGCCCTTCGCCGTCGCCGACGCGCCGGGCCGCCTCCGCGTCCACCGCTTCCGCTCCGTCTGGAGCGCCGAGGGCCGCCACGTCGCCGAATCCATAGAACAACTACACCTCGAGCGCTCCTGGTCCGGCGCCGGTCTCTTCAGCGAACGCTTCGGCCAGGTCGGCACCATGCCCGTCCGCCGCTGGTTTCCCTTCGTCGCGCTCGAGGACGCCGAGGCCGGCGTGGTCTGGGCCGCGCAACTCGCCTGGGCCGGCTCCTGGCAGATGGAGATCGCCCGCCAAAACGACGACGTCTGCCTCTCCGGCGGCCTCGCCGACCGCGAGTTCGGCCACTGGACGGCCACGCTCGCCCCCGGCGAACGCCTCGAAGCCCCGCCCGCCGCGCTCGCCTGCGTCGCCGGGGATCTCGACGCCGCCTGCGACCGGCTCACCGCGCTCCAGCACCGCGCCGCCGACACGCACCCGGTCCGCGAGCGCTCGCTCCCGGTCATCTTCAACGAGTGGTGCACCACCTGGGGCGATCCCTCGCACGAAAAACTCGTCGCCCTCGCCGACCGCCTGCGCGGCTCCCCCGCGACCACGCTCGTCATCGACGCCGGCTGGTATAAGACCGAGAGCTCCGACTGGGGCAGCGGCCACGGCGACTGGGTGCCGAGCGCCAGGCTCTTCCCGCAGGGCATCGAGGCCGCCGCCGCCGCCATCCGCGAGCGCGGCCTTGTCCCCGGCCTCTGGTTCGAGATGGAAACGGTCGGCGACACCTCGACCGCGTTCTCCCTCGTCGACCACCTCCTCAAACGCGACGGCCTGCCGGTCACCGTGCGCCACCGCCGCTTCTGGGACCTCTCCGATCCCTGGGCTTTCTCCTATCTGGAAAACAAGGTGATCGACCGCCTCGAACACGGCGGCTTCGGGTATCTGAAAATCGACTACAACGAGACCCTTGGCCTCGGCAACGAGACGCCCGACGGGGCCTCGCTCGGCGAGGGCCTGCGCCGGCAGGTGCTCGCCACCTACCGCTTCCTCGACCGAATCCGCGCCCGCCTGCCCGACCTTGTCGTCGAAAGCTGCTCCTCCGGCGGCCATCGCCTCGAACCGTCGATGCTCGCGCGCAGCGCGATGTCGTCCTTCTCCGACGCGCACGAACTCGTGGAGATCCCGATCATCGCCGCCAATCTCCACCGCCTGATGCTCCCGCGCCAGAGCCAGATCTGGGCCGTCCTCAAGCCTTCCGACTCCGAGCGCCGTCTGGTCTACAGCCTGGCCGCGACGTTTCTCGGCCGCATGTGCCTCTCCGGCGACGTGGCGGGGCTGTCGTCCGAACAGTGGCGGATCGCCCTCGCGGCGCAGTCGCTCTACGGGCGGGTCGCCCCGGTCATCAAACACGGCACGAGCCGCCTCCACCGCGGCCTCGGCGAGAGCTGGCGCCACCCCCGCGGCTGGCAGGCCCTCGTCCGTCTCGGCGCGGACGCGCGCGAAGCGTTGGTCGTCGCCCATTCCTTCGGCGAGGCGCCGGACCGCGTTTCCGTGCCTCTCCCGACGGGTCCCTGGCGGGTCGCCGAGGTTTTCGCCGAGGCGTCGGCGGAGCCTGTCGAGTTGCGAAACGGAGGTCTTGTGGTTCCAGTGCCCGGCGACTTTTCCTCGAGCCTGATCCATCTCGTCCGCGGCCAGGCCGCGGCGAACCTTACCCCGCGATGATTTCCTTCAAGACCCACGCCCTGCACGCGCTACGCGCCTCGCGAGCCCAGGCCGCCGCGCGCCGGGCGCTTCTCGGCTTCGACGGCTTCGTCGACACGATCGTGAAGCCGGTCGCCACCCGCACCGGCCAGGGCGAGGCGTTCACCCCGATCTCGAGCATCCCCGAATTCGCCGCCCGCGTGGCGGGGGCCGCGGGCAAGAGCGCCAATCTCGAGCTTTTCCCCGTCATGGAAAAACTCGGCGGCAACGGCCCGCTCATGGCCGCCGCCCTTCTCGCCGGCGGCACCCGCGTCACCTACGTCGGCGCGCTCGGCCGCCCCGCGATCCATTCCGTTTTCCAAGACCTCGCCGCGAGGGCCGAGGTGTTCTCCCTCTGCGCGCCCGCGACCACCACCGCGATCGAGTTCGGCGACGGCAAGCTCATGCTCGGCCAGCTGCGCAGCCTCGACTCGGTCACGCTGCCCCTCGTCGAGGAGATCATGGGCGGCGCGCGTCTCCGCGCCGAACTGGCCGCGGCCGACCTCGTGGCCTTGGTGAACTGGACGATGATCCCCAACATGACGGGCATCTTCCGCGACATCCTGGAGCGGGTGCTGCCCGGACTGCCGGCGCGTCCGGTCGGCGCGCCGCGTTCCTTTTTCTTCGACCTGGCCGATCCCGAAAAACGCACCCGCGAGGATTTGCGCGAGGCGCTCGGCCTCATCGCGCGTTTCGGCGCCTTCGGCGACGTCATCCTCGGGCTCAACTTGAAGGAGGCCCAACAGGTCGCCGGCGCGCTCGGCATCGCGCCGCCGGGCGCGGACGAGACCTCGCTGCGCGCCGCGTGCGCCTCCATTCGCGAAAAACTCGCCCTGGGCGTCGTCGTCATCCACCCGCGCGAGTCCGCCGCCTGCGCCACCGCCGCCGGCACCGCCTGGGTCCCCGGGCCTTATTGCGAGAACCCGGTCATCACCACCGGCGCGGGCGATCATTTCAACGGCGGCTTCTGCCAAGGGCGCCTGCTCGGCCTCGACGCCGAGAGCTCGCTCGCCGTCGGCGTCTGCACCAGCGGACACTACGTTCGCACGGCCCAAAGCCCCGCCTTGGACGATCTCGAACGCTTTCTCGCCAACTGGGCGTAAGCGCGTTCCCCGTCGGCGTCGGATCGCGCCCGGGAACGGATCGGCGGGAGGCGGCGGCGCTTCGTGCCCCAACGCATCCGTAAATCCACCCAAACACGCCGCGTTCCGCGGAAGAGTCGGCGCGAAACCCGCCGGAATCATCCCGGAATTTTACGATAAAAGCCCACGCTCTGATTTGACGCTCGCGCCCCCCTGCCGTCTGACCTCGTAACTTGGGCGGACCGCGTCGTTCGCGGCCCGCCCCATCCCCTCCGCCCGGCCGTTCCCGCGAAATGTCCCGTCTCCGCTCTCTCCGCATGCTCGCCACCGCCTTTGCGGCGACCCTCGCCTTGAGCCTCGTCGGCGGACCCGCGACCGAGGCCGGCCCCGCTCTCCAGATCGCGCCGAGACCCGCCGCGAATTCGCAAACCTGGGACGGCTGGGGCACTTCGCTCTGCTGGTGGGCCAAGGTCTTCGGCCAACGCGACGACCTCGCCGACCTTTTCTTCACCACCCGCGAGGTGAAGCTCGGCAACGAAACCCTGCCGGGGCTGGGCTTCACCATCGCCCGCTACAACGCCGGCGCGTGCAGCCCCGCCGAGGTCGACGGCAAGCGCATGGTCGTCTCCAAAACCATCCGCCCGTTCCGCCAGATCGAGGCCTTCTGGATCGACGGCAAGAATCCCGATCCCGCTTCCGCGAGCTGGAACTGGAACGCCGACGCCAACCAGCGCGCCATGCTCCTCAAGGCCCGGGACCGCGGCGCCGACCGCTTCGAGTTGTTCTCCAACTCCCCGCCTTGGTGGATGTGCGCCAATCGCAATCCGTCCGGCGCCGCCAAGGCCGACCAGGAAAACCTGCCGCCCGCGCAATACCCGGCCTTCGCCCACTACCTCTCCGTCGTCGCCCGCCGCGCCCGCGACCAGTGGGGCGTCGCGTTCACCACCGTCGATCCCTTCAACGAGCCCAGCGCCCACTACTGGTTCGCGAACGGCAAACAGGAGGGCTGCTTCATCTCGCGCTCCTCGCAGGCCGCGTTCCTCCCGATCTTCCGCGCCGCGCTCGACCGCCAGGGTCTTTCCTCGCTGCCGATCTCCGCCTCCGACGAGACGTCCTACGACCACGCCGTCGACACCTGGCAGTCTTTCGCGCCCGAGATCCGCGACCTCGTCGCGCAGGTCAACGTCCACGGCTACCAGGGCCGCAACGGTCGTCGCGACCTCCTTCACGACCTCGTCGTGCGCCAGGCCGGCAAGCGCCTCTGGAACTCCGAATACGGCGACGAGCACGCCGACGGCATCGAGCTCGCCGCCAACCTGCAACTCGATCTCCACTGGCTGCGCCCTTCCGCGTGGTGCTACTGGCAACCGCTCGACGGCGGCGCCAACGGCGGCTGGGGCCTGCTCCCCGCCGACCTCGACCGCGGCACCATCGGCCGCGCCAACCCGAAGTATTTCGTCCTCGCCCACTACAGCCGGCACGTCCGCCCCGGCATGACGCTGCTCGCCACCGACGACTGGCGCGTCGCCGCCGCCCACGACGCCCGCTCCCGCCGTCTCGTCGTCATCGTGTTCAACGAATCGAAAAACGCCGCCCCGGTCCGCTTCGATTTGTCCGCGTTCAAAGCCGGCTCCGGCGAGACCCGCGTGCGCCGCTGGCTCACCGAGCCGCAGGCGAAAACGCGTTACCTCCGCCTCCCCGACGAACGCCTCGCCGTCGCCAACACCTGGAAATTCCCGCCCCGCTCCGTCGTCACTCTGGAGATAGACGATATCGACATCTAGCCCCGCCGACGCTCGCCCCCGCCGAGATCGCCCGCCACGCTCGCGACTCCCTTTCCCCAACCCGCCCCCTCCCGTGACCGTCAACGAACGCCTCAAGAACAACCCTCTCCGCAGCCGCGACGACCTCCGCCGTCTCCTCGAGGACATGGTCGAGCCGCTCTACGGCCACTTCTCCCCCGGCCGCGCCCGCGTCGAGCTCGCCGCCAATCGCGCCAGCTACGGCGATCCCGCCAGCGCCCTCGAAGGCTACAGCCGCCCGCTCTGGGGCCTCGCCGCCCTTGCCGCCGGCGGCGACCAGTTCGGCCGCTGGGATCTCTGGCGCGAGGGCCTGATCAACGGCACCGACCCCAAGCATCCGGAATACTGGGGCCTCGCCGGCGACTACGACCAGCGCAGCGTCGAGCAAGGCGCCTTCGGCTTCGCCCTCGCGCTCGCGCCCGACCAGCTCTGGAAGCCCCTCACCGCCGGGCAACGCGCCAACCTCGTCGCCTGGCTTCGCCGTATCCACGACGTCAAACTCGTCCGCAGCAACTGGCTCTTCTTCCGCGTTCTCGTCCAGCTCGGCCTCCACCAAGTCGGCGAAACCTGGGACGAGAAGGTGCTCGATTCCGATCTCTCGCAGATCGAGTCCTTCTACCTCCGCGACGGCTGGTATCTCGACGGCCCCGAGGGCGCCCCGTGGCGCGACGGACGCTCCGGCGACTACTACGTCCCCATGGCGATCCACTTCTACGGGCTGGTCTACGCCCGCCTCGCCTCCTCCGCCGATCCCGCGCGCTCCGCCCGCATCGTCGAGCGCGCCCGCCTCTTCGCCCGCGAGTTTCAGCACTACTTCGCCGCCGACGGCTCCGCCCTGCCCTTCGGCCGCAGCCTCGCCTACCGCTTCGCCCAGGGCGCCTTCTGGGGCGCCCTCGCCTACGCCGACGTCGAGGCCCTGCCCTGGCCCGTCATCAAGGGCCTCCTCCTCCGCCACCTGCGCTGGTGGGCCGCCCAACCCACCCTCACCGACGCAGGCCGCCTCTCCATCGGCTACGCCTACCCCAACCTCCTCATGGCCGAGAGCTACAACTCCTCGGCCTCCCCCTACTGGGCGCTCAAGGCCCTCCTCCCCCTCGCGCTGCCCGAGACGCACCCCTTCTGGCTCGCCGACGAGGCCCCGCCCCCGCCCCGCCCCGCCGCCCTCACCGTGCCCGGCGCCGGCCTCGTCCTCACCACCGACCCGCGCTCCCGCGACGTCGTCGCGCTCAACCCCGGCCAGCCCGTCCTCGACTGGCCGCGCCACGCCCCGCACAAGTATTCAAAATTCACCTACGGCACGCGTTTCGCCTTCGCCGTTCCCTCCGGCGCGCCCATCCCGCCCGAGGGCGGCTTCGACCAGGACCTCGCCCTCGCCCCCGCCGACGACGAACGCCACTTCCGCCGCCGCGATTTCTGCGCCGAACCCGCCGTGCACGAAGGCGTCGCCACCTCCGTCTGGCGCCCCTGGCCCGACGTCGAGGTGCGCACCTGGCTGCTCGCCGCGCCCACCGGACACCTCCGCCTGCACCGCGTCCGCAGCGCCCGCCGCCTGCTCTCCCTCGAGGCCGGCTTCGCCGTCCCCTACACCGTAAAAACCAGTCTGCGCGTCACCATCGATCCCGCCGCCGCTCCCGCCACCGGCCCGGCCTCCGCCACCGTGCGCACCCCGCGCGGCGCCTCCACCCTCGTCGATCTCCTCGGCGCCCGCGCGGCCGCCCACGTCGAGCTCGGGGCCAACAGCCACCTGCTCGCCTCGCTCTCCGCCATGCCCGTGCTCCGCGCCACCCACGAGGCGGGCGAATTCTGGCTCGCCGCCCGGGCCGACGGCGCCGCCGCCCCCGACACCGATTTCGCCGCCACCGCATCCGATTTCGCCATCACACCCGCGCCCGACGATTCCGGCTGCACCATCACCCATCGCGGCCAAGCCTGGTGGACCCTGACCACCGACTCCCCCCTTGGCCATTCGTCGGACACCCGCCTCCGCGCCCTTTCCGCCCTCGTCTAGCCCCGCGCCCCCACCCACCCCACCCGCCGCACTCTTTCTCGCTCATGAAACAACCCCTGCCGCTGATCCTCCTCTCCGCCCTCGCCGCCCTGCCCGCCGTCTCCCCCGCGTTGCGCGCCGAGGAAGCACCCGCCCCCCCCGCCCAGACCGCCGCGCCCCTCGATCCGCAGACCATCCTCGCCGAGCTGCCCGTCGGCGAAACCTGGTCCGGCCATCCCGTCAGCTTCGGTTTCCTCACCGAGCGCGGACACCAGTTCATCGCCTACTACGATGCCGACCGCCGCATGACCGTCGTCAGCCGCAAACTCGACTCCACCGAGTGGACCAAGTTTCACCCCGAGGGCATCCACCTGCCCGGCCGAGGCCGCGCCTCCAACATCACCGGTTGGGACAGCCATAACTACCTCGCGCTCGCGCTCGACCGCGACGGCTACGTCCACCTGTCGGGCAACATGCACAACGACCCGCTCATCTACTACCGCTCCACCCGGCCCCTCGACATCGAGTCCCTCGTGCGCGTCGACCGCATGACCGGCCAGCGCGAGAACAACACCACCTACCCCGTCTTCTTCAAAAACCGCGCCGGCGAGCTGTTCTTCCGCTACCGCGACGGCGGCAGCGGCAACGGCCGCGACATCTACAACATCCTCGAGACCACCTCCGGCGCCTGGGTCAACCTGCTCTCCGCCCCGCTGCTCGACGGCCAGGGTCGCCGCAACGCCTACGCCACGAACCCGATCCTCGGTCCCGACGGCCGCTTCCATCTGGTCTGGATGTGGCGCGACACCCCGGACTGCGCCACCAACCACTCCCTCTCCTACGCCCGCAGCGCGGATTTCATCCACTGGGAAAAGAGCGACGGCACGCCGCTCACGCTGCCCATCACCTTCGGCACCGGCGAGATCGTCGACCCCGCCCCCGTTCGCCAAGGGTTGATCAACATGACGTTCAATCTCGGCTTCGACCCCGACCGTCGCCCCGTCGTCGTCTATCACCGCTACGACGAGAATGGAAAATCCCAGGCCTACGCCGCCCGCCCCGGTGCCCGCGGCGCGCGTTGGAACATCACGCAGATCAGCGACTGGGACTTCCGCTGGCAGTTTTCCGGCGGCGGATCGATCACCGCCGAGGTCACGCTCGGCGCGCCCGTTCTCCAGTCCGACGGGCGCATGATCGTCGACTTCTCCACCACGCACCCCGCCGGGTCCGGCCGCTGGAGCCTCGACGCCCGCACGCTCCGCCCCGTCGCCACCCTGCCCCCGCCCGCCGGCGTGCTTCCCGACGCCCTCGCCAAACCCGTTTCCGACTATCCCGGGATGGAAGTGCAGACCGCCGTCTCCCGCGCCGAGGGTCGCCGCTGGGTGCTCCGCTGGGAAACCCTTCCGCGCAACCGCGACCAGCCCCGCAGCTCCGCCCCGCCCGCGACCGAGCTCCGCGTCTACGAACTGCCCGACGCCGACACCGGCGGCGCCGTCCGTATCGGCTCGTAACCCGCATCCGGTCGCGCCCGTCCTTCGACGGGCGCGATTTGTTTTTCCCACCCTCGGACATCGAGCGCCCCCGCATGAACCTCCGCCGCCTCCTCCCCGTCCTCGGCCTGCCCGTCCTCGTCGCCGTCGTCGCCGCCTCCCCGCTCGCCGCCGCCGCGAAGCAAGAGTTTCCCCCGCGCCGGAGCATCGTCCCCGCCGCGATCTGGCCCGACGACCGCGGCCACCACATCCAGGCCCATGGCGGCGGCATCCTCAAACTCGGCGACACCTACTACTGGTTCGGCGAGGACCGCGGCGGCGAGGTCACGCCGGTCAAACCGCTTGAGCGAAAGGTCTCGTGCTACGCCTCGAAGGACCTCCTCAACTGGGAATTCCGCAACCAGGTCGTTCGCGGCGGCCCGCCCGAAGCCGGGATCGGCAGCCCCTTCGTCTTCGAACGCCCCAAGGTCTTCCACAACGCCAAGACCGGGAAGTTCGTCATGTATGTCCACCTCGACGACCAGTTCTACAAGCTCGCCCGCGTCGCCGTTTACGTGAGCGACAAGGTCGACGGCGACTACGTCTACCTCCGCAGCTTCCGCCCGCTCGGCCTCGAAAGCCGCGACATCGGCCAGTTCGTCGACGACGACGGCTCCGCCTACCTCATCTTCGAAAGCCGCCCGACCAAAGGCTTCTACATCGCCAGACTCTCCGACGACTACCTCGATGTCGCCGCGCAGACCTGCTTCATCAAGTCGCCCCTCGAAGGCGGCGCCCTCGTGAAATACGAGGGTCTCTATTATCTCATCGGCTCCTGGATGACCGGTTGGAAACCCAACAACAACCAATACTCCACCGCCACCTCGCTCGCCGGCCCGTGGTCCGAGTTCAAGGACATCGCGCCCAAGGAAACCCAAACCTACGGCTCGCAATCCACGTTGATGCTCAAGGTCGTGGGCTCGAAGAAGACCTCCGTCATCTTCATGGGCGACATCTGGCGCCCCGGAAACCATCAGGACGGCCGCTATCTCTGGATGCCCCTCGAAATCGGCGAAGGCCGCCTCTGGCTCCCCGAGCCGCGCGAGTGGACCATCGACCTCGCCACCGGCGAAACCCGTTTCATCGAGCGCCCCTGACGCCCGCGCCCGGCCCGGTCGCCATCGCGTCGAGTTTGTTCTTCCCCCGCCTTCCCCCCCCGGGCCTTCTTTCACGGCCGGCGCGCCAAGGTTGGCGACATCCCCGCCACCGGGCCGACGCGCGTATCTTCCGCCTGGTTCCGCGAACTCGCCCGCGACCCCGCCCAAGGCACGCTCGTCGTCGCTGATATGGAGTGCGTCGGCACGACGCCGCCCTCGACGACGAGCCTCGGCTCGTCGCCCCTCCCGGTTGATCCAGGTAGGGCGGGACCGCCGGGACCGCCGCGTCGGAGTGGCCGTTCTCGCCGCGGCGGTTTTCACCTCCGCGAACTCGCGGCGAGCCCGGCGGGCCCGCGCCCCGCCCTTTACGATCTCCGCCGGCCTACCGCTTCCGCTCCTGGTAAACGCGCACCCAGTCCACCTCGAAACGCGCCGGGAACACCGCATCGTCCACCGGCCCGCCGTTGTCCCCCCCCAGCGCGAGGTTGAGGATCATGTAGTGCGGCTGGCGAAAGGGCAGGAACCCGTCGGGGTTCTTCGCGTCGGCCACCCGCACCTCGTTGAGCAGGCGGTTGTCGACATAGAGGCGCACGGTGTCGCGCGTCCAATCCATGCGCCACACGTGAAACTCCCTGGCCCACTTCTCTCCGCCGAGCTTCGCGAGCGGGACCGTGACCGAATCCCACTCCGCCTTCCAGCGCTGCGGCGTGCCCCACGCGAAGTTGGCGAGCAACTTGCCGCGATAATACTCCATGATGTCGATCTCGCCGTTGTGCGGCCACTCGCGCGCCACGCCGAGCGTCCACCAGGCCGGCCACAGCCCCTGCCGCACGTCGATGCGCCCCCGCATCTCGAAGCGCCCGTAAGTCCATTGATGAAGCCCGCGCGTGAGGATGCTGGCCGAGGTGTAGGTCGAGGTCGCGGGCTTCCTTTTCCAATCCTCGGAGCCCGGTTCATGCCGCGGATTCGGCACCGACTCGCGCCGCGCCTCGATCACCAGCACGCCGTCTTTCACCCGAGCGTTGTCGGGCTGATAAAACTGCGCCTCGTTGTTCCGCACGAAGCCCCGCTCGAAAGCCCAGTTCCTCGGGTCCGGCGCGCCGTCGACGTTGAATTCGTCCGCCCACACGAGCTCGAAACCCGGCGGCGGGAGCGGCGCGGGCGCCTTCGTCGTTTGCGTGGCGCACGCGGGCAGAAAAGACAGGGCCGCGCAACCAAGCACGACACGGCGGACGGCGACAAGCGGGCGAATGGTCATGGAGAGGGCGGACCCGAAATTTCGCGCCCGCGCGGCGCGGAGGCTCAGGCGCAGACCGAGAGCTGCGCGCGGCGAACCTCGGCGTGAAGACTCGTTCCGGCGATGAAGCGTCCGATCTCGTCGATCATCGCGCCCGCCATGCGACGGCACTCCGGCCCGAGGCTGCCCGCCAGATGCGGCGTGACGATCACGTTGGGCATCGACGGCAGGACCGAATCCTCGCTTGGCGGCTCCGTGGTCAGCACGTCGAGGACCGCCCAAAGATCGGGTCTCGCCTGGAGAACCTTCGCAAGCTCGTCCTCGCGCACGATCGCGCCGCGAGCCGTGTTGATGAAGGTCGCGCCCGGGCGCATGGCGGAGAAATGCTCCCCGCGCAGCATGCCGACGGTCTCGTCCAAAAGCGGAATATGGCAGCTCACCACGTGGGCTCGGGCGAACGCCTCCTCGAGCGAAACCAGCTCCACGCCGAGACGGGCGGCCTCCGCGCTCGACACCATCGGGTCATACGCGATGACGGACACGTCGAGCCGACGGATCTGGTCGAGCACCAGGCGGCCCGTCCGGCTCAACCCAAGCAGCGCGATCGTGCTGCCGTAGGCGCCGACCAAATACGGGTCGTCCGGCAGATAGAGCCCCAGCTCACGCTGCGCCGTGATGCGCGACCACACCCGCTTCAGCGAAAGGACGATCATCGAGAAAGTGAATTCCGCGACCGGCCGCGCGTTCATTTCGACCGCGCTCGACACCCGGATGTCGCGTTCCCACATCTCCTCCGTGACAAAGGACTTCACCGAGCCGGCCGCATGAAACACCGCCTTCAACGACGGCAGCGCGCGCAAAATACGCGGCGTCATCCGGGGCATGCCCCAGCCCGAAAGAACGATCTCCACCCCGGCGAGGCGCGGATCGGCGAGACTTTCCTCGCTGGGCTCCTCGTCCTGCCGGATGTCGACCAGGTCGACGAGTTCGCGGAGACGCTCTAGTTCAACCGGGGAGATAACCTGCCGGTAGGCGTAGGGTTTCATCCAGACTAGAGCCTTGGGACGGGGGCGATGCACGGGAGGTAAAGGAAGAAGAGACGGAAGGCGGACAGCTCTGGACAAGGGGAAACGGCGGTCTCGGGACTTTAGACCAAGTTATGGAGCGCCCTGTCGCGTCTCCAGCACACCGCTAGTTTAACGTAAGACCTCGCACTCGCGATACGAACCTCTCAACCTCCGCTTTCACTCGGCGCGCGCGAACCGCGAAACCCGTCTCCGCCCGCGCCGTCCTCCTCCGCTTTCGTCCAGTAATATTCTTCGTTTTCAACCTGTCCGCGTCAGCGTTTTCCATCCGCCTCGCCCGTGTCCTCCCCCGCCTCCGAATCCCCCTCCGGTTCATCCGCGCCCAAGCGCGTCGGTTTGCGCGACATCGCCCGCGCGCTCGACGTCAGCCTCATGACGGTATCGCTCGCCCTGCGAAACAGCCCGAAGGTGTCCAAAGCCACCCGCCTGAAGGTCCGAAAGATGGCGGACAAGCTGGGCTACCGCCCCGATCCCGAGATCGCGCGGCTCATGACCCGGTTGCACAAGACCACGCAGTCCTGGGACCGGCCGCCCATGGCCATCGTCGACCTGTCCGCCACGCGTCTTCCCGCCGGCGCGGACAACTACTGCGAATACGTCCGCCTGGGCGCCGTGAAGCGCGCCGAGGCCCTCGGCTATCTCGCCACCTGCTTCCACCTCCTCGACTACGAGGGCGATCTGCGTCGCCTCCTCAAGGTCCTCCACTACCGCGGCATCCGCGGCGTCCTCCTTTTGCCTCCGCTCAGCCCCGTCGAGCTGCCCGCCGAGCTCGATTGGTCGCCGTTCTCCGTCATCGCCGCCTCCTACGCCATCACCCCGCTCCAATTCCACCGCGTGGTGCCGCACCAGTTCTACGACATGTCTCGGCTGATCCGCCTGCTTCAGGGCAGGGGACGCCAGCGCATCGGCGCGGTCTTCGAGCGCGGCCTCGAGGAGCGCACCCAGTTCCACTTCACCGCCGCCATCAAGCTCTACGACTACCACGAGAACCTGCTGCGCGTCTCCGACTTCTCCAACCTCGCCCCGGCCGAAATCGCCGACTGGCTGCGCAAGCGCCGTCCCGACGCCGTCATCACGACCGCCGCTCAGAAACTCCAGGACGCCATCCTGGCGTCCGACTATCGCGACCAACTCCCGGAAATCGTCAGCCTCGGCGCCTTCAAGAACTCCCCCTTCGCCTGCTGGGACCAGCGCCCCGGCGAGATCGGCTCCGACGCCGCGCTTCTCCTCGCCGGCATGATGCGTCACAACGAAACCGGCGTGCCCGACTCCCCCCGCACCAGCATGGTGCAGGGCGCCTTCAACGACGCCGCGCCCGTCGCCCCGGCCGAGCCCGCGCCCACGAAACGCGCCCGCGCCGCCCGGCGCTGATGTTCCGTTAGTTTTACGCTACAGTCCGAGCCCCGCCCTGCGGGGTTGTCTCGGATGCGCCCGCAGGTTGCGGATAAGCCCCCTGCGGCTTCCGTTCCCGGCCCCTCCCAACGTGTTCCCCATGCGTATCAAACACCTGTCAACCCGCCTGCCCCCCCTCGTCGCCTCCCTCCTCCTCGCCGCCTGCGGAACCCATGCCCTGACGAGGCCCCCCGCCGCCCCGGCCCCGGCCGCCTATCTCTTCACCTCGTTTCGCGGCGAAGGCGACGGCCTCCACCTCGCCTTCAGCCAGGACGGCCTCGACTGGACCGACCTCGACCGGGTGTTCCTGAAACCTTCCGTCGGCGGCGGCCTGCTGCGCGACCCGCATCTGTTTCGCGACGCCGACGGGCTGTTTCATCTCGTCTGGACCAGCGGCAAAAACGATCTCGGCGTGGGCCACGCCACTTCCCGCGACCTGGTGAACTGGTCCGAACAACGCCAGCTTCCGCTCATGTCGGAGGTCCCGGGCGCGAAAAGCTCCCGCGCCCCCGAGCTCTACCGCGTGCCCGACAGCGGCGACTACGCCGTCGTCTGGTCCGGCGTCGTCCGCGCCGAGGGCGAGACCCGCGACCGTTCGCGCCTCTATTACTCGCTCACCCGCGACTTCAAGCGCTTCGGCGCCCCCCGCCCGCTCCTCGACACCGACCTCGACGCCTCCGATCCGTCCATCGTGTATTCGGACGGTAAATACCAGCTCTTCTACACCACCGCGGAGGCGGTCGAAAACGGCCGCTCCGGCGCCCTCCGCGTCGCCACCTCCGCCCGTTTCCTCGGCCCCTACGAGCCCCGCCAGGAGCCGCTCGTCGCCGGCGACCGCCCGGAAGGCCCCGCCCCGCTCGTGCTCGGAGACCGCCTCCGCGTGTTTTTCGACGCCCAGGGCAGATCCCGCAACCGCGTGCGCGAGACCCTCGACGGCCAGGCATGGACCGATCTCACGCCCGGCCTCGCCGCCGTCTCCGGACAACGCCACGGATCCGTCGTCGCCGTTCCCGCGACGCTGACCGAGGAGCTGCGGCTCCAGTCCGTCGCCCGCGCCGGCGCGCCCGCCCCCGCCCTCCCCGGCTACACCGCCGATCCCGCCATCCGCGTCTTCGGCGACCGCTACTACATCTATCCCACCGCCGACCGTCCCTTCTGGAACACCACCGAGTTCGCCGTCTGGTCCTCGCCCGACCTCGTTTCGTGGAAAAAAGAAAACGTCATCCTCGACCTCGCCCGCGGCGACGTTTCCTGGGCGAAAAACAAAGCCTGGGCGCCCGACTGCATCGAGCGCGACGGCCGCTACTACTTCTACTTCTGCGGCGAGCACAACATCGGCGTCGCCGTCGGCGACTCCCCCGTCGGCCCCTTCCGCGAAGCCCTCGGACGCCCGCTCGTCGAAGACTCGAAGATCAAGACCTTCAGCATCGATCCCCACGCCTTCATCGACGACGACGGCCAGGCCTACCTCTACTTTGGCAACGGCACCCCCACCGCGTGGCGCCTCAACCGCGACATGACGTCCTTCTCCGGCGAACCGGTGGAGTTCTCCCTTCGCGAGTTCCGCGAGGGCGTCGTCGTCTTCAAGCGCGCCGGCCGCTACTACTTCATGTGGTCGATCGACGACGCCCGCAGCCCCGACTACCGCGTCGGCTGGGGCGTCTCCGACAAGCCCTTCGGCCCGGTCGTCTCGCCCAAGGAAAACTTCATCGTCCTCCGCCAAAACGGCTCCGCCAAGGGCACCGCGCACCACAGCGTCGTAAACGTCCCCGGCACCGACCGCTGGTATGTCGCCTACCATCGCCACGCCATCCCCGGCGGCGGCGGCTACAAGCGCGAGACGGTCCTCGTCCGCATGAACTTCGACGCGCAGGGCAACATCCTCCCGATGGACCCCATGCAACCCGCCTTCGCCCCGAGCGATATCGGGGAACCGTTAACCAACGGACGCGGTCGTCCCTGATCCGCTCGCACGCCTCCCCGCGCCGACGTCCTCTTTTCCGCCGGCGCCATCCTTCCGCTTTTTCACCACCACCACACCACCATGCCCCTGCTAAGCACCCGTCTGCGATCAAGCCTGCTGCTCGGCCTCCTCGGCTCCGCCTTCGGCCTGGCGTCGCCCGCCTTCGCCCAAACCGCCCCCGCCGCGCCCGCGTCCCCCGCTTCCGCCTCCATGCCCAAGCACACCTTCACCATCGGCGACGAGGACTTCCTCCTCGATGGCCAACCCTTCGTCATCCGCTGCGGCGAGATCCACTTCCCGCGCGTCCCGCGCGAATACTGGAAACACCGCCTCCAGATGTGCAAGGCGATGGGCCTCAACACCGTCTGCGTCTATCTGTTCTGGAACTTCCACGAGTGGGAGGAGGGCAAGTTCGACTGGACCGGCCAGGCCGATGTCGCCGAGTTCTGCCGCCTCGCCCAAGCCGAGGGGCTCTGGGTCATCCTCCGCCCCGGCCCCTACTCCTGCGCCGAGTGGGAAATGGGCGGCCTGCCCTGGTGGCTGGTGAAGCACGACAACATCGGCCTCCGCACCACCGACCCGCGTTTCCTCGAGCCCGCCAAGCGCTTCCTCAAGGAGGTCGGCCGCGTCCTCGGACCCCAACAGGTCACCAAGGGCGGCCCCCTCCTCATGGTGCAGGTGGAAAACGAATACGGCTCCTACGGCGACGATCCCGTCTACATGGGCGCGCTCCGCGACGCGCTCGTCGAGGGCGGCTTCGAGGTTCCCCTCTTCGCCTGCAATCCCGCCGGCGCCATCGCCAACGGCTACCGCGAGGACATTTTCCAGGTGGTCAACTTCGGCCAGGGCGCCGCGAAGAAATCCTTCGAGACCCTGCGCAAGTTCCAGAAGACCGGCCCGCTCATGAACGGCGAGTATTACCCCGCCTGGTTCGACGTCTGGGGCCGCAAACACGCCACCGGCTCGCCCGAGCCCATCGCCGCCGACCTCGACTACATGCTGAAGCACAAGCACTCCTTCAGCATCTACATGGCCCACGGCGGCACCACCTTCGGCTTCTGGCCCGGCTCCGACCGTCCCTTCCTCCCCGACACCTCCAGCTACGACTACGACGCCCCGATCAGCGAGGCCGGCTGGGTGACGCCGAAGTTCGAGGCGATCCGCGACGTATTCGCCAAATACCTACAACCCGGCGAGTCCATCCCGCCCCCGCCCGCCGCCAACCCGGTGATCACGCTCCCGAGCTTCACCCTCACCGAGACCGCGCCCGTCCTGGCCAATCTCACGACGCCCGTCACCGACACCAGCGCCCGCCACATCGAGGCCTACGACCAGAGCCGCGGCCTCACCGTCTACTCGACCACCCTGCCCGCCGGTCCCGCCGGCACGCTCTCCGCCCGCTCCGTGCATGACTTCGGCTGGGTGTTCCTCGACGGGAAGGCCGCCGGCGTCTTCGACCGCCGCTCCCGCCGCTACGAGCTCCCCATCCCCGCCCGCGCCTCCGAGACCCGTCTCGAGATCGTCGTCGAGATCATGGGCCGCGTGAACTTCGGCAAGGAGGTCTTCGACCGCAAGGGCATCAACGGCCCCGTCCGCTTCGACCCCGAAGGCTCCGCCGGCCCCGTCGAGGTCCGCGACTGGAAGATCCATCCCTTCGAGCTCGACGCCGCCAACCTCGCCGCCCTCCGCTTCGCCCCCGCCGACAAGGACGCCGCCAAGACCAAGGCCGCCGGCCCGAGCTTCTGGCGCGGCTCCTTCGAGATCGCCGAGGCCCAGGACAGCTTCCTCGACGTCCGCAACCTCGGCAAAGGCATGGTCTGGATCAACGGCCACAACCTCGGCCGCTTCTGGAACATCGGTCCGCAACAGACCATGTATGTGCCCGCGCCCTGGCTGCGCGCCGGCCGCAACGAGGTCGTCGTCCTCGACATGATCGGCCCCTCCAAGCCCGAGCTCGCCGGCCTGACCAAGCCCATTCTCGACGTGCTCCGCCCCGAGCTCGACTTCGCCCGCCCCGCCCGCGCCAAGGGCGAGTTCAACGCCGAGGGCGTCGCCGCCGCGCATTCCGGCGAGCTCCGTCCCGAGCCCGAGTGGCAGACCGCGAAATTCGCCCGGTCCGCGTCGGGTCGTTACCTCGCCTTCGAGGCCCTCGAGGCCCACGGCGGCAACACCCACGCCACCATCAGCGAACTCGATGCGACGGACGAATCCGGCAAGGTCCTCTCCAAGGCCGGCTGGAAGATCCTCTGGGTCGACAGCGAGGAGGTCGCCGCCGAGGCCGGTTACGCCGACAACATGCTCGACGGCCAGCCCAACACCCACTGGCACACCGCCTACGCCGACAACAAGACCACGCCCTACCCGCACCGCGTCGTGATCGACCTCGGCGAGACGACCAGCATCGGAGGCATCCGCTACCTCGCCCGCTCCGGCGACAACTCCCGCCCCGGCCGCATCAAGTCCTACCGCGTCTACCTCTCCGAAAAGCCCTACGGCCTCGAACTCGCGAAGTAAGCCACGAGAGCCAACGACCCGATCCGACCGCCGTTTCCAGGTTCAAAGACCCGGCCCTCCTCGGGCCGGGTCTTTTTATGCCCGTCTACCCCGCCTCCCCGTGTCCCTTGGTTCTTGCGCCCTCCGCCCCTCTTTGCGGCCATTACCCCTCTTTCCGATGTCCGACAAACTCACCGAGATCATGGCGCACAAGCGCCTCGAAGTCGCCCCGCGCGTCCGCGCCGTTTCTCTTGAGGAACTTGCCGCGCTCGACGCCCGCCTGCCGCGCCCGCCCTCCTTCGCCGCCGCCCTGCGTCGCGCCGACGGAGCGCTCGCCGTGATCGCCGAGATCAAGCGCCGCTCCCCTTCCGCCGGAGACATCAAGGCCGGCGTCCCCGCCCTCGACCAAGCCCTCCGCTACCAATCCGCGGGCGCCGACGCCCTTTCCATCCTCACCGACGAGAAATACTTCGGCGGCACCCTCGCCGACCTCGAATCGGTCACCGCCCGATTCCGCGCATCTCCGGCTCCCGGCTCCTCTCTCCCTGCTCCCCGCCCGCTGCCCTGCATCCGCAAGGACTTCATGGTCCACCCGATCCAGGTCCTCGAAGCCCGCCAGGCCGGCGCCAGCGCCATCCTCATCATCGTGCGCGCCCTCGACGACGCCGACATCCGCGTGCTCCACGAGGCCGCCCGCGCCGCCGGACTCGACGCCCTTTTCGAGATCCACAACGAGGCCGAGCTCGACCGCGCCCTCGCCCACGAGGCGCAGATCATCGGCGTCAACAACCGCGACCTCGCCATCTTCAAGTGCGACCTCGGCCTGAGCGAACGCCTCATCCCGAAATTCCCCGCGCACGTCACCGCCGTCAGCGAGAGCGGTATTTTCACCGCCGCCGACGCCACCCGCGTCCGGGCCTGCGGCGCCCACGCCATCCTCTGCGGCGAGGCCCTCATGAAGGCCCCCGACACCGCCGCCCTCCTCGCCGACTTTCACCGCGCCTGACCATGGACATCTTCGACGCAGTCCACGCCGTCAACGAACACGAAGCTCGCGCCGCCGCCGATCGGGCCGGAAACCAGGCCGGCCTCGTCGAGCAACGTTTGGCCGCGTTCGAAACCAAGTTCGCCCGCCTCGCCCTCGTCACCCACGCCCTGTGGGAACTGCTCAAGGACCGCCACGGCTACACCGAGGAGGAGCTGAAAGATTGGGTTAATCTCACCGATCTGAAGGACGGCCATCTCGACGGCCGTGTGCGGCCCACCGCCCCGCCGCCCAACTGCCACAAGTGCGGTCGCGTCGTCACCCGCGCCCTCGGCCGCTGCATGTATTGCGGCGAGATCTCCCAAAGCGGCGACGCCTTCGACCGCGTCCACTGACCCCGCCTCCCTCTTCGCCGACTTCCACCGCGCCTGAAGTTGAAACCGCTAAATTTCGCTGACGCTCGCTAATCAAACCTCCGCCAGCGGCTCCTCTTTTAGCGCTCTTTAGCGCCCTTTAGCGGTTCCCATCCGATGCCTTTAACTCTCTCCGACACCCGCGACATCCTGGCCAAGCTGGGCGTCCACCCGAAGCACGCCCTGGGGCAAAACTTCCTCATCGACGGCAACATCGTCCGCAAGTCCCTCGAGCTCGCCCAAGTCGCCCCCGGCGACCGCGTCGTCGAGGTCGGCCCCGGACTCGGCACGCTCACCCGCACCCTTCTCGAGGCCGGCGCCGAGGTCTGGGCCGTCGAGCGCGACGCCATGCTCGCCCGCTACCTCGCCGAGGAGGTCGCCCCGCTCCACCCCGGCCGCCTCCATCTCCTCGAGGCCGACGCGATGGACCACCCCACCGCGCGGATCCCCGCCGACCAGCCCTTCAAGATCGTCGCCAACCTCCCCTACGCCATCTCCACGCCGTGGATGGACGCCGTCCTCGAAGGCCCGCTCCCCGAGCGCCTCGTCCTCATGCTCCAGCTCGAGGCCGCCCAGCGCTACATGGCCAAACCCGGCACCAAGCAGTTCGGCTCCATCTCGATCTTCATCCAGTCCGCCTTCGACATCGCCCCCGGCCACAAGGTCTCCGGCCACTGCTTCCACCCGCGCCCCGACGTCGACTCCTATCTTTTTAACCTCGTCCGCAAACCCGCGCCGCTGCTCTTCCCGCCCGCCGTGAAGCGCATGATCCGCGCCTGCTTCCAGCAACGTCGCAAACAGATCGGCACGCTCCTCCGCGGCCAGCTCCCCGACGGCGGCCGCGCCTGGATCGACAGCCTCGTCGCCGCCGGCCAGTCTCCCTCCGTGCGCCCCGAGGACATCCCGCTGAAGCTCTGGCAAACCTTCCCCGGCGTCGGCGCCGTTTCCAGCTCCTAGCTCCCCGCCCCACGCGCCAAACCCGAACGCCGCCCCGTGAACATCGCCTTCGAGCAACTCTGCATTCTCCTCGTCGTCGGCGCCCTCGCCGGCTGGCTCGCCGGCCTCGTCCTGCGCCGCCGGGGCTTCGGCCTGCTCGGCAACCTCGTCGTCGGCGTCGTCGGCTCCTTCTTCGGACGCTGGCTCGTCGGCCTGCTCGGCTTCGGCGTGCGAAGCACCCTCGCCTCGCTCATCGCCGCCGTCATCGGCGCCGTCGTGCTTCTCTGGATACTCTCCTTCTTCCGCTCCGGTTCCAAAAAACGCTGACCTCCCCATGAGCGCCACGCCTCCTCCCGCTTCGCCCGCCCCCGCGCCGGCCGCCACGCCCGACGACGACACCTTCCTCCGCGGCCTCGTCAAAAGCTCGCGCCAGCGCACCGTCCACCTCCGCTGGACCGACCGCGACGGCGCCGCCCGCATCACCGTCGCCACCCCCGCCGAGGCCGCGCGCCTCAACGCCCTCGCCCGCGCCCGAGGCCTCGCCGCCGAGGCGCTCCTCCGCGAGATCGCCCACCAGCCCGCCCCGCCGCGCGCCGCGCTCCCCGGCGGCGATTAACCCGCGCCCGCGCTCCGCCCTCCTCGTCCTCCAGCCGTCCGCCCTCGTCCCCTTTCCCCCGCCATGCGCCACTGCATCTATCCCGGCACCTTCGATCCCATCACCTTCGGGCATCTCGACGTGCTGGAGCGCGCCGCCCGTCTCTTCGACAAGGTCACCGTCGCCGTCGCCGCCAACCCCGGCAAGAGCCCCCTCTTCACCCAGGAGCAACGCCTCGCGCTCGTGCGCTCCGTCGCCAAACACATCCCCAACGTCGCGGCCGTCCCCTTCGACGGCCTTCTCGTCGAGTTCGCCCGCGCGCAAAACGCCATCGCCGTCATCCGCGGCATCCGCGCTCTCTCCGACTTCGAGTTCGAGTTCAACATGGCGCTCATGAACCGCCACCTCGAGCCCGCCATCGAGACCATCTTCGTCATGCCCCGCGAGACCTACAGCTACACCAGCTCCAATCTCGTGAAACAGGTCGCCAAGCTCGGCGGCGACATCGCCCACTTCGTCCCGCCCGAGGTCGTCGCCGCCCTCCGCGACGCCTACGCGAAGCGCTGAAACCAGTCGGCCACCGCGCCGCCATAGCGCCGGAAGGCCTCCGCCACCACCGCGCCCCAGAACACGAAGTAGCCCACGGTGAACGCGAACACCGCGTAACCCGCGACGATGCCCATGCCGTCGCGCTTCAGCGTCGCGAAGGTCATCACCACCGCCACCAACGCCGGCAGCGTGTTCGTGAACGGCGGCAAAGGCGGCAAGGGCATCATCAACAGCAGCCCCGACAGGATCACCACCGCCGTGTGCAGACGGAGCTTCCAATCCGCGTCCGCCAAGGCGTGCCATCGCTCCGCCAGCCGCCGCTCCATCCAGCCGATGAACCGGCTGCTCGCGGAAAGCATTTTGGAGAAAAACGCCCCCGGCAGCACCACGCGGCGCAATCGCTCCGGCAACCAAGGCGGCAACCCGAGGAAGTAGCGCGTCGCCAGCAACAGGATCACGAGCCCGAAAGGCGTCGACAGCCCCGGTATGCTGATCGGCGTCGCAAAGGGCAGCGCGCAGATGACGACCAGCATCGCCGACGCCCGAGGCCCCAGCCCGTCCAAAATCTCGCCCAAAGGCACCGGCACCTCCCGGTAACGCTCGGACAAGGCGCGCAGCTCCGTCGCAAAATCCGTCGCCCGCTTCCCCTGCGAGGGCGACGACGCGGAAACAGGCTCGGAAGCGGAGGACTCGGGCGCGCGAGAAGTGGACATGCCCGCACAATGATTGCCGCCCCTCGGGAATGTTCCCCCCAAACCGCCGCCACAGGCGCTCTTCCGCCAAACGGCCCGCGCGTCCGCCCGCCCGCGCCATGATGGCCGGAAAAAATCCTCCGCGTTAACTCGTCCGCCCGCGCGCGTTTAGATCGCCGCGCCGTCCCCGGCATCAGGTCCGGCTTGTTATGTGTTCAACCGAACACATAACACTTCCGCCATGCTCAGCGAAAAACAGGAATCCATTCTCGATTTCATCCGCGCCGTGCAGACCGAGCGCGGCATGCCCCCCAGCACCCGCGACATCCAGCGCCAGTTCGGCTACGCCAGCCAGAACGCCGCGATGAACCACCTCCGCGCCCTCTCCAAAAAAGGCGCCATCGAGCAGATCAACGGCCGCACCTGGGGACTGAAGGCCAAGCTCGTCCAGGCCCAGCTCTTCACCATCCCCGTCCACGGCAGCATCCCCGCCGGCAATCCCGTCAGCACCGAGCAAAGCGCCGACGAGACCGTGCAGATCGACCCCGCCTTCTTCGGCCTGCCCCAACACCGCGCCTCCAAACTCTGGGCCCTCCGCGTCAGCGGCGACTCGATGATCGACGCCCACATCTGCGACGGCGACCTCGCCATCCTCGAATCCCGCGAGCCCCGCCCCGGCGACATCGTCGCCGCCCTCGTCGACGAGACCGACACCACCCTCAAGCGCCTCGTCTTCCGCGCCGGCATGGCCGTCCTCCACCCGGAAAACCCGCGCTACCCCGACATCGTCCCCGAACGCGGCCTCCACTGCCAAGGCGTCCTCGTCGGCCTCATCCGCCGCGCCGCCTAAGCACGCCGTGGCACGGGCGTCTCGCCCGTGTTTCCCTTACCGCCAGGGCGTGATCCGTCCGATCAGTCCGCTCTCTTCCCTCCCCTGCCGCTCTCCGCATGCACCCGCGCCAACAGCCGTGCCCGCTCCCGCCGCCAAACTCGCCGATCTCCGCCAGATGCTGGCCGCGCGTTTCCCGCAAGCCGGACGTCCCGCCGGCGGCGTCCTGCCCACCGGCATCCCTTCGGTCGACGACTCCGCCGGCGGCCTCCCCCGCCACGCTCTCACCGAGCTGATCCGCCCCGCCGCCGGCTCCGGAGCGCACCTTTTCCTCGCGCAACTCCGCGCCGCCACCCGCGCCCTGCCCGCCCGCGTCGCCCTCGTCGACGCCGCCGACCAGTTCGACCCCGGTTCGCTTCCCGCCGCCGACCTCGAACATCTCGTCTGGGTCCGCTGCCGCGCCCCCGCCGACGCCCTCCCCGTCGCCGACCTCCTCGCCCGCGAGGAAAACCTCGACCTCGTCGCCCTCGACCTCTCATCCGTATCTATTTTCCAACTACGCCGTGTCCCCGCCACGACCTGGTATCGGCTCCAGCGCGCCGTCGAGCAGACCGATCTCGCCCTCATCGTCCTGACCCCCGCCGCCCTCGTCCCCAGCGCCCGGCTCCGCCTCCAGCTCGGCCCGCCCCATCCTTTCGCCAGCCGCGACCTCGACCGCCCGCACCTCGTCGTCGACCTCGAAGTCTCCCGTCAACGCCACCGCCTCGCCGCCTCCGCCTAGCCTGGGGCCGGCATTAGCCGCAAAGAGACGCAAAAATCTTCTCCGCCGACGTAGCGTCACCGCGCGCCTACAGGCGCCTGCAACGCCCCATGCGCTCGTGGATTTTTGCGCCTTTTTTCGGCCAAACCTCCGTCCGTCTCCTCGTTTCACCCGCTACCGCCCTCGATGTTCGCCGTCCTCCACGTCCCCGACTTCCCGCTCGCCGCCCTCCTCCGCACCGAGGACGCCTTCGCCGCCTCCTTCCCCGCCGCCCTTGTCGATCCCGCCGCCCGCCCCGCGCGCCTCCTCGCCTGCACCGATCGCGCCCGCGCCCTCGGCGTCGAGATCGGCCAGACCACCTCCCAGGCCCTCGCCCGTTACTCGCGCCTCCGCCTCCTGCATCCGCGCCCCGACGCCGAGTCCGAGGCCGCCGCCGGCCTCCTCGCCGCCGCCTTCTCCGTATCCCCCCAGGTCGAGCTCACCGCGCCCGGTCTCTGCACCCTGAACATCGCCGGCGTCGCTCCCCCCGAACGCGAACCCGCCCTCCGCCGCGCCCTCGGCCAACTCTCCGCCCTCGGCCTGCCCGCCACCGCCGGCGCCGCGTCCACCCCGCTTCTCGCCCTCTACGCCGCGCGCCGCGCCGACCCGCTTTTCATCCCCGACAACGAGCGCGCCTTCCTCGCCGCGCTTCCCCTCGAAGCCGCCGAGCCGCCCCCCGATCTCGTGCCCATCCTAGCCGGCTGGGGCCTGCGCACGCTCGGCGACCTCACCGACCTCTCCAAAGCCTCGGTCGCCCAACGCCTCGGCCCCGCCGGCCTCGCCCTCTGGGAACGCGCCGCCGGCCAGACCACCCGCCCGCTCCGCCTTCACACCCCGGCGCCGACCTTCTCCGCCGCGATGGATTGCGAGCACGAGATGGAGACGCTCGAGCCGCTGCTCTTCGTCTTCCGCCGCTTCGTGGACCGCCTCGCCCTCGACCTGCAAAACGCCGCCCTCGCCGCCGCCGAGCTCCGCGTCACGCTCGCCCTCGCCGACGACACCCGGCTCGTCCGCGACCTCCGCCTCCCCGAGCCCTCCACCCGCCCCGAAGTCCTCTTCGGCGTCCTCCAAACCTGGCTCGAAGGCACCCGCACCGCCGCCGCCATCACCGGCGTGCGCCTCGACCTCACGCCCGCCCGCGTCTCCGCCCGCCAGCCCGGTTTCTTCACCCGCGCCCTCCGCGACCCGCACCGTTTCTCCGAAACCCTCGCGCGCGTCTCCGCCATCGTCGGCGCCGACCGCGTCGGCACGCCCGTCCTGCAAAACACCCACCGCCCCGACGTCTTCACGCTCGAGCCTCCCGCCGCCGAGATTCCCGCCCTCGACCGCCGCGCCTTCTCCCACCCGCCGCAAGGCCTCGTTCTCCGCCGCTACCGCCCGCCCCTGCCCGTCATCGTCGAACTCGCTCCCGCGTCCCCCGCGCCCGTCGCGGTCCGCGCCCCGGGCATCGAAGACGGCGAAATCCTCGCCCTCGCCGGCCCCTGGCATTCCTCCGGCGACTGGTGGCAAGCCGACCTCGCCTGGCGCCGCGAGGAGTGGGACGTGCAACTCGCCACCACGCTCCACCGCCTCGTCCGCATCGCCGACGCCTGGTTCCTCGAAGGCGAATACGACTGACGCGCCTTTTGGAGGGACGCCGTCCCACCAAACCGACTCCGGTATTCCCCCCCTCTCCCCGCGCTCATGTCCCCCGCCTACGTCGAGCTCCACGCCACGAGCGCCTTCA